>JAUIIK010000203.1 GCA_030431755.1 Chloroflexia bacterium
GCGCGCCCGGCGGTGGACATTGACCTGCTCATGGCCCAGCGCCGCCAGCACACCGATCTCGGAGGCTGCAAGCCGCCGGCCGCGCTCCAAAACGGTCGCTCCGCGCGCAATGTCCTCGCCGGCCAGGCGCACATTCTCGCCGCCGGCAACCCGCCGTTTGACCTTGATCCAGTCGTCTTCTTCCAGGACTTCCTCGAAGCGGACGACGGCGTCGGCCCCAGTCGGCACGACCGCGCCGGTCATGATGCGGGCAGCCTGGCCGGACTCTACGGACGCTGGCTCGCCTCTACCGGCAGCAACAGTCCCGGCCACCCGTAACCGACCGCCGCCAGCGGAGGCAAGGTCGCCTGACCGCACAGCAAAGCCGTCCATCGCCGAATTTCTGAACGGCGGCAGGTCAACGCTCGCGATGATGTCCTCGGCAAGGGCCATCCCGAGCGCGTCTGTGAGGCCCAGATCGATAGCCTCAAGCGGCCCGACTAGCGCCAGAATCCGGGCCAGCGCCTCGTCGACGCTCGCCATCTGTTCGGCGTCGTCCCAGGCGGAGACACTGGCCAATGACGCAACCTCTGCCAGCTAGCCCAACGCGGCCATTGCGTCGACTAGACCGCGAACGGCACTGGCCGAGTGGTCGAGCATCTTCTGCTCATCATCGGTGAGAGTCAACGTGTAGATCTGCTTGACACCGCCCGCACCGAGCTTCACCGGCACACCCACGTAGAGACCGTCCACGCCATACTCACCCTCAAGGAGTACGCTGGCCGGCAGCACGCGATTGCGGTCGTGAATGATGGCCTCCGCCATCTGGGCCGCCGCCGCGCCCGGAGCGTAGTAGGCGGACCCGGTCTTCAGCAGCGAGACGATCTCCGCGCCACCGTTGGCGGTCCGCTCGCTCAACGCAGTGATCTGCTCTTCGGACATCAGCTCGGTGATCGGCACGCCGCCGACAGTTGTGTAGCGGGGGAGCGGCACCATCGTGTCGCCGTGGCCACCGAGGACGAGCGCCTGGACGTCGGCAATCGAAACGCCAAGCTCCATCGCAACGAAGGTGCGGAACCGTGCCGAGTCGAGCACGCCCGCCATGCCGATCACGCGCTCCTTCGGCAATCCGGCCGCGTCGTAGGCGACGTGGCACATAGCATCGAGCGGGTTGGCGACGATGATCAGCACCGCGTCCGGTGACTGCGCCACGACGGACTCAGTAACCGACTTGACGATGCCCATGTTGGTCTTGAGCAGGTCGTCGCGGCTCATACCGGGCTTGCGTGCGACACCGCTCGTGATCACGACAACGTCCGACCCGGCCGTCTCCGCATAATCGTTCGCGCCGGTCACGGTGGCGTCGTAGCCGTCGATCGGCCCGGCCTGCATCATGTCAAGCGCTTTGCCCTGCGGCATGCCTTCGACAATATCCAGTAGCACGACATCGGCATAGCCGCCGAGGGCGACCTCGTTCGCGACAACGCTACCGACATTTCCCGCGCCAACAACTGTGACTTTCGAGTTCAATGCGTTCCCTCTCAGTTCCCTTACCGCTGCGTTCTTTCAATCAATCCAGCGATTCCCAGCAAGCGTTTCGATCCTAGCACGCGCCGATCCGATGCTACACGCGCGCGCTCTGCTCGCGCGCTCCTTGACACCGCCGATCTCTGCTGCCTATACTCGCAGTTGCTCCAGAATGGAGCGGCCTGCCCAGGTGGCGGAATAGGCAGACGCGCTAGCTTGAGGGGCTAGTGCCCGTTTAGGGCGTGAAGGTTCAAATCCTTTCCTGGGCACCGTCGCCAGTACCGGTTGGAATTCGGGCGATTAACTCAGCTGGTAGAGTGCCACGTTTACACCGTGGATGTCAGAGGTTCGAGTCCTCTATCGCCCACTTGTGTTCGCACGGGCGGGTATCGGAGGCAATGCGGGCCGAGGTAGCTCAGTAGGTAGAGCACACGACTGAAAATCGTGGTGTCGGCGGTTCGATTCCGCCCCTCGGCACCAGTCAATCAGGCCAAGCGTCACCGAAACCCCGCCTGCGCGGGGTTTTTGCTCGTTCGACAGGCAACGCCGGCAAGGAACATCGTGAAGATCCTTTCGCGCCTAACCGCATCTAGCCATGCCACAGCAGACTCCAACACAGCGTTGCTCTCCGGCTGGGGCCGTACATCACCGAGCCGGGCACGCCTCGCCCAACCCTCCACAATCGAAGAGTTGCAAGAGCATGCGCGCCGGCCACTCCGTCGCGGCCTCATCGCGCGCGGGCTCGGCCGCAGCTACGGCGACCCGGCCCAGAACGCCGGAGGTCTCGTCATCGACATGACCCGTCTTGACGACGTTCACGACATTGATCTCCAGCACTCGACTGTTACCGTTGGCGCCGGCATGTGCGTCCACCGGATGATGCAGCTCTTCGTGCCGCTCGGGCTCTTCGTCCCGGTGACGCCCGGCACACGCTACGTCACCGTTGGCGGCGCGATTGCCAGCGATATACACGGCAAGAACCACCACGTTGACGGCACCTTCGGCAACTATGTCGAGGCCATCGACCTACTTCTAGCGAACGGTGAGGTCGTCACCGCCAGCCGCGAGCAGCATCCGGACCTGTTCAACGCCACGCGTGGGGGCATGGGCCTCACCGGCGTCATGCTCTCGGCACGCATCCGCATGCTCCCCATCGAGACATCGACCGTGCTCGTCGATACGGATCGCGTCGCAGACCTCGAGACGCTACTTGATCTTATGTCACGCGACGATGACGGCTATCGCTACTCGGTTTCATGGGTCGATACCCTCGCAACCGGGAATAGCCTCGGTCGGGGCGTTCTCTACCGAGGCAACCACCTGGATGATCCATCGGCAGTGGCCGGACCGTCCCGTCTAAAAGGGCCAAGCGCCTCACGTCTGTCGATCCCACCGGTCGTTCCGTCGGGCCTCGTGGGGCTTGCCAGCGCCCGCGCCTTCAACGAAGTCTGGTACCGCAAACACCCGGAGTCCGAACGCGAACTGCCCCAGCAGCTGTCGGCCTTCTTTCATCAGCTCGACATGGTTGAGAATACCAACCGGGTCTATGGACGTCGGGGATTCGTCCAGCACCAGTGCGTCATCCCGACCGGCCGCGAATCCGACCTGCGGAAGATACTTGAAATCCTCAGCGACGAACGGGTGCCGACCTACCTTGTGGTGCTGAAACGCATGGGGTCCGGCAACGGTCTGCTTTCGTTCCCGATCGCCGGTTGGACGCTCGCCGTCGACATCCCGGCAGCCTGGGATGACCTCGCCGAACTGCTCGACCGCCTCGACGAGATCGTCGTCAACGCGGGCGGGCGACTCTACTTCGCAAAAGACAGCCGCATGAATCCCGACCTCGTCGAGGCCATGTACCCCGAGATCAATCAGTGGCGAGCAATTGCTGACAAGTACGATCCGCAGCAGCGCTTCGCGTCCGACCTGTCGCGCCGCCTTGCGCTACGCGACCACGCCTAGAAGCTGGAGTACCGATGAAGAACGCCCTCGGCAGCGTCCAGAGCGCCTTGATTCTCGGCGGCGACTCCGACATCGCCTTCGCAACTAGCAAGCGGCTGGTGCGCGACAGGTTGCGCCGCCTGGTCCTGGCGGGGCGCAGTATCGAGCGCTTGCAGGCTCGGGCCGCTGAGCTTGAGGCTATTGCGCCTGGAATCGATATCCGCTGCCTGACGCTGGACGCGACCGACTTCGCGAGCCATTCCGAGTTCGTCGACGCTGCGTTCGAGAAAGGCGATCTCGACCTTGTCCTCGTCGCCTTCGGCGTGCTCGGCAATCAGCTTGAGGATGAGCACGATGCCGCTAGCGCGATCGGCGTCATCCAGACGAACTTCACCGGAGCGGTATCGCTCCTGGTTCCAACTGCTGACCGGTTGCGGGACCAAGGGCACGGCACAATCGTCGTGCTATCGACGGTCGCCGCCGAACGTGCCCGGCGCTCAAACTACATCTACGGCGCGTCCAAGGCCGGCCTCGACTGGTTCAGTCAGGGTCTCGGCGACGCGCTTCACGGCAGCGGCGTCGACGTCATGATCGTCCGGCCAGGCTTCGCCACGACGAAGATGACCGGCGATCTGGACACACCGCCGATGGCAACCGACGCTGACAGCGTGGCAGCTGCGATTGTCGACGGCCTACGGAAGCAGAGTGACGTCGTCTGGGTGCCGGGCAAGCTGCGCTGGGTGATGTCCGTCCTCCGCCACCTCCCCCGCCCAATATTCCGCCGTCTCCCGATCTAGCACTCCGCCGCAGTCGTCCGTGGGTCGCACAAATCGTTGATTGAAGAGACACACCACAGACGTACGTGCATCTCAGCCGCATACACGCTTCATCTACAGCGGCAGTCGTGGTCGGTTCCAGTGCTGCGTTCAGACGCAGATGCCCTACGCCGTCCAGCTACAGCGGCACCTTCCGCATCTCGCCATCGACAAACGACATCCGCCAATCGATCCCGAGTGTCTTGAGCACCTCGTAGGTCTCCTGGATATGTCCGCCAATGTGGTCAGGCCGGTGCGAGTCTGAGCCAACCGTGACGACTTCACCGCCTTCTTCGACGAACCAGCCAAGCACCTCCGGCTCCGGCAGCGAGAAGCCCTTCCCCCGGTTGAGGCCCGAGGTGTTGATCTCGAAGCCAACGCCATTCCTGGCTGCCACGCGGAAGATCTCTCGTAGACGCCCTTCAAAGTGTTCGGCGTCATATTGTGATATCTGCGCGGCAGATCCAGGTGCCCAACCACAGATGGGAAACCGGCTTCGACCAGCGCGAGCATCTCGTCATAGTAGCGGTCATACATCGCCGCCGGGCCGCCAAGCTCGTCCGGGGTAGTGAAACCGACATAGGTATGGTCGATGTTGTGCACGGAGCCGATTATGAAATCAAATGAGGCCCGATCAACGAAGGCCAGCACGTCGTCTTCGATGGATCGGTTCCAGTCAACCTCAGCCGCGCGCAGGACCGTCAGCCGGTCGCTGAATAGTTCCCGACAGCGCGCGATCTCTGCGCCGTAAGCCTCGTAGTCATAGAGATCGCGGGACTCCGCGTCACACTCATCATGGTCGACATGTTCCGTGAAGGCAATCTCGGTGACGCCGGCCTCGATGGCCGCCCGGCACTGCTCCTCCATGGGGATCTTGCAATCGATCGAAAACGCCGTGTGGACGTGGTAATCGGCGATGGTCATTCGGCTCCCTCTCCTGCGCGCCACTGCCGCTGCTCAGTGCCAATGATAGAGTCCTCGCGCCTCGCTGTCGCGAGCTTGAGCCGTTCGTGCGGCCCTCGGGAACCGGCGCGCCGGCGCCCTGATTTCGCGCCACTCACACAGGCGTGTAATGCTCGCGCGATTCGCTCCGAGCTTATGTCTACCGGAAGCCGTCCGGTTGCCAGCCGTCGCACCGCTTGCCTACAATTCCCCGTCGATGCGCGATTCCCTTTGCTAGCGCAAATGGCAAGGAATCGCGTCGTTTCATGTATACGACCACAGGGGCACAGCCGGGGGGTAATGACGGTGAGTGATGCTGGCCTGGGATTGATCATCGCGGGGATCGCTTCGGCGGCCGCGATCGCATATGGCGTCGTTCTCGTACGCACCGTGCTGGCACAGCCAGAGGGCAACGAGCGTATGAAGGACATCGCCCAGGCGATCCAGGAAGGAGCCGAGGCGTACATGGTGCGCCAGTACCGGATCGTCGCGGTCGTCGCGGTCGTCATCGCGATCCTGCTCGGAATTCTCCTTGACATTGAAACTGCAATCGGATTCTTGATTGGCGCGGTTGCGTCAGCCGCCGCCGGGATCATCGGCATGAGCGTCGCCGTGCGGGCCAACATCCGCACCGCCGAAGCCGGCCGCAAGAACCTCAACGCCGCCCTCCAGACTGCCTTTCGTGGCGGCACGGTCACCGGTCTCCTTGTCGTGGGCCTCGGATTAGGCTCGGTTACGATCTTCTACGCAATCTTCCGGGACGTCGGGGCGCTCCTCGGCCTGGCATTTGGCGGCTCGCTGATCTCGGTCTTCGCCCGCATCGGCGGCGGCATCTACACCAAGGCAGCCGACGTCGGCGCGGACCTCGTCGGGAAGGTCGAAGCCGGCCTCCCTGAAGACGATCCCCGCAACCCGGCCACCATCGCTGACAACGTCGGTGACAACGTCGGCGACTGCGCCGGTATGGCCGCCGACCTCTTCGAGACCTACGCCGTCACTGCCATCGCAGCAATGCTCCTCGGAGACCTCGTATTCGAGGACATCCC
>JAUIIK010000204.1 GCA_030431755.1 Chloroflexia bacterium
GAATTGCCTCATCGGCTGCGGACAGCGCCTGGTCGCAGGCATACCACTTGGCGAGCGACGTCTCGCGGGTGTTGCGGATGCCCATGTTCTTGAGCTGCGCCGCCTTGAGCACGAGCCCTTTTGAGGCTTCGAGGCCAGCAACCATGTAGGCGATCTTTTGCTGGATCAGCTGGAACTCGCCAATCGGCTGCCCGAACGCCTCGCGCTCGTGGCAGTACTTGACGCTGGCATCCAAGCACGCCTGGATCAAGCCAATGGCTCCCGCGCCAACAGTGAAGCGGCCCTGGTCGATGCAGGTCATCGCGATCTTGAAGCCTTCGCCCTCTTCGCCCAGGCGGTTCTCAGCGGGAATGCGGACATTGTCGTAGGCCAACCAGCCCGTGCTGCCGGCGCGCACGCCGAGCTTGCCCTTGAGCGGCCCGGAGGTCACGCCCTCCCAGCCCTGCTCGATAATGAAAGCGGTCAGACCGCGATGGCCCTGGGAGCGGTCCAGCGACGCGAAGGTGATGATGTGGTCGGCGGTATCGGCGAGCGAAATCCACATCTTCTCGCCGTTAAGGATGTAGTCATCCCCATCTTTCGTGACCGTCGACTGGATGTTACCGGCGTCGGTGCCTGCGCCGGGCTCGGTCAGGGCAAAGGTCGAGAGCTTCGTGCCCTCAGCTTGCGGACGGAGATACTTCTGCTTCTGCTCCTCGGTGCCCCACTGCAGCAGCGCCAGCGAGTTGAGGCCGACATGGACGCTCATGACGACACGGAGGAATGTGTCGACGCGCTCCAGCTCGGCGCAGGCGAGCGCGAGCGACACGTAGTCGAAGCCGCCACCGCCATACTCCTCGGGAATCGGCAAGCCGAGAATGCCAAGCTCGCCCATCTTGTAGAGCACTTCCGGGTGGAAGTCTTGATTCGCTTCCCATTCCTGGATATGCGGCGCAACCTCGCGCTCGGCAAATTCACGGACCATGTCGCGGACTTGTGCCTGCTCATCGGTTAATCGTAGGTCCAGCATGTCGCGTGTTGATTCCCTCCCCTGGCGATCGCCCGAAGTTTTCCCACCCAGGAACGGCGTCGCATCGGCCCCTGAGTATATGGGCTACCTCTCAGGCTGGGCAAGCAACAGCGGTTTGGAGCTCTGCCGGAGCGGGGTTAGCGCATTCAACAAGTGCCCGAGCAGGCGTGCATGATCTACCGCGCAACCGGTCTCGATCGCCAGGCTCGTGCTCTCGGGGACGGGCAGCTCTGACGCGACGAGGTTTGTGTTTAGACCAACGCCACAGATCACCCATTCAACGTTGCCCGCCCGAACTCGCGACTGGCACAAGACGCCAGCGAGCTTCCTGCCGCGAACGACCAGATCGTTGGGGGGATCGACCTCCACCGTCGGGACGTACTCGCCGGCAATGGCAGCCCGCAGCATGCGTCCGATCCGCAGCGGCAGCGTGCCAAGCTCTCCTGGCCCGACTGTCGGCTGCAGCACGACGCTGAACATGAGACATGTGCCCGGCGGAGCAATCCAGCTTCTTCCACGCGTACCTCGGCCGCGCGCCTGGAAATCCGCGACGATGACCGTGCCATCCGCGCCACCGGCAAGAGCTACCTCTGCCGCGCGATCCATCGTGGACTCCAGTTGTGCATGCCACTCAAGCCGCCAGGGCGTGGCGTTACTTGTAGCTATGATGCGTGTTTGCGGCTGCATGGTCGTCGGAGTCACCTGCGTCGATCTCGATGCGTCGGCAATTGACGCGCCGCACACGGCGTCGTTCGACAGTCTCGACAGCGATCTGCAAGCCGCCGGTCTCGACCGTATCGCCGGGTTTTGGGATTCGACCAAGCTCACGTTGGATGAGCCCGGCAACCGTCCCCTGGGCGCGCTCATCCCAAAATAGATCGAGTTCGTTCAGCACGTCCTCGACCAGAAGCCGCCCGTCAACGACAATCGAGCCGTCATCACGATGCTCGATACGTGGGAGCTCGCGATCATACTCGTCCTCGATCTCGCCAACGATCTCCTCGAGGATGTCCTCAATCGTGACCACTCCGGCCGTCCCACCGTACTCGTCGACCACGATCGCGAGGTGCACCTTCGACGCCTGGAGCTCCTGGAGCAACTCGTCGACCCGCTTCGACTCCGGGACGAAATAGGCAGCGCGCACATGACCGTCGATGGGGCTATCGCCACCGTCCTCCGATACGTACCGCAGCAGGTCTTTGGCGTAGATGATCCCCTGGATCTCATCGAGGCTCTCGCCGAAGACCGGGATGCGCGAATGACCGGCGCTAATCGCAACATCGACGGTCTCGGCTACCGTCGCGGTCGATGGCACCGCTACGAGATCGAGACGCGGCACCATGATGTCATCCGCAGTCGCATCAACCAGCTGGAGCACGCCGGAAATCATCTCGCGCTCTTCCGAGAAGTCTTCGACTGCTGCCGTCCCATTGCTATCGACGTCAGCGTCTCGGCCATTTGAGTCGCTGTTTTCGCCGCTACCAGCCTCGGAGGTCGCCTGTGTCTTCAATGGATAGCGTTGGATCTGTTCGATTGGCCAGACGACGGGAAAGAACATCGCGCGCAAGATCCGGCCTGTCCGGCCTGTCCAGGACGACCAGACATCTTCCGGGCTCGTCGCCAGGAAGCCTGGGATGACACGCCCGACAACAATGTTCAGCAGTGTCGCTGCCGCCAACCCGAGCACGAACGCGCCTTCGATCTCCAGATCCAGGGAGGCGTGAGCAACCAACGCGGTAGACAACCCGGCTGCGATCATCTGGATCAAGACCATCGCTGAGCGAATCTGGGTCGTTTCATCGACATCGGAGTCAGGAGTCCGCGACAGCCGGTCGCTCAGCAGCTCCCTGATCGTGAGTTCTCGCGCGGTGCCGAGGCTTGCCTCAACCCACGCCGCCAACCCCAGGAAAGCCAGGGCGACGGCAGCGATTGCAATCTCAAATACGAGGACAGATTCCAGCATTTCTCCGGGGTTTCAGATTAGTTGAATAGCGCGCTGATCGACAGATCCTTATGGATCCGCATGATCGCTTCGGCAAGCAGCGGCGCAACCGTCAGGACCTCGATGCGGTCACGATGATCAGCATGAATCGAGTCCGCCAGCTGCAGCGTATCGGTCACGTAGAGCTTCTCAATCGGCGACGTCTCGAGCATCTCGGCGGCATCGCCGGAAAGAATCGGGTGGACGGCCGCGGCGAACACCTGACGCGCGCCACGTTCAACGAGTTTGTGCGCGCACCAAACCATCGTGGATCCGGACGAGATCATGTCGTCGACAATGACAGCGGTCTTCCCCTCGACGTCGCCGACAACTTCCAGCACCTCCGCCTCCTCCGGGCTCGGGCGCTTCTTCGACGCAATCGCGAGCGATGCTCCCGCTCGCACACGAAAGTCCTCTGCTCGGGCGACGCCACCCGCGTCCGGGCTCACAGCCACCAAGTCCGTGATCCCCAGGCGCCGGAAGGTCGTCGCCAGCATCGGCGTCGCCCGCAGGTGGTCAACCGGGACCTGGAAGAAGCCCTCGATCGCAGGCGAGTGCAGATCCAGCGTGACGACACGGTCGACACCCGCCGTCATCAATAGCTGGGCGATCAGGCTGGCGCTGATCGGTTCCCGGCCAGCCGTCTTCTTCTCTTGCTTGGCGTAGGCGAAATAGGGGATCACTGCCGTTACCCGCGCCGCCGAAGCCCGCTTGATCGCGTCAATCATGATGAGGAGTTCCATCAGGTGGTGGTTGACCGGGTGACTCAGCGTCTGGATCGCAAAGACGTCCGAGCCACGCACGTTCTCGTCGAGCTTGACGCGCGTCTCACCATCGCTCCAGCAGCTAATCAGCGCGCGGCCAAGCGGCGCTTCGAGCACGTTCATGATGTCCAGCGCGAGCTGGCGGTTGCCGTTTCCGGAGAAGACTTGCAGTCTACCGTCCATGTTCCTCCCGTGGTTTCTGCGCCATCTCGCGCGCGGGGATGCCAACAACCGTCGCGCCGGCTGCGACCGAGCGGGTAACGACCGCGCCCGCGCCGGTGCGCGCGCCGTCGCCCACCTCGACCGGAGCGACAAGCATCGTGTCGCACCCGATAAATACATCGTTGCCGATGACCGTCGGATGCTTCGCATGGCCGTCGTAGTTGCAGGTGATTGTCCCTGCCCCGATGTTGACATTCGACCCAAGGCGCGCGTCGCCAAGATAACTGACGTGGTGGACGTGGGATCCGCTGCCAATCGTCGTGGCCTTCGTTTCAACGAAGTTGCCGAGCATGACGTCGCACTCAATCACCGTGCCCGGCCGCAGGCGCGCGAACGGACCGATGCGGACCCGCTCCCCGACCGTTGCGCCGTCCAGGTACGACTGCACGACAGTGCAATCGGAGCCGACCACGGAGTCATCGATGACCGCGTAGGGCCCAACAACTGTGCCTGCGCCAATACTTGAGTTGCCGCGGACGAAACAACCCGGCTCGATCCGAACGTCAGGCTCGATCCGAACGTCAGGCTCGATTACTGTGCGCGCCGGGTCAACGACGGTTACGCCTCGCGCCATGTGACGCTCGATAACTCGCTGACGGAGTATCGCCTCGGCCTGGGCCAGGCGCGCCCGATCATCGACGCCAAGCAGCTCCGCCTCATCCAGCATGACCGCTGCCACTGCATGTTCCCCGGAGTCCGGTGTCAACCTCGCCGCCGCCGCGATGAGCGCAGTAATGTAGTACTCGCCCGACGGACTGACACGCACCGCCCCGACGTTTTCACGCAGCCACGCCAGGTCGAAGCAGTAGACGCCACCGTTCGCCTCGAACTCAACCGACCGGTCCGCGCGGTCATCCGCGGCTTCGACAACGCCCCGGATACGGCCATCGCGCCTGTCGAGGCGTCCATACTTCGTCCCGGCCGGCGCACGGAAGGCGCCGAGCGTGACGGTCGCTCGAACCCGGTCATGTTCGTGTATCAGACGTGTGAGCGACGGCAGCGAGAGCAGCGGAACGTCGCCATTGAGAACGAGCACAGCGCCAGCTCTTGAGGAAAGCGCTTCAACTCCCACCGCTGCAGCATCTGCGGTTCCGAGAGGCAATGCCTGAATAGTGACGCGGGCGTCGGTGTGACTGGCGACCACAGGGGCTGATTCCGGATCTGTCACGACGATGACTTCGTGAGGGTGGAGGTCGGACACAACGTCCAGTACGTGGTCGAGCATGGACTTACCGAGAACGCTATGTAAGACCTTTGGGGTGCGCGACTTCATCCGCGTCCCGCGCCCGGCAGCCAGCACGATGACGCTCAACGGCGTCGCGCCTCCGCATGATTTCTCTGCGTCGTCGGAAGTCAAGCTTCCCCTGCCGTGCCTGTCACTGCGTCCATGCACACCGGTTTGGTCGAGCTGGCGGGCCAGGACTCGAACCTGGAACAAAGGCTCCAAAGGCCCTTGTGATACCATTTCACCACCCGCCAATGGTCCGAGTTTATCCTACGCTATCGGGCAGCACAAACCCGCCGCACAACTGTACGTACATTCCTGTCGGCTGGCGCGAATCTTTCAGGACGAATCTCCCGTAGTTATCACCAAATGAGAACCATAAGCTGAAGCCTGGAATTGCACGAATTGCGCCGTTCGGCCTACGAAGCCGCAGTTGACAGGATCAGTAATGGCCCTACCACCACCGCAGACACAGGAGTTCGTCGACAGGCTCACGTCGCTGGCAGTCGAATGCCGCGAGGAGCTCTCGCGAAGTTCGCAGGCGATCCAGGAGATCGACCTGTTGCTGCGTCAAACGCAACAGGAGATTGACCGGCTGTCCCAGCGCGAGTCGCAGCAAAGCGCGCGGCTGCGCGAGATGGAAGCCAGCCTCGAGTCGTTTTCACGGACCGAGATCCGCGAGTCGTTCGTGGCTTCCCACGAAGTGCAGATGCGACTCTTCATGATGCGTAGCCAGATCGAACAGCTCGAATCCCGGCGCGACTCGATCTCGTCGCTGCAACAGAAGCTCCGCATCTTGCTTGACCTGGCGGAGATCAATCAGGACCAGTATGAGTCAGAAGGCGGCGACGACCGCACCCACATCCTCCCCGGCACGACTGGCCTGACCAACAGTGTCGACATGAGCGCGAAGATCATCGAAACCCGCGAAAGGGAACGGGCCCGCATAGCCCAGAACCTCACCGACGGCGCCGCCCAGGTGATGTCGAACGTCGTCTTGCGT
>JAUIIK010000205.1 GCA_030431755.1 Chloroflexia bacterium
TGAGATGATGGGCGGGGAGTTCCCTCACCCCCTAACCCCCTCTCCCACAGTTCCGCTTCGCTTCACGGGGAGAGGGGGAGCTGGAGTCGGGGAGAGAGGACAGCAGAAATCGAGAACATAGTGTCTGCTATCACCTATCCCCTAGAACCTGTCCCCTGCCGCAGCTCCCGCCACTCCGGCGCCAGCATCCCGAACAACAGCATGTCGTGGCGCTGGCCGTCGCGGAGGAGGTACTCGCGCTCCGTCCCTTCGTGGATGAAACCGATGCGCTTGTAGAGGCGAATAGCGGGCTCGTTGAAGGCAAAGACGCCGAGGGCCAGCCGGTGAAGATTGAGGCTGTCGAAAGCAAAGTCGAGCCCCAGCGCCAGCGCTTCGGTGCCGTAGCCTTTGCCGCGCGTTTCCTTGCCGCCGATACCGATCGAGAACCAGCCGACCTGGTTGGTCCACTCGATCTCCTGGATGTGGAATGTGCCGATGATCTCGTTGGTCTCGTTCAGCCGGATGGCGAAATGGTACTCGTCCCGATTCTTGAGCCGGTTCGTCCACCACTCACGCTGCACGACCTCCGGGCGCGGGTAGGCGGGGCCGGACATGAGATTACGCAGGAACTCGCTGTCCTCGTCCCAGGAGATGATCTCGTCGATGTCGGCTTCCCGGATGGACGTCAATTTGACGCGCCCGCCGGTCAGTTTCCTGTTTGCGCTCACGATGCCTCGGTTTCTCATGTTGAATCTACAGCCACGCACGGCCCCGATGACGCCTACCCATGATAAAAGAGAATCATCACATTGAACCGCATCGAGGAGGTTCGCGATGTTGGACTTGAGCGGGAAAGTGGCGGTCGTCACCGGGGCCGGCAGCGGCATCGGTCGTGGGATCTCGCTGGCGTTGGCCGCAGCTGGAGCACGGATCTTCGCATCGGATCTGTTGCTCGAACGGGCGGAGGAGACGGCCAGGCTGGTCCGTGAAGCCGGCGGCGAGGGGATCCCGCAACAGATCGACGTGACCGATCCGGATGCGGTTCAAGGCATGGCCGAAGCCGCGTCACACGAGTTCGGACGGCTAGACATCTGCGTCGCCAACGCCGGGCTCTTTCGCAACAGTTCGATCCTGTCGATGCCGCTGGAGGACTGGAACCAACTGATGGCAGTCAATGTCACCGGGGTCTTCCTCACCGTTCAGGCTTGTGCGCGAGAGATGATCCGGCACGGCAATGGCGGCCGGGTGATCACGCTTTCGTCCGTCGCCGGAGAGCGGGCGAACCGTGGCGGCTTTGCATACAGCGGCAGCAAGGCAGCGGTGCGGATGATGACCCGCTGCTGGGCTCAGGACCTGGCGGCCTTCGACATCACGGTCAACAGCATCGCGCCGGGCCTGATTGACACGCCGATGGGTGACTACATCTGGGGCCATGTGAAGCCCGAGACGGCCGCCGCGGTGCCCGCGAACCGGCTCGGGATCCCGGAGGACATCGGCAAGCTGGCCTGCTGGCTGGCCAGCGACGAGGCCGACTACATCACCGGCACCTACAACGTCATGGACGGCGGCTACCTTGACCGCCCCTTCGACCGTAGCGGGCTGGACGCGGAGCGGGCCTTGAATACCGGGCTTTCGGGCGACGAACTGCTGGCCGCGCTCGACGGCGCGGGTCAAGATGGGTTCAGCGCCGGCGTCACGCGGAGGGCGGAGTTGGAGCTGGGGTAGGCTGGGCGTCATCTTGAGTTGGAGGCGTCGTAAGGTTGATACAGCACTGTACTTGCAGCTGTACCAAGCATCCTATGTGGCACACGAGCTACAAGCTTGGCATCCCGAGCGGAGCCTTCGGAGAGAGGGATCTAGCGACACCCTCATGTGGCTCGGTTGCAGCTAGATCCTTCACGTCGCGAAGCCTCGTTCAGGATGCCAACCGGGGGAATTTCTCGCGATTCTCGCCAGACAACAGCGCAACGTCTATGACTGCTCGCCCTTGGCATCCAATGGCACCTCTAGGAGGTCCTCGCCGAAGATCACCCGGCAGCCGGAGACCTGCCCGGCTTCGAGGATGACGCGTTCGCGGACCCGCGGGTGCTCGACCTGTGGGGTGATGTGGGTGAGGATGAGCGTGTCGACGTTGGCGTCACGGGCAGTTTCGGCAGCCTCGATGTGGCCGGAGCAGGTGTCGGTCAGGCGCGGGTCGGTTTCTTCCCCGGTCACGTACTGGCACATGTGGATGAGCACGTCGGCCCCCTGCGCCAGCTCAGTCAGCGCGGGCGTCGGCCGGGTGTCGCCGCCAAAGACGATGCTCGTGCCGTTGACATCGAGCCGGTAGGCGAGGCAGATCAGGTGGGGCTGGAAGTGGATGACCTCGGCCACCCGGACTGTCCAGCCGTCGCCCTCGATAACGTCGCCGGTCGCGACGGTCGTGACGTTAGGCTGTGGCGGCAAGCGGGGCAGCTCGCCGCCCCGCGATTCATAGACCGACTGGCTGCCGGGGTTACCGGTCCGGGCCGCGAGGTCGGGACCCCAGACGCCGTCGGGACCGAAGAGCGACGCCGACATCTGCTCGATAGGCTCCGGCCCGTAGACATCCAATTCCGCCACTTGTCCGGCGCCCTCGTCCCAGCGGTTGAGCACGAGGTGGCCGTAGTCGGCGGCGTGATCGTAGTGCAGGTGGGTGAGGAAGAGCGACGTGATCTCCGTGGGCCCGCTGCCGGCTTCCAGCAAGCGGTGAACCGCGAAGGGGCCGCAATCGAAGAGCAACTGCTGCTCGCCGAGCCGGACGAGATAGCTCGCGCCGCCACGGTGGAGCTGGATCGTCGGCGTGCCGGTGCCAAGGAGTGTCAGTCGCGGTGCATCCGCCATCTCAGCCATCCCGCCTGTGGACGACAACGCCGTCGATGATCGTCATGTCGATTGCCGCGGTGTCGAGGTCATCGGCATCCAGGGCGAAGATGTCCCGGTCGAAGATGGTGACATCTCCGAGCATGCCGGGCTTCAGCGTCCCCTTGATGTGCTCCTCGTGCGAGCAATAAGCGCCGTTGCGCGTGTAGGCGACGAGCAGCTCGTCGAGCGGCAGGCGCTCCTCCGGCATCATGACGGGCTTGTCCTCGAACTCGGAACGGCTGGTGACGATGGCTTTGAGGTTCGGGATCGGGTTGGGTGACTGGACCGGCGCGTCGCTCGACACAGCAACGTGGATGCCGCGCTCGACCAGCGAGTTCCAGGGCTGGTACCAGCGCAGGCGCTCTTCACCGAAGGCTGTCATCAATACCGGATAGTCGTTCGAGGCGAAACGCGCGCCGGGCACGACGACCGACTGCTCGGCCGCCAGCCGCTGGAGCAGGTCGGGCCGCAAGAGCGAGGCGTGCTCGATGCGGTGACGGATGTCCGGTCGCGGCAGGGCGGCCTGGGCGGCGGCGTAGGCGTCGAGCGTCTCCTCGACCGCCGCGTCACCGATCGAGTGGGTCGCGCACTGCCAGCCGGCGAGGTGGGCGCGGAGCACACGCTCGCGATACTCCTCGGGCGGGAACATCCACATGCCGGTGTTGTCTGGTTCGTCGGCGAAACCCTCGGAGACCTTAGCCGTGCGCTGGCCCTCGGTGCCGTCGAGGAAGAACTTCATCGGGCCGACGCGCAGCCAGCGGTCGCCAAAGCCGGTCATCAAGCCGAACTCTTCGGCGGCTTCGAGCATCTTCCAGTGAGAGAGCATCAGGTTGTAGCGCGGCTTCGGCGTTCCAGCGTCAGCGCGTAACTGCTGGTAGGCGCGGAACATGTCGGGCGAGGTGATGTGAGCCTCGCCGACCGACGTGATGCCGAAGGAGAGGAATGACTCGGTCGCGCGCCGGAGATCTGCCAGAAGCGACTCCGGCGTGACCCCCGGCGAGGCCGAATCGCCGAGGAGATCGCGGGCGTTCTCGATCAAGAGGCCGGTCGGCTCGCCGTCGGCATCCTTGACGACCGTCCCGCCCTCAGGGTCGGGCGTGTCGCGGGTAATGCCGGCAAGCTTGAGGCCCAGACTATTCGTGACAGCCTCGTGACCGGAGCGTTGCCGCAGCACAACGGGGTGGTCGGGAGCAACGGAATCAAGCTCCTGGCGGGTTGGTGGCCGCCGTTCGGCGATCATCATGACGTAGTAGCCCCAACCGACGATCCATTCGCCAGCTGGGATCTGCGCTGCGCGTTCGGCAACACGGTCGAGGATGTCCTGCAGGTTGGTGATGCCGTTCTGGAGATCCAGGTTCGCCAACATCCCGCCGTAGAGGATCGGGTGAGTGTGGGCGTCGATCAGCCCCGCGGTCGCCAACCGTCCGGCGAGATCGATCGTCTCGGATCCCGGTCCGGCGGCCTGGCGGGCATCGTCAGCGTCGCCGCCGACGTAGAGGACGACTCCGTTGCGAATACCCAGCGCCGTCGCCCTCGGGCGATCGGGGTCGGATGTGAAGATCGGCCCGTTGGTGACAACCAGACTGCCGCGTTCGTATCTGCTCATGCTGCTCTCTCCCTCATTTCTGCGCTAGTGTAGCCAAGTACAGCCAAAGGGGCGGCGTCCAAATAGAGACGCGCCAACTGTCATCGGCGTGTCGAGACTACGGGACAAATGGCGGCTCAATCCGCGTGAGCGCCATCCCTGTACCGGCAACGCGATGCGTTGCCCCGTGCCGTTGCCAAAGATTGCCCAGAAGCCACAAGCTAGCCATACGTGGCAACGCATCGCGTTAGCCGGTACAGGGGTGGTGGTTCAGGTGACGAAGGGCGCCCATGGAATCCAGCAGGAGCATGGTTCTGTCTGTAGCGTCTGACGCAATGAGTGAGTCTCGTTCATGAGCACCACTAGCGGCACGAAAATCGGCATCTATCTCGACCTCGGTGAGTACCCAAGCGACTATGCCGCGGCGACGTCATATCGCCGCCCGGAGGGCCGCCGCTGGGCGGACATTCTGGAAAAGGCGCGGCTGGCCGAAGCGCTCGGCTTCGACTCGCTCTGGATTCCCGATCATCTGATCTTCGCCAATGACGAGGGCCGGACCGAGGGCTTCTGGGAATGCACCAGCATGCTGGCGGCGCTTGCGGCCTCGACCGAGAAGGTCGGGCGGACGGCGGTGGACACCTATGCGGTTAGCACGGTCCAGGAAAAGCTAGGGGTGCGCGGCATGCCGACTGCCGCCTTTGCGATCGAGCCGGATATCGGCATGGCGCTGGACGGCAGCGACACAGCCGGCGCGCACATCGCAGAGCACGAGGCGACCTGCGAGTTGGGGGAGCGGGTACCGGTCTCTGGGTGATGGACCGGCTGACCGTCGGCCACCCGAAGCTGGTCCGGTTTCTGATCGACCTGTGCGAGTCGGAAGGGATCCGCTACCAGCGGAACATCGGCGGCGGGACCGATGCCTCCGCAATCCAGCGCACTCGTTCAGACGCCTGGGCAACGACCATCGGCGCGCCCGTCCGCTACATGCACTCGACCGTCCAGCTCGTCCACAAAGACGACATCGACGCCACCGTGCAACTGCTTGTGACCTTCCTGGAGCACGCACACAAGCTGGACATCCCAGCCTGAGGCGACGGGCGAACGTACCAAAGCGACCAAACACCGGTGTGATTGTCGCGCATGATCCGAGGACCGATTGTCGTTATGTTGATTGTCGCCGATAGCGACTCCCACAAGCCATTGGGAATGCGAATCGATTGCGGTGTAGGTGGTCTGGTGCATGAAAGTCTCCATTCGCCGAGTGGAGGGCTCTCATTGTCCGTGGGCCGATTCTGGGGAGCACGTCACCGCTATAATACGATCCATGTACGGCCACAGTGAATTCCGTAGGTGGCCGGGCGTGAGTCGTACGAGCGACACGCACAAGTCTCAAATGTCCAAGTCGCGCCGGTACCGCCGTGACCGGTTGCTGAAGATATCCCACAGGACCCACCACTGGATTCAGATGATTGAGAAGGAACTCCGCCGAATCTTCGAGCTCAACCAGCGGCGAAAGAAAGAGACCATTTTCGGGAGGTGTCAACATCATGGCGCGACGGGCCAGCAACGTACAAATCCTAAACAATTGTCTGACGGATGCAGAGTTTAGTGAGTTACCTGGCTTCTACCGCAACAAGGTGAGGGATGCCTACCGATTGCCGGATCGACGACGTGTCTTGATTGCTACCGACCGTCAATCTGCTTTTGATCAGGTTCTTGCCG
>JAUIIK010000043.1 GCA_030431755.1 Chloroflexia bacterium
TACTTCATGGACGCCCAGGGCCACGCTGGCGACCACGTCATGACCCGTCAGATGAATCTGCTGCTGCTCGCGTTGGCCGCGCCGATCCAGTTCTGGGCCGGCCGCGTCTTCTACAAGCAGGCCTGGGCAGCCGGCCGCCACTTCCAGGCCAACATGGCCACCCTCGTCGTTCTCGGCACCACCGCGGCGTTCGGCTACAGCGCCCTCGTCACCATCTGGCCGGACTTCGTGACGCGCGCCGGACTTGAGCCAGAAACCTACTTCGACAGCGCCACGATCATCATCGGCCTGATCCTCTTCGGGCGCTGGCTCGAAGCACGGGCGAAATTCCAGACGACCGGCGCAATCAAGACGCTGATGGGCCTTGCACCACGCACGGCCAGCGTCATCCGTGACGGTGTTGAGACTGCCATACCGATCAAAGAGGTGCGGGCGGGGGATATCCTGCGCGTTCGCCCGGGCGAGAAGATTCCGGTCGATGGCCAGGTCATCGAAGGCCGCTCATCGGTCGATGAAAGCATGCTGACCGGCGAGAGCCTGCCGGTCGAGAAGCACGCCGGCGACGAGGTCATCGGCGGCACAATCAACACTAGCGGTAGTTTCACCTTCGAGGCGACCAAGGTGGGCGCGGACACCGCGCTCGCGCAGATCATCCGCTTGGTCCAGGACGCGCAGGGCTCGAAAGCCCCGATCCAGCGGCTTGCCGACCAGATCGCGCTCTATTTCGTGCCAGCCGTTATCGCTGTTGCGGCGCTGACCTTCGCGATCTGGCTCGTCGTCGGCCCCGAACCGCAGTTCAACTTCGCCCTGACCGTGACGATCTCGGTATTGATCATCGCCTGCCCCTGTGCCATGGGACTGGCGACGCCGACGGCGATCATGGTCGGCACCGGCAAGGGCGCCGAGTCGGGCGTCCTGATACGCGGCGGCGAGTCGCTCGAAGCCGCCCACAAGCTAACAGCCGTCGTCCTCGACAAGACCGGCACGATCACGCGCGGCAAGCCTGCCGTGACCGACGTCGAACTACTTGGCGACGCCTCGCGCTCAACACTGTTGCAGCTCACAGCCAGCCTCGAAGCAGCGTCCGAACACCCGCTCGCAGCGGCAATCATCGACGCAGCATCTGGTGAAGGAGTGGAACCCGGAGAGGTCGAGGACTTTGAGGCTGTCTCCGGGCGCGGCGTGGGCGGAACCATTGACGGAATCGCAGTGCTCGTCGGCAACCGCAGCTTCATGACCGAATCGGGCATTACCCTGAACGGCGCGACCAGCCGGGCAGAGGAACTGGCGGCGAACGCAAAGACGCCGGTCTACGTCGCGCTTGATGGCAACATCGCCGGCCTCATCGGCATTGCAGACCCAGTGATGCCGTCGTCGCAAGAAGCGATCGCCGAGCTTCAGGCGCTCGGGCTCGATGTCTGGATGATCACCGGCGACAACATCGCGACCGCAAAGGCTGTCGCAGCCTCGGTCGGCATCCCTGAAGAGCGGGTGCTGGCCGATGTCCTGCCGGGTGACAAGGACGCCGCGGTTCAAGAGCTCCAGGCGGCGGGCGCGCAGGTCGCGATGGTCGGCGACGGCATCAACGACGCCCCGGCGCTGGCTCGCGCCGACCTCGGCATCGCCATCGGCACCGGCACGGACGTCGCGCTCGAAGCGAGCGACATCACGCTCGTCGGCGGTGATCTGCGTGGCGTGGTGACAGCCATCGCGCTGTCGCGTAAGACCGTCCAGACGATCAAGCAGAACCTTGCCTGGGCCTTTGGCTACAACGTGGCCCTTATCCCGGTCGCCGCTGGCGCGCTCTACTGGCTCACCGGCGATGTCTTGAGCCCGGCCCTGGCAGCCGGCGCGATGGCGCTGTCGAGCGTCAGTGTGATCTCGAACTCGCTCCGGCTACGGCGCTTCAGTCCGCCCGACACTGCCGAGGAGATCGCCCACCCGCCGCTTGGCAAGCGCCTGGCCGAAGCCGGCTACCTCGCCGGCATCGCGGCGCTGGCAATCGCCATCGGGGCGAGTTGGTTTGTCTTCGTGTAGGTGGAAATGCAGCCGGATGCGGGGGAACAGGGGTCGTTCCAAGACGGCGTTGACTCGCGTTCAAATTGGGCAGTGATGAACCGCCGATCGAAAAGAGATCGCTGACGACCTCGCAGGGGTGGAGTTCATCTCCACCCCTACGGTCCGCGAGAAACGGCCATTCCCGATGCAGCCTGGGCAAGGAGCGGTGACTCCGACTGCGGGGCCATTCTATTCGCGACCTAGCCGCGACAGAATTCGTGCGCTGTGCGAGCGAGGACCTGCACGAACTGCTCCAGCGAGTCGATGTCGACCCACTCCTCCGCGCCGTGCGCGCCAAAGCCGGCGGGGCCGAAGTAGGTTGTCGGGATACCGGCCTCCGCTAACAACGCTGAATCTGCCCAGCCAGCCTTGCCGATGAACGCCGGTTCCTCGCCACGTACCTCGGTCGCTGCCGCTTTCAGGATCTGGACGATCTCGGCATCCTCGCCGACCTCGAAGGGGTTGCGGACGATGCCGGTCGTCAACATCGCTGAGAAGTCCGGGTCATCCTGACGCAACCGGCCGAGAATCTGTTCGATCTCGGCTTCGATCATCTCCTCGGTCTCCCCGGGAATCGTCCGACGTTCGACCTGGAGATAGCAGGCGGCGGCATAGGACGAGATCTCCTGACCACCGCGAATCAACCCCATATGAAGCGACGGCGGGCCAAGGTATTTGTGCGGCGGGCGCTCGAGCAGCCGCTTGGCGAGCTTGTCCAGCTCAAACTGGACGTAGCCCATCATGCCAATCGCATCGATACCGAGCCAGTAGCGGCTACCGTGTGCAGCGACGCCCTGGGTAACGACCTCCGCCCAGACAAAGCCCTTGTGGGCGACGCAGATATCGAGGTCGCTGTTCTCAAGGACGATCGCCGCATCGGGCCGCCAGCGGTCGAGCTCGCGCACCACAGCTGCCGTTCCAACGCTCGCGTACTCCTCATCGACAACGTAGGTGACGACGAGCTTCCCGGGAAACTCCGGGTCGGCGGCGACGGCTTCGAGCAACAGCGTCGCGCAGCCCATCGCCGCCTTCATGTCATAGGAACCGCGGCCATGTAGCTTGTTGCCGTCGACTCTCGGATTGAAGGGGTCGGCCATCCCCTCGACCCCAACCGTGTCGATATGACCGTTGAGCATCAGCATACGACCCGTTCCACGGCCGGCGACGGCAATGACGTTGCAGCGGCCGTCGATGGTCTCCTGCAGCTCCACGTCGATGCCGTCGGTCCGGCGCAGGCGCTCGGCGATTGCCTCCGCCAGCACGTTCTCGCCGTCGCCTTCCTCAACAAGATCCGGGTTGATCGACGGTATCCGGATCATCTCGGCGGCGGCCTCGATGATCCCTTGCCGGTCAAACGTGTACATCATTCCTCCTGATCGCCTGGAGCCCCGTTTGGGCAAGTATGATGGAGCGTCGAATGCTCTTCAACTAGCGGGCAACAGCGAAACACGGTGGAGTCAGACAGGTGAACACGACTGGTCTAACCCGACTAACAACCGGCGAACAACTGCCGTTCGACGCCGCTGCCTACGCACGTGAGGATGGCAGCCCGGACCCGCCGGTGCTGGACGTGACCTACGACTACGAGCAGGCCGCGCGCGACCTACGAGATAGCGCTGCCGAGTTCCAATCCCGTCGCGACGTCTTTCGCTGGCTACCACTGCTTCCGGTCGACGCTCCAGGCAAGGTATTGCCGGCCGGCGGCACGCCGCTCGTTTCCGCTCCACGTCTGGCCCAACGCTACGGTCTGAAGACGCTCTTGCTAAAGGACGAATCGCGCAATCCGACGCGCTGCCTGAAAGACCGCGCGACGGCGGTCGGCATGACACTGGCGTTCACCCAGGGCTATACCGACGTCTACTGTGCTTCGGCCGGCAATGCCGCGATTTCGCTGGCCGGTTTCGCCGCGCACGCCGGATTGACCTGCCACGCCTTTGTGCCGAACATCGCCTCCTGCACCCGGATCAATTGGCTGCGCCGCTATGGCGCACAAGTCCACGTCTCGAGCGGCAACTACGATCAGGCATTCACCGAATCCGAGATCGCCGGCGCTGAACACGGCTGGTACAGCCGCAATTGCGCCCTGAATCCGTTCCTTGTCGAGGGCAAGAAGACCTGTGCCTTCGAGATCGTCGAGGCGCTCGGCGGCGCGCGGGTCGACTGGGTTATCTCGGCCAGCGGTGACGGCTGCACGCTCGGGGCGATTGGCAAAGGCTTTCGCGAGATGCGCGCCGTCGGGTTCTCCGACGAACTCCCGCGGCTCGTCGGTGTCCAGGCCGAGGCGATTCAGCCGCTCGTTCAACGGTACGCGGGTGAGCAGCCTGGACCCGAGGAAGCTGGCCAAACCGACGCACATTCGATCGCCGTCCGCCGCCCACGCAACGCGCTGCGACTCCTCAACGAGGTCGAAGCCTGCGACGGGCAGATGCTTGCCGTCAACGACGAAGAGATCGCGACCGCCCAGCGGCGGCTTGCAACGCGCGCCGGCATCGTTGCCGAGTTCACCTCAGCCGCCACGCTCGCAGCGCTCGACCGCCTGGCCGAAGAGCAGTCACTGGAGGGCCAGGCCGCGGTGCTCATCGTCACCGGTGGCCGGCTGGACGAGGAGAGCTAAGCCGGCCGAAAACGCAGAAACTAACGGCGTGTAGTGGTGGATTCATCTCCAATCCTACGAGGAGCAGATGCGAGTTCCGGTTGCGCGAGCGAGCATCGTAGGGGCCGGCAACGAGAACGAGAGGGAGAACAGTGCAGGTAGACGTTCAGATGATCCATGCCGCGAGAGAGCGACTACACGGTGTCGCGGTCAGGACGCCGCTGGTGCCTCTGCGTGGCGACGAGCGGGCTGACGGTATCTGGCTCAAACCGGAAATCCTGCAACCGGTCGGCTCCTTCAAGATTCGTGGCGCATACAACGCATTGCGCAAGCGCGCCGACGCAGGAGGATTGACCGAAGTCTCAACCCTCAGCGCAGGCAACATGTCCCAGGGCGTCGCCTGGTCGGCCCGACAGCTTGGTATTCCGGCAACGGCGATCATGCCCGCCGGTGCGCCCAGCTCGAAGATCGAAGCCACCGAAGCCTACGGCGCGACCGTCGAGTTCATCCCGCGCGATGAGATGTTCGCGGCGATGAACGATGGGCGCTTCAACGGCCGCCCCGGCTTCGTCCATCCCTTCGACGATCCCGACGTCGTTGCCGGGCATGGCACAGCCGGGCTTGAGATATTCGAGGACCTGCCGGATGTGAACACGGTGCTCGTGCCGGTTGGCAGCGGCGGTCTATTGATCGGCATTGCCATCGCGCTCAAAGCATCGAACGCGGATGTGCGCGTGCTCGGCGTGCAGCCTGAGGGAGCAGCGGGCTTTGCCGTCTCATTCGAGGCAGGCGAACCACGCACGATGTCAGGCACGAGCTTCGTCGACGGCGCTGGCGCGCCCTTCGTCATGGACGCGATGTTCCCGGCACTGCTGGAAGTAGCCGATGGCTGTCTGACCGTCTCCGACGACGAGACGAAGGCGGCAATCCACCTGTTGGCGACAAAGAACAAGGTCATCGCTGAAGGAGCAGGCGCCCTGTCGGTTGCGGCCGCCCTGAAGCTATCCGAGAGCCAACGCGGCAATACCATCTGCATCATTAGCGGCGGCAGCATCGACCCCGCCGACCTCGCGGAGATTCTTCGCGCCGGATCGACAACCGATTAGTAAGCAGCGCCGCGCGCACGCTCCACCGGGCGCTCGACGGCGGCGCGGTAGGCGAGTAGCGGGGTTTCCCACTCTTCGGTCTTGACGTCGATGACGACCGGGCCTTCGCCGTCGAAGGCCGCTTCCAGTGCGCTCGCAAGCTGATCCGGCCTGGTAACGCTGATCCCCTGACAACCGAAGCCGCGTGCAACGGCCGCGAAGTCAATCTCCGGGAAATCGGACGATTGGTAGCGCTCGCCCCAGGTCATGCGTTGGTTCCATTTGATCCAGCTCAGGGCGTTGTTGTTGAGAACGATGCTGACGACCTTCAAACCGTACTTGGCCAGCGTCGAGAGTTCGGCGACGCTGTAGGCAAAGCCGCCGTCACCGGCAAGGCAGACGACCGTGCCTTCGTCATGGCCAAACCGCGCGCCAATGGCAGCCGGCAGGCCCCAGCCCAGCCCGGCAATGCCACGCGGGAAGAGCGCTTTGCGTCCTGCTACCGGCAGTTGCAGGAATGCCCCGCCCCAACCGCTGGAGAAGCTGGCATCGCAAACAAGCACGTCTTCGTCGCTCCAGAGACGCTGCAGCTCACCCATCACTCGTTGTGGTGTTACCGGCACCTGGTCGCTCGACCGCTCGCTGTCGAGCTGCGCTTGCCAGCCACTCCGCGCCTCGGCCACCTGCGCCAGCCATTCCGGCCGCTCCACCGGGAATACCTGACCGAGCACCATCTGGAGTCCGGTACGGGCGTCGCCAACGAGACCAACGCCGGTCGTAAAGACCTTGCCGATCTCAGCGGGATCGATGTCCAGGTGAATCACGGACTGGTCGTCCCTTGGTAGCGTCCAGGAGAAGGTCGAGTTCTGTCCTGACTTGTAGCCGATGAGGAAGACGAGGTCCGCCGCGGCGACAATGTCCGTCGCGCTCGTCGCGCCCATCGCGCCCAGCAAGCCGACCGATAACGGGTGTGTCTCGGGGATCGCCCCCTTGCCGCTCCAGGTGGTTGCCACCGGAATGTCCAGCCGCTCAGCTAGCCGCAGAAGCTCATCGGTCGCGCCGGCGTTGTGGATACCACCGCCGGCCACGATGACCGGGCGCTCCGCCTCAATCAGCTGGAACGACGCCAGAGCTACCGAATCCGCGTCCGGTCCGGTGCGACGGGATGGGAAGCTGCCGTCGCGAATGTTGGTGACGGCGTCGAGGTCGATGCCGTCACAGTCAGCCCGAAACACGTCATCTGGGATATCGAGGACAACCGGCCCGGGCCGGCCGCTGGTGGCCTGGCGCATGGCATTGCGGAGCATCGTCGGGAGGTTTTCGACGAGCGGCACGCGCCCTTGCCATTTGACGAGCGGTTCGAGCATCCGCATCTGGTCGAGGGCTTGCGACGCCGCGCCGAAGTCGGACAGGTGGAGCGTCGACTGGTTGATGTCGCTGAGAATCGCAAGGACAGGAATTGAGGAGTGCTTGGCCTCAGCCAAGCCCGACGGCAACTTGGTCGCGCCCGGTCCAACGGTCGCATCGCAAACGCCGATCCGCCCGGTGATACGCGCGTAAGCATCGGCAGCATAGGCGGCGCTGCGCTCGTCGCGCATCAGGATGTGCCGAATCTGTGCTGGCCGCCGGTAGATGGCGTCGTAGAGGGCAGCCGTCTGACCGCCCGGCAGCCCGAAGACATACTCCACGCGATAGTTGACGAGCATCTCGGCCAACAGGTCTCCGGCGTGCATCCGAACCCCTCACCCGGCGTCTCAACAGCAATCCTTGCGCCATCCTATCCTAGAACAAGCAAGCGCACGAAACCGCGTCGCTTGCAATCAGCCTGACAATGGCGTTAGATTCTCACTTCGAAGAATACGGACAGGGCGATCGCGACCGTGTTTGGTGGGAGCGTGAACCAGTGCATCTATTCGAGTCATTCATTGAAGCCTACGGACCGATTCTCATCCTGACGACAGTGCTCCTCGCCGTCAGGAAAGAAGCCATGCGCCGCTTCGGCCGTAGCCATATCGTCGCCGAGGCGTCGATGCTCTACGCCGCGTACTTCTGCTATTTCATCGTGCGCGGCCTGGTGAAGGACCAGGCTTCAGCGGCACGCGTCAACGCCCACCGCATCGTCGACCTGGAACGCAGCCTGGGCATCTTCGTTGAGCGGCGCGCCCAGGTGTTTGCGCTGGGCCATGACTGGCTCATCAACCTGATGAACTGGGTCTACGTCTGGTTCCACTGGCCGGTGATCGTGATCGTGTTGATCTGGCTCTTCGTCCAGTATCCAGGCGAGTACCCGCTGTTCAGGAACGCGATCCTCGTCTCAGGGGCGTTGTCCCTGCTGATCTTCGCCTTCTTCCCGGTCGCCCCGCCGCGCTTCATGCCGGAGTTCGGCTTCATCGACACGATTGAGCAGCGCTCTTATTCGCGGCACGTCCTGCTACCGCCTGGCCTGGCGAACCTTTACGCCGCCATGCCGAGCCTCCATGCCGGCTGGAACCTGTTGATGGGCATCGCCATTGTCAGGTACGCCCAGCAGGCACCTGTGCGGGCAGTCGGCGTCGTCATTCCGATCCTGATGACGCTCTCGATCGTCCTGACCGGCAACCACTACATCCTCGACTTCATAGTTGGCGACATCGTGGCGGTAGGCGGCCTGCTCATCGCGCGGCAGTTCTTTGCCGGCCATACCACGGAGGACCCGCCGCCCGGTCCGCCGAGCGTCGCAGTGCCAACGAGCTGAACGGTCAATCGTCGAGCGCCCGGAGCGAGGGCGAAACGACCATCCAGACGATGACCGCCAACAGCGCCACGAGCTGGACACTTATCGTGACCCGTAGCCCCGCGGCTTCGAGCAAGAGCCCGCCGAGCAGGATCCCAACCGGCGTCGCCGCCATCGCCATTGCGCCGCGCAGCCCGAAGACGCGGCCACGCAGGTTGCGCGGCACCCGCGTCTGGAAGAGCGTGTCGATGTAGGGGTTCATCGTCGCCGCGATGAGCCCGACGAAGACCGACAGACCCAAAATGATCGGCAGTGAGGCCTGGACGATCAGGACGACGTACAGCAAGCAGATTGCCGAGAACGCCAGCGGGAAGATGCGGCGGCCCGACACCCGCGCAACGACGGCGTCCGACAACATCGACCCGACAATCGCGCCGACGCTGAACGCGCCGAGCAAGAGCCCGAGCGCAATCGAACTGTCAAACACCTCCTGAGCGTAGACCGTCAATACGATGACGAAGGGCGACTCGATCAGGTTGGTAATCAGAATCATCGCCAGCACCGTCCGGATCAACCGGTTGCCGACAATCCAGCGAAACCCATCCTTGAGATCTGCCAGGTAGCCGCCACTCGCTGTGTCTGGGTCGGGCGCGGGTTCGAGCGCCCTCGGCACGGCCACGAGCATCAGAACGGCAGAGACGGCGAACGTAGCCGAATCCATCCAGAGCAACGGCGCGGCCCCGAAGAGCGCGATGAAGACGCCGGCAACGAGCGGGCCGACGAGCGCCGTCGAGCGGTTGATCGCTCCAAAATAGCCATTTGCCCTGGTCAGCGGCACGGCGGCCGCTTCGGCAAGCTCAGGGACAAAGCTGCGCCGCGCAGTCTGGCCGGGGTTGTCGAGCAGCGCCCCGGTGAACACGAGCACCAATAGCTGCCAGAACTCCAAGCCGACCGTGAAGTGCAGCGCCGGGATGATCGCGACCGTCGCGCCGCTCGCGATGTCTGAGAGCACGCTCATCCGGCGAAATCCAACGCGGTCGACAAGCGCGCCACCAAAGACACCGGCGATGAGCAACGGCGCGGCTTCGACAGCGCCGACGATGCCGGTGCGCGCGGCGCTTCCGGTCGTTTCGAGGACAAACCAGGGAATCGCCAGCCGGGTCATGACGTTGCCAGCGCCCGAGATCGCATTGGCTGCCAGCATCGCGTAGAGCGGCAGGCGTTGCGCGGGCGCGGCCGGACTCGCGTTGCCCGCTACCGTGGCCGACGGCTGCATTAGTAGATGTCAACTTCGCCGCGCCGCCGCACCAGTGCTTCGAGCCCGTTGAACGCGGCCAGCCCAATGAGCGGCGAAACAATGGCAAACCCGACCAGAGGGATGAGCGAGTCCTGCACGTCCGCCAGCGACGCGTGCTCGAGCGCAATCGCCGTGATCGCGTCCATGCCATAGCCGAGCGGCATCGCCCGCGCGATGTAGCGCAACGGGTCCGGCAATGTCGAAACCGGGAAGTAGACGCCGCCCAGCAGCGTCAGGAACGGCGAGATGAGATTCGAGAGGGAATTCGCGCGCTTGATCAACAACCCGAGACCACTCAAGGTCAGCGCCAACCCGCTCAATGCCAGAATGAAGACCGGCAGGACGACGAGCAACGCCGGGATGTTCGGGTCGAAGCGCACATCGAAGAGCACGTAGCCGGCAATCAGCACCATGGTGATCCGGCCCGACGTTTCGAGAAAGCCGGCGAAGGCATAGCCGGCCATCCAGCTCGTCCGGCGGCAGGGCGTGAGGAATAGGCTCGGCAGCGTGCCCTTGACCCGCTCACGGTCCAGGATCTCGCCGACAAAGTAGATCGCGCTGAAGACCAGCATGCTCGCCGCCATGGCAACGACGACGTAGGAGACGGTGTCGCTACCGGCTGTGAAGTAGATGATCGCGGCGATCGAGATTTCGAAGATTGGTCGCAGTAGCCAGTCCATCGCGTAGGCTCTGCCATAGAGATAGAAGCGCTCGCGGAACATCATCAGCCAGGCGACGAATGCCGCCCGTGCTTCATTCGAAATCGAGTGTGCCAGCGTTGCGTGCTGCATGTTCTACCCTCTCCAACAGATACTGACCGGCAACCATCAGGACGACCGATATCAGCACAAGCCGCATGACCGAGCCGGAGATTTCATCCAGCGTCGCGCCGGTCAGGAGCACACCGCGCAGCGCGTCCATCCCGGCGCTGATCGGAAAGATGTAGGCAAACCACTGGAGGACACGCGGGAGATCGTCCACCGGCACGACCATGCCGCTCAACAGGTAGATCGGAGATTGGATGAAGTTGGCAAACATATTCGCCCGCCGGGTCAGCACGAACGCGCCGGCCAGCAGATAGCTCATCGCCAGCGCGGCGAGCAAGAGAGCGCAGAATGCCACGCCGACCGCCAGCGGATCGGCGATCTCGAAGTCGACGCCGAGCGCGAGCGCCAACCCCGTCGCCACAACCATCGTCGGCACGACAAAGACGGTGATTGCGCCCAGCGAATAGCCAAGCACGACCGCGCCGCGGCTTGCCGGGGAGAGAAAGAGCGAATTGATCGTCCCGGCGCTCCGCTCGGACTCGACAGCATAGCCGCCCGACCAGATCGCCGAGCTCCAGAGCGTCATGCCGAAGATACCGACCAGGAGAAAGGCAGCTGGAGTCGTCGCGCCGACCGAGTCGCGCCCCGCCGCCTCGTAGGTGAAATAGAGCGAGACGTAGTAGAGCAGTGGGAAGAGCGGCCAGCGCACGACTTCGATGGTGTAGGCCAGCGTTCGTCGCATTTCGGCCCGCGCGGTGGCTGCGCAGACGAGTAACGAGCTGCGGGTTTGTTGAATTGCGATGCTCACTCCGACCGTTCTCCCGTCAACGCCAGGAATGCGTCCTCCAGCGTCAGATCGGCAGTGCGCACGGCATCGACCTCGACATCTTCCTGGTGCAGCGCCCGCAGGGCGGCATCCACCGAGGCCGCCGACTCATTTGCAACGAGCGTGATCGTCGTCAGGCCATCGTCGGTTGGTTCGAGATCGACGGAAGCAATGCCCGGCAGGTTGCCGAGCAGTTCGCGGGTCCAGCCATTGAGATTGCCGCGCACTGAGATGAGATGCCGCCGGTCGCCGCCAACCTGGGACTTGATCCCGGCCGGCGTATCTTCAACGATGATGCGCCCGTGGTCGATGATCGCGATCCGGTCGCAGAGAGCATCCGCCTCGTGGAGGTAGTGCGTCGTCAGCAGGACCGTCTTCTCGCGCGCCAGCCCAGCGATGATCTCACGCACCCTCACCGCCGCCGCCGGGTCGAGCCCGATCGTCGGCTCATCGAGAAAGAGCACCGGTGGATCGTGGACGAGGGCCTTGGCCAGGTGCAGCCGCTGCTTCATCCCGCGTGAGAAACCTTCGACGCGATCGGCGGCCCGGTCGCCGAGATCCACCAGGTCGAGTAGCGCGTCGACGCGCGGTCCCACCGCGCCGCGAGGGACGCCGTACAGATGACCAAAGTAGACGAGATTGTCGCGCGCCGTGAGCTTGTTATAGAGCCCGCGATCGCCGCCGAGGACGACGCCGAGGTTGCGGCGGACACTGCGCTCGTCGGCCACGACGTCGAAGCCGGCGACACGGGCTGAGCCGGCGGTTGGGATCAACAGCGTCGAGAGCATCTTGATCGTCGTCGTCTTGCCGGCGCCGTTGTGGCCGAGCAAGCCGTAGATCATGCCCTCAGGCACTGCGAGGTCGACATCGTCGACGGCAACGAGTTCCTCGCCTCCCCGAAACAATCCCCTTGAACGATTGAATGTTCTGCGTAAATCGCTCGTTTCAATTGCTAACACGTAGCTTCCACCCTCTCTCCATCGTTGGCATTCAGACTCCGGCGTGTTGCAATCCCAAATAGGAATGAATTGATAAGAATATATAACTATTCATTGTCATTGTCAATTGGACCAGATAATTCTCTGATGAATCAGTGCCACGAGCATCGATATTACGTCTGGTTTGTTCCGGAGATGCCCCTGTTAGAATGTGCCGGTTAGCGTCTCATTAGCGAATTGTTCGTGGAAAGTTAGAGGTTCGCCCTGCGCCTGCCGCCTCGCTGGGTCATTGCCGTCTCCTGCGCCGTCGCAGCGTCGATCCTCGGCGACTCGCTCCTCTACGCCGTCCTGCCCACGATCTACGAGGACCTCGGCCTCCAGGCTTTCATGGTTGGCATCCTGCTCAGCGCCAACCGCTTCGTGCGCCTCTTCACCAACACCCTGGCCGGCTGGACGATGGCCCGGCGCGGCGTGCGCGGGCCGTTCGTCGCCGCCGTCTTCCTCGCCGCCGTGACTACCGCGCTGTACGGACTCGGGCTTGGCTTTGCCGTCTTCCTGGCGGCGCGGCTCGGCTGGGGGCTGTGCTGGTCCTACTTGCGGCTAGGCGGTTACCTGGCGGCGCTCGAAGCCGCCGACGACCGCAACCGCGGCTACTACCTCGGGTTCTTCAGCGGCGTCACCCGCTTCGGCAGCTTCATCGCCGCGCTCCTCGGCGGCTTCATGACCGACCTGATCGGGTTCACGACGACCGTCTTCGCTTTCGCCGCGGTCACGGTCATCGGCGGAGTCGGCGTCATACGCGAGCGCCCGCCACCGATTGCCGCGCCGTCCACGACATCCGCGTCGAAGTCTGACGACAAGCCACCGGAAGAGAAGCGCGGATCGACCCCGCGCCGCCTCTGGATCGTCTATGTCACCGTGCTGCTGCAAGGGATGGCCGTACAGGGGCTGATTACGTCGACGCTCGGCTCGTGGTTGCAGACCAACTACGGCGACGATATCGCGCTCGTCTTCGTGACCGTCGGCGTCGCCTCGCTCACCGGGTTGCTCTTGTCGGTGAAGTTCCTTTCGGAGTTCCTCTGGGGCCCCGTAGCCGGGCACATCTCGGACCGGATCGGCCGGATTCGCATGTTGCTCACAGCCGGAGGTCTCGAAATCGCTGGACTGGTGGGTCTAGCGCTTGCGCCCGGCATCTGGCCGGTCATCTTCATCGCCATCGGGCTCTTCCTGGCCGCCACCGCGACCAAGGTGGCGCTCGATGCCCTCGCCGGCGACCTTGCCCCGCCCGCGCGCCGCTCGCAGACGATGAGCACCTACGCCACATGGTCGGACCTCGGCTCGGCCGCCGGGCCGCTCGTCGGCTGGATCATCGGGATCGGCCTGGGTCTCAACTGGATGTACCTCGGATCGGCGTCTACGCTGCTGGCTATCGGGATCATCTTCGGCCTGGCATTTCGCGGCGACCAGTCCACACCCGTCTAGCCTTGGAGATTGGGGGTCAAGGTCGCGCGCTACCTGCCGACAATTAAGGTCAGAAGCGTGTTCCTTGGATTGGCGGTAGCAGTGACGACAGACCCGGTTGGCAACGTCCAGGCCATCGAAAAACTCATCCCAAAGAACGGCCAGGTCCAACAGGCGGTCCAGATGCACGCCATCAAACAGTCGATGGAAGCCTCCGAGGCGAGCCTGCTCCACCTCATCCAGTCCGTGCGCCCCGGCGTCGGGCAGAACGTCAACGTCAAGGCCTAACAAACCCCTTCATGCATCAAGATAAAGTGTTCGTCAGCGGCGCGACCGAAATCGGTCGGCATGCAGCGCCTCGCAGCAGACACCACAGCAACAACCGTGGCATCCCGACGCAGGCGCGATCTTGTCGCGAGTGTGTCACATGTCAGCGCAGCGAAACGCTGGCAACAACGCCGTCGTGTCGGGGCAGGCTGCCTGCGGTGCCCTGCCGTCGCGTTCGAAGATCCCTCGTGCCTCGGGATGCCAGGTCCGCTGCTGGATCGCTTTAGGCGAGGACCGGTTGATATCGCATCACAGAGCAAGCGGAATCGATGCTCGACCTCTGGCACTTAGCTTGATGCATGCACTCAAAGCCTGACCAACCCCCACCAGCTAACCTCTCACGCTCTTCGGACTCCGGCGTCGGCCGCGCTCGGGTATAGTCGCCGGTGCGTTGAACCACCGCTTGAGAGGAACACGCGATGGCCGATACGAACCTCACCGAGGCGCTTGCAGGCTGTGCGGCAGCGGCCGGCCTCGCCCCAGATGTACCGCTAACTGCGCTGATCCAGCGTGGCGAACATTGCGCTCACTACGACGCGCCAGTACCCGCTGACGCATCCCGCCGCATCTCCAGCGACACGCTCGTGTACGCCGCGAGCCTCGCGAAGCAGGTCGTCGGCGGGTGCTTCGCGCTGACGACGCTCGCCGGCCTGACAAGCCCCGACGACACGCTCAGGCGCTGGTTCCCAGAGCTTCCCAGCTGGTCCGACCGCGTCACGCTCCGGCAGCTCCTGTCCCACACCGGGGCGCTGCCGGAGGAGCCAGCCTTGCTCGAGCAGATGCGCGCAAGCGGACAGACCGCACGGACATCCGCCGGGATGCTCGCCGCCCTCGAGCGCTTCGCTGAGCTCACGGAACCACCCGGGACGAGCTACAGCTATTCGAACATCGGCTACGTGTGCCTGGCACGGGTAGTCGAACTCGCCAGCCGGGAATCGCTCAACGACTTCGCGTCGGAACGCATCTTTGAGCCACTTGGCATGCACGACACGCGATTCTGGCCCGGGCCAGACCGCTTTCCGGACGGCGCCCTGCCGGTGGAGCCCGAGCCAGTCGTGGGCCTGCCCTTCTCGCTCGGCGACGGTGGGCTCTGGACGACTGCGCGGAACTACCTCCAGTGGCTGGATGCCATGAACACCGACGCGCTCGGCGTAGCCGCCCTCGTCGAGCAGACAACGACGCTCAACGACGGTTCCGCGCTCGACTACGGCTGGGGGGCGCGCCGCATCGAGCACAACGGCCAGGTCGGCTGGAGTCACGGCGGCAGCTGGCCGGGTATCTTCGCCAAAGGCATGCGCTTCCCGGCACTCCGCGCGTGTTTCGTCGCCTTCACCGCCGACACCGACATCGACCCGATCTTGCGGCTCACCGACGAGGTCCAGGACCTGCTCACCCAGACGCCATCGTAGGCGCTGTGCCAGTTCCTGATCGGCGCTATACTCGCGTCGGGACCGGTTGGAGCTTCCTGGGAGATTGACCTGATGCGCCCGTGCGTTCGTTTCGTCTTCGTTGGCATATTCGCGCTGACGCTGTTCGCGATTCCCGGACAATCCGCCGGCTCACTCGCCGAGACTGGAGCAACGAACGACTGCTGGACGACATCGACCGGCAGGGTCTACGTTCCGGAGACCGGCCACCACATCGCCGAGCCGTTTCTGAGCGCCTGGCGCGCCTATGACCTCTCGATCGTCGGCTACCCGGTGAGCGAACCGCTTGAAGTGGATGGGATGACCGTCCAGTACTTCGAACGGGCACGCTTCGAACGCCACCCGGAACACGCCGGCACCGAGTACGAAGTGCTGCTCACACTCCTCGGCAACTGGATCAGCGCCGGGCACGAAGGCGACCCGGAGTTTGCGCCGCTGGCTGGCGGTATCGACCAGCCAGACCCGCACGCGGACTACTATTCAGAGACCGGCCACTACCTCCAGACGCCGTTTCGAGACTACTGGCGGAAGAACGGCGGGCTGCCCGTCTTCGGCTACCCCATCAGCGAGATGCTCATCGAGGACGGCTACCTCGTCCAGTATTTCGAGCGCGCGCGCTTCGAGCGCCACCCGGAACATGCCGGCACGCCCTACGAGATTCAGCTCGGCCATCTCGGCCGCGAGCTTGCCGCCGCCGACGGGATAGATCAGCAGCCGGTCCCCCAGGCTGAGGATGCAGTCGACTTTCGCGCGGACCCAGAGCCCCGCTCGTACCGCATTCCAGTGCTGATGTATCACCGCTTCGGAGCGCCAGCTGAGCGCTATACCGTGACCTACTGGGACTTCGAGCAGCAGCTCATCTGGCTGCGCGATAACGGCTACACGCCGATCACGATGCTGGAGGCCTACAACGGCCTCTTTGGCGGCGCGCCGCTGCCCGAGAAGCCTGCGATCTTGACCTTCGACGACGGCTGGCCGTCCCAATGGCGCGCCGCGGAGATCCTCGATCAGTATGGATTCAAAGGCGTCTTCTTCGTCCACCCGGATCGCGGCATGGCGCCCGAGCAGTTCCACGACCTTGCAGCGCGCGGCCATGAGATCGGATCCCATAGCTACACCCACCCCGCGTTGACGACCGTTCCTGACGAACAGCTCTGGCGCGAGGTGCACGACAGCCGCGACGCGCTCGCGGCGATCACCGGAGCCAACATCAACTTCTTCGCCTACCCGTACGGCAACTGGGACGAGCGCGTGATCGCGGCAGTCAAAGCCGCCGGCTACTGCGGCGCGGTACATGCCTGGGACGGCCAGCAGTGGACGCCGGAGAAACGCTGGATCGAACCGCGCGTCGAGATCTCGGGAACACTCACGCTCAGCGAGTTCGCAGCCCTGATCGACCAGAGCTACCAGCGTTCGGAGCGCCCAACAGGATTCCGACACTAGCGCCGAACGCACAACGAAGTGGGCACAGATCGCCGAGTGATCGCGTTACCCCGGAACGCGCAGGGTCTCTTTCAGCAAGCGCGTTACCCTGCCAGCTATCCTGCGCCGGCACGGCAGGCGTCGGCAACACGCGCCTACGACATTCTCCCGATGTCCCATGCTGCGGCCACACGCACACTCCACGCGTAGATGCTCGATCAATTCAGGAGTGAAACACCTATGCCAGACAGCACGCGTTACGCGCCGTCGACCTCACAGCTCGTCGTTGAGATCTTCGTTCGGGATATGCAGGTGTCGCGGGATTTCTACAGCCGGTTAGGTTTTGTGCTGGAGTCGGATAGTGACACCTTCGTCGTCTTCACCTGGGAAGGGCATCAACTCTATCTCGACCAACGGCCGGATCTGGGGCCGGTCGCGCAACACCCGCAAGCCAACGTCAGGATCATGGTGCCGGATGTCGATGCGTACTGGGAGCGTGCGCGGGAACTCGGCGCGCGCGTCTTTGCCGAAATTGGCGACCGGGAATACGGGCTGCGCGACTTCACGATCCTCGACCCCGACGGGTTCGGCCTCCGCTTCGGCACCTGGACCGGGAGTTAGTCGTCATCGCGCTCGGACGCCTCCTCCGCGCTGCTCGTCCGAGCCGTCGTGCGCGCGCGTTGGCCATGGGCGATGTGCCGGTTATCGACCAGCAGTCCGGTGAGCCAGCCACACCGGTGATCGACCACCAGCGCGGAGACCGCAACCAGCGCAAGGAGCGTCAATACGACATCGGAGGCGGACAATTAACCTCCCGTACCAGGCAGGATTGAAAAAGCGTGATGCCGCCGCATATATCGTAATCGACTTCCTGGCGAGGTTCGCGGGTCGAAGGTCACGGGCCACGTCAATCGTTCGGTCCTGGACGCGCCACCACGCCCAACAGCAACAGGTCCCCTGGGCGCGTGGCCGAAGGGACCGAGCTTGTGGAAGCGAGGCAATCTAGCTGATCGCGGGCTCCGAGGGCATCTCGGTCGTGTCCGGTGCATCGGCGCTCACTGCCGGGGCGCGATCGACCGAGTACACAGACGAGCGACTGCACGAGGCCGGTAGCCGGAACACGAAGTCAGACAGCCATCCACGTTGATGAGATAGCAGGAATCCACCAAGCAAGACGGTGAGCACTAATCCAAGCGCGATATCGAGAAGCATCCGCAGTAATACTCCCTAGACGCGATACGCGATCTCCTACTTCAGCACTTATAGTACGTTGCGGCATGACAGAACTCCGGGGTCATTGGTCATGGGCAGCGACAGTCATTCGGACGGTCCAGGGCATAGCTCTCGCTGGTAGCGCGGACGCCCGCTTCGACTAGGATGAGGCTGCACAAGGACTTGTGAAGGGGAGGAGATCCTATGACACACCACGGTGGCGGCTTCAGCCCACTGGAGTTCGAGCGCATCGCAGAAGCGGAGAGCATCGAGCGCTCGCAGGCGTTCGTCGAGAGGATGCGCCGACGTAGGACAGTGCGCGAGTTTTCCGCGGTCCCGGTCCCGCTCGAGATCATCGAGAACGCCATCCGCGTCGCGGGCACAGCGCCTTCCGGAGCGAATCAGCAACCGTGGCACTATGTCGTAGTCAGGGACCAGGCGACCAAAGCACGCATCCGCGAGGCGGCCGAGGAGGAAGAGAAGGAGAGCTACGCGCACCGCATGAGCCAGGAGTGGCTCGACGCGTTGGCCCCGCTCGGCACTGACTGGCACAAGCCTCACCTCACCGACGCGCCCTATCTCATTGTCTGCTTCCGGCTCGATTACGGCCTCGAAACCGACGCGGAGGGCAACGAGGTCCGCGTCAAGCACTACTACCCGGGCGAGTCGATGGGCATCTCCGTCGGCATGCTGATCACCGCGCTGCACAATGCCGGCCTTGCAACCCTGACGCACACCCCAAGCCCGATGAAGTTCCTCAACGAGATCCTCGAGCGGCCCCGCAATGAGCGGCCATTTGTCGTGCTCCCGGTTGGCTATCCAGCCGAAGATTGCATGGTGCCGAACATCACCAAGAAGCCGCTCAGCGAGATCATGACGGTGGTCTGACCGCCTGATCTTCAGCCTCGAACTCATCGGATATCGTCGACCACGCCGCCAAGGTCGCTTCAGCTCGCGCAATCCAGCCGGCGAGCGCCGGTAGGTCGAGCGCACGGTAGGCGTCGAGCTGCGCTTCCATATCGCGCGCAAGCTCAGCGAGAGCCTGGTTGAGTCGCCCGTCCAGCGCCGCGCCGCGCAGGAGCTGTTCGATGGCCATCGAGCGGTTGAACACAGCGACACGCAGACCGAGCGCCGCCGCCAGACGCTGAATGTCAGCCGGGCTCAGAGAGAAGCCCGACCGTGCCGGAGTCATGAGCCAGCGCAAGAGCTGCCGCGTGTTCATCTCGCGCAGCTGTCTTGTCAGCTCGTGTGAAGCAGATTCCAGTTTGCAGCCCTTCCGTCACGATGGTTACGAGACGCACATCTAGCGTACATCTCCTGCCAATTCATTTGCGCGACCCCTGGCCATAGGCTGAATGCAATGGCTCGCCAGGCTGGTTGAGAAGTGAAAGGAACCACCAATGGCAACGAATTTGACGGCCCCTGTCACGTTCATCGGACGACATTCGGTACGGGTTCTCGCCGTCGTCGCATTGGCAACCGCGCTACTCATCGGAGGGCTGCCGGCGCGGGACGCTTCGGCGGCCACGGTCGGCAACTGCGACACGGTCGCCAGCTACCCGCAGCTCTCCTACGGCAAGATCCGCTGGGCGGGCATGTCGCAGTGCTTCGCCATGCTGCTCGAACATGGATACGCCTACACGATCACCGTTGATGCCGGTCATCGCTCCTATGCGCAGTCACAGAACTACTACGAGCCGCTTGGCGACAGCGTGCTGCTCCTCTACAAGTCGACAGTTCCGGGCGTCAGCGTCAACGATCCATACAACGCCGGCAACTTCAGCTACATCGGGATGAACGACGACTATGCCGCGCCGGCGCACCTCGGCTCGCGCATTTCCTACGAGGTGACCGGGAGTCCCGGAATGCACACACTCTTCGTCGCACGCGTATCGGGCTTCAATCAGGCGGTCGGGACCTATTCAATCTCCGTCACCCGCTCGGTCCAGGTGAACATCGCCCCATGCGTGCACGTCTTCGCTTGCTAGCGCTCGTTCAACTGCCAGTGTCAAATCGACAGGGCCGGACTTCTCTCCGGCTCTGTCAACGCCGCCACGGCGCTACTCGGGTTCGATCCCAAAGGTTGCCAGCGGGCCCCAGAGGATTTCGTGGGGCGTCGTGCCGTCTCGGTAGGCCGACCCGCCGACCTCTGCGCCTGCCGGCGCTGCATGCGTTACCGCCCCCAGCAATGTGTCGTTGACCAGAAACCAGATCTGATCGCCACGGAAACGCATCTCGAGTGCGTTCCACTCCCACGGCAGGTTCATTCCCGCGCGCTGGGCCGGCGGCAAGAGGTCGAGCGACATCGTCGGATCCAGAGATTCGTTGAAGTAGTAGGCGAACGTCTCGGCTTCTGAGCTGAAGCACAGCGCGTAACCACTGATCGTGGTGACATCGAACCTGGCCAGCAAACACACCTCCCCATAAGGGTCTGGCCGCGAGTTCAGAGTCGCTTCGAGATAGGCGCTGCCGTCCGTGAACTCCGCCCCAAGTGAGTGCTTGCGCACCGTAACGCCTTCAGCCTCCAGCCGCACTCCCGAGCCGCTATTCTCATCTTCGAACTGCACAGCACCTTCGAGCTCGGGCGGCCAGATCTCGAACATATCGTAGGAGTGGATGAGATCTTCGGACCGCTGCGGCGCTGGATCAGTGTTGGGGCCGACAAGGGCTAGGTCCGCTGCCGCATTCGTTGGGGCTGTCGTGGCTGTGTCGGCGGCGACAGACAGCAGCGTCGGCGTCACCTCTGATCCACCTGAACCTTCCCGCGCCATTACCCACACAGCCACGCCAATGATGAGCGCCACCGTTGTCACCGCAAAAACGAGGCCGTTGCGGCGCGTAAGAATCCGTGACGCGAACCCACCTGGCTCGTCGAGCCTCGTCGTGGCGTCGAATCTGCTTGATGGCAAGCGCGGACGCGCTGGCGGCGCAAGCGGCACGGCCTTGTTACCGGCCAGCGCTGATTGAAGAGACTCGGCGAAATCGAGCGCCGTCAGATGGCGCTCTTCCGGCAGTTTGTGGAGCGCCCGGTTGAGCGTCGCGGTCACGGCCGGCGGCAGCGTTCCAACGCGCTCATCAGCAGGAACCGGCGCTTCATGCAGGTGCGCCACTAGCAGCCCCGCCGGTTCGGTAGCGTAGAACGGCAGCTCCCGGGTCAGCAGCTCGTAGGCAACGACGGCCAGCTGGTAAATGTCTGTTTGCGGCGTGATCTCGCCGCCCGCGATCTGCTCTGGAGACATGTAAGCCGGCGTCCCCAAGAGCTGGCCGGTAAGTGTCAGCTGCGCGTCTGGTTGGAGGTGGACGATGCCAAAATCCGTCAGCTTTGCCGAGCCGTCCAACGAGACGATGATGTTCGCGGGATTGACGTCGCGATGTACCAGGCCGATCTCATGGGCGGCGTCGAGCGCTGCCGCGATATCGTGCACGATCGCCACTGCGGAGTCTACTGACAGGCTGCCGGAACGGTTCAGCCTGGCGAGCGGCTCGCCCGCGACGAACTGCATCGCGAAATAGGCGACGCCGTCTGCTTCGCCTGCGTCGTAGACCGTGACGATGTTCGGGTGATCGAGCCGCGCTGCCGCCCGCGCCTCACGGATGAACCGTTCCCGTAGCTCCGGGTCGGCCGCCAGCTGCGGCCGTAGGATCTTGATCGCGCAGTGGCGGTCGAGCCGCGCATGATAGGCATGGTAAACGTCACCCATGCCGCCACGCCCGATGAGTTCGCCCAACTCGTAGGGACCGAGCGTCCGGCCGCGGAGCTCGTCCATGAAACTTATCGGTTTCCGGCGTAGGGCCGGGTCACGAGACGGTAGCCGAGCCCGCGCACGGTTTGCAGCACATGCGGCTCACTGGCATCAACCTCGATCTTTTGACGTAAGCCCCAGACAATCCGCGCGATCTCGGCTTCACCGTGATTGAACGCTTCGTCGCCCCAGAGGGCCGCGGAAATGTCGTCGTGCGTGCAGAGCGCCGTGACATAGCCGCTGGCAGCGTTAGTTGCGTCCATGTGCCGCACCAGCTGATGTTCCTGTGGCCGCAAGTGCATGATCTCTTCAGCGACACCTGCACGAACGCGGAAGAGCCGCGCCCCAACACGATCGTACTCGAGGAAGAGTGGCACGCTCACCCCAATAGCAGGGCGGGTATGCTGTGGATCGTGGAACTCGATCTCCCACGCAGACGCCCCCGCTATGTCGGGCGTCATGGGCTGCGCGGCGAATCGCACAGCATCGCCATCATCAAGCACGATCCCACTGTCGACCTCGACGACCCGGCCTGCGCGGACGAGTTGGACCGGGTTGACGCCTGTGCCGGTCGTGAGACGCCAGACGCCCCCGTGCGGCTCAAACGCGCAGTGGCGGATTCTGCTAATGAGCCGTTCCGGATCAGGTTCCAGGGCTATCGTGTTGTAATCGGGCAGGCGGCCAATGGTGACTGCTTCGGTAGATAGTTGATGCGTCTGTTCAGTGCCGTCAGGAGCGCGAACAAGAAGATATGGCAGGCGTGGATCGAGATCTGACATTGGAATCGGTTCCTTCAATGCGGTTTGCCCAACCCATTGTAAACGCCTGGCACCACGCCACGGCTGATTCCCGAAAGGAGCTCTGCGTGAAGCACGACCTGGATGTACTGGTCATTGGCGGCGGGACGGCCGGGTTGGTTGCCGCTGCCGGGACGGCTGCATTCGGCGCCCGGACGGCATTGATCGAGCGTCACCGTCTCGGCGGCGAGTGCACCTGGACCGGCTGCGTCCCGAGCAAAGCGCTCCTCCACGCCGCCCGCCAGATCCACACCATGCGCCAGGCCGCCAGCTCCGGCATCCGCGCCGAGACGATAGCGGTTGACTTCGCTGCAGTCATGGCAACTGTTCGCGCAACCCGCAGATGGATCTACGACCACGGCGAGACGCCGGCCTACCTGATATCCCTTGGCATCCAGCCGCTTCAGGCAAGCGGCCGTTTCCTGGACGACCGGACGGCCCTCATCGAACGCGACGGCCGTCGCCGCGAACTCACCTTCCGCGCGGCGATCATCGCAAGCGGGTCGCGGCCCTTCGTGCCGGAGGTGCCGGGGCTGGAGGAGATCGACTTCCTGACGACCGATACGCTCTTCGAGATCGACGAGCTGCCGCAGCGCCTGGCGATCCTGGGCGGTGGCGCGACAGGCGTCGAGATGGCGCAGGCATTCGCCCGGCTTGGAAGCGACGTCACCCTGATCTCCCACGACGACCGCCTCATCGCCCACGTCGACGACGACGCGAGCGAACTGCTGCGACAGCGTTTGAGCGGTGAGGGCGTAGACATCCACCTACGCGCGACAATTGCCGCCGTCAGTCCCGCGGGACGCAGCGCGCAATTGCGCGTCGCCGGGGATGGCGAACCGCTCGTGATCGAGGTCGACAGGCTGCTGCTGGCCACTGGACGCATGGCCAACACTTCCGGGCTCGGACTCGAAGCAGCCGGCGTTGACTACGAACGTGGCGGCATACCGGTTGATGCCTACTGCCGCACCTCCGCCTCGGGCATCTACGCAACCGGCGACGTGACGACGGCCCTGAATCTGACCCACGTTGCCGAAGAGATGTCCAAGGCTGCCGCCGTCAACGCGCTGTCGAAGCTGCCGGTCATCAAATACGAACAGGCAGTCGTCCCAACCGTTGTCTACACCGATCCCGAAGTGGCGACCGTTGGTCGCACGGCGCGCGAGCTGCGAGAGAGTGGTATTGACTACGACCGGATCGACCTCCCCTACGAGAAGATCGACCGGGCGGTGATTGAAGGTCACGGCGACGGCTTCGTCCGTGTCTACCATCGGCGCGGCAAGGTGCTCGGCGCGACGGTCGTCGGCGCGAGCGCCGGGGAGCTCATCGCGGAATACGCGCTGGCGATGCGTCACGGGCTCCGGCTGCACCAGCTCGCCGGCACGATCCACGCCTATCCAACAATGATGCTCGGCGCGCGCCGCGCCGCCGACCAGTTCCTCTTCCGGTCGCTGCGCCCCTGGATGGCCAGTGTGATGCGCGCGGCCTACGGGTACCGGGGCAAGATCCCGGAATACGTCGGCACACGCCAGATTGTCTAGACTTTCACAGTGCGGTGGCAGTTGATTGAGGTGTAGCGAGCGTTGAGGCCGGCTCTTGCGGGTTCGATACAGAAGACGGGCGTGGTTGCCATCATCGTCGCGACCGCGCTGGTGCTCGCGCTTGACGCCATCGATGATCTCATCCTCTCGCGCTATCTCGCGACAACACCTGCGATCATCATTGAGGCGCTCCTTGCACTGGTCGGCATTGGCGCATTCACCTGGGGGATGTTCGCTGTCCTTGGGGCCGTTCAGCGCCAGCTCAGCCGCCAGAACGATGAGCTGCGCGCGCTGCACACGGCGGGACTGGCTGTCAACCTCGACCTCAAGCTCGACGTCGTGCTCCAACGGGTCGTCGATGAGGCCGCCAGACTCACCGGTGCGCGGTATGCGGCCGTGCAAACTATCGCCAGCCCGGACCACGCTGGAACATTTGTGACCACCGGGATCGATCCCGAAACGAGGCGCAGCATCGGTCACCCGCCAAAGGGGCGAGGCGTGCTCGGGTTGGCGCTCGACACCAATCAGGCCTTCCGGCTGGAAGATATCAGCACCCATCCGGCAAGCGTTGGCTTTCCGCCGGGGCATCCACCGATGCGGACGCTCCTCACGGCACCGATCAGCTCGGGCGAGGAGATTTACGGGCAACTCTATCTGGCTGAGAAGCACAGCGGCGAGGACTTCGACCGTGCAGACCAGGAAACGGTCGAGCGCTTCGCCGCACTGGCTGCCCTCGCGCTCAAGAACGCCCACCAGCTACAGCGCATCGAGGCGCTGGCGATCGTCGCGGAGCGCAATCGTGTCGCGCGGGAGATGCACGATGGCGTCGCCCAGATCTTCGGTTATGTCAGCACCAAGTCGCAGGCAGCATCCGAGCTGGTTCAAACCGGACAGCCCGACCGTGCCATAGAATACCTTGCAGAGATCCAGGGAGTGGCGGGCGAAGCGCTAGATGATGTCCGACACCAGATCGTTGCGCTCCGCATGGATGTCGCCGACGAGTGTCTCCCGGAGGCGATCAGACGGTACCTCGCCTACTGGAGCCGGCGCTCCGGAATCCGCTCGGAACTGTCCGCGGATGATGGAATCCCGACACTGGCGCCTGAAACGAGACTCCAGATACTCAGAATCGTCCAGGAGGCGTTGACGAACATCGAAAAGCACGCGCAGGCAACACAGGCAACGGTGAGAATCCAGGCCGCAGCTACCGGCATCCTGATCGATGTCGACGATGACGGCCTGGGTATCAGCGACATCCGCAACGGCATGCGCGAGGGGCCGCGCTTCGGCGTCGCGATCATGACCGAAAGAGCCAGAGCCATTTCCGGACAGCTCGACCTCCTCCCGTCGGAGCGGGGCGGCGTGCGCGTGCGCCTGCGGCTACCGTTGCCGGCGGAGATCGCCAAGGTCGATGCGCCGTGAGGATCGTCATTGCCGACGACCACCCGCTCTTCCGCGATGGCATCCGCAGCTTGCTCGAAGCGCGTGGGCACGAGGTCCTGGCCGAGGCCAATAACGGCCAGGAAGCGCTTGAGCTAACCCGCCGGCTGCAACCTGACCTCGTCCTGATGGACCTCGGCATGCCGGTTATCGACGGGCTGACGGCAACACGCATCATCAGCTCTGAGATGCCCCAGATCAAGATCTTCGTTGTCACAGTCTCGGAGGAAGACGACGATCTCTACGACGCGATCAAATCCGGCGCGGCCGGCTACGTCATCAAGAACGTGCGGTCGGAGCTGTTCTTCGAGCTCCTCGACGATGTCGCGCAGGGCAAGCAAGGCTTGCCACCGGCTCTGGCGGACAAGGTCCTGTCGGAGTACTCCGGCGACAACCCCGAGGCCCACGAACCACACCGCGAGCTAACCAAGCGCGAGCTCGATGTCCTGGCGCTCATGGTGGCCGGGTTGACGTCGACTCGCGAGCTTGCCGACCAGCTGGTCATCAGCGAGAACACGGTGAAATACCACCTGCGAAATATCCTCGACAAGCTACACCTCCACAACCGCGCGGCCGTCGTGGCGCACGCCGTCCGCCACGGTCTTGTCCAATCCCGGCCGGTCGACGCCGACGACGAGAGTTGAAGTCAGGGCGGCGATGGCCGGCTCGCGCTTGCGGCTGTTTCGTCTGGCTCTCCAGACCAAGTTGCACTGATGGTGGTGGACTTTCACGAACCGTAGTATTGTTTCATGGTGAAGGAGTCCGGTCGCGTGTAGGGGCGTGGACCCAGAGGGTGCCCCTCACGCCCGGTATCCACAGCCGGCGAACGTATGCGGATTCCGAGCGCTGGCGTGAGGGGCACCCTCTGGGTCCACGCCCCTACCAACGCCAGTGGTTTTCTGCCATCGATCCCCTGAATCGGTGTAAGGGTGGAGTTCATCTCCACCCTTCATGCACCAAGTGAGGCGGTGGTGATCGACGGAACCATCAAACGCCATCTACAAACAGGTACAGAATCGCTTTGGGGAAACCATCTACCCACGCATTATGGAGACGTGCCGCTGTCGTGCCCGTCCGAACTGCGCCGAGTCAAGCCGTTCCTTCGGCGGGTTTCCGCAATCGTTCGGCACGCTGCTCCACGCAGCGGACTCAACAGCAACAACCGTGGCGTCCCGACGCAGGAAGGATCTCGCAACGAGCGTGCCACCTGTCGGCGAGACAACGTGCTGGCAACAATGCCGTAGCGCCGGCGTACAACGGCCTCGGAGCGAGAGCGTGGCGTTCGAAGATCCCGCGTGCCTCGGGATGCCAACGGCGGTGCAGGATGTTCCGAACGAACGCTGGCCGGTGTAGTACTACGGAGCATCCGGGCTCAATGCGCTGCCTCTGGCGCTTATCGCGATGCATGAAAGGTGAGACACACTCCACCCTACGATGTCGGGTGCGATCTCGACATGAGCGGCGACTCATTGTCGTGCAGCCGGCCCTAGCTCCCGCAGCTCAGGCTGAGTGAGTGGGCGGCGTCATAGAGGAGCCCGCCGACCGCGCCGGCGGTCGCTTCGGTCATGATCCGGTCGATGTCGTCGGCGATGGTATCCGCGCGCGGGTTACCGGTGCGGTACTCGGCGCGGAGGAAGCCGGCATGATCGGTGAGAAACACTCCTGGGTCATGGACCATCGCGCCATCGGCTGACTTCGCCAGGTAGACCTCGAAACCCGACGCGACGACAGCCCGGACAGCGGCCTCGCTGCCAGACACCACCGACCAGCGCTCGGCATCGATATCATGGTCAGCCGCGAACCGCGCGAGCAGCGCCGGGTCTTCGACCGGGTCGGCGACAATCGACACGACGCGCACGCCAGGCGCTTCCCCGCCGGCTTCGTCTGGCGACGCCTCAGCAGCGCGCGCGGCGGCAGTGCGCATCGCATCGAGCGTGGCCTCGCAGCTCTCGCGACAATCGAGCGAGACGACGCCAAACACAACGATGTCGCCGTGGAGATCAGCGCTGGTCAGCGTCTCGCCACGTTGATCAAGCAAGGCGAAGCCTGGGCTGACGCGAATGCGCGGCAGGATCGACACTGTGCTCAGGAGCGGCAGCAAGACGACGAACAACGCGATCAGCGGCGGCACGACATACATCAGTATGATCCGCAGCCACCGCCGATTCGATGTGCCTGTATTCTGTTCCGTTGCGTCGGTTGCCATAGCACCTATTCGAGCGACTGCATGAAGGCGATCAAGCTCGCGATGTCGTCATCGTTGAGTTCAAAGACCGGCATGATCGGCTGGAAGCCGTCGTGGACCTTCGCGGCCGGCTGACGGATGGATTCGGTAATGTACTCCTCGTCTGCGACGACGGTCGATCCATCGGCGAGCGCTATCTCGCTACCTATCAGCCCCTGCCAGGTCGGTCCGATACTATCCGACCCATCAGTAGTATGGCACGCCGCACACTGAGCGTCATAGATACTCTGACCTGCTGCGGCGGCGCCACTGGAGTCGCCGCCTTCACCCGCTTCGTCACCGCCGCCCGCGGCCGCACCCGGCGTATTGGTCGGCACGGCACGCGGCTCGTTGTTGGTTGGGATGACTGCCGTGTAGCCGAAGATCAGCACGACGGCGAAGATCCCCAGCAGCACAAAGAGCGTTGTTCTCGACATCTCGCCTCCTTACCAGACCTTCACACCGGGCGACTCGAACGTGGCCGGCAGATAGCTGATGAGCGTCGGCAGGTAGGCGAAGATAATCAACACCACAGCAATCACCGTGAGCTGGCCGATGCGGTCGAAGAACGCCCAGCTCTCCTTCGGCCCGTGGACCGGCTCATCGCCAACGGGGATCTCGGTTATCTCGGTCGGCTCCTTGGAAAGGAACAGTGTTCCGACGATGACGAGGAAGAAGAGCGCGCCACTGACAGCCATCGTCACGCCGCCAATCGCCGTCAGCCAGTTCGACAGCTCCCAGCCCGGCAGCTCATACGCGGCCTCGCCGATGGCCGTCCTGCGGGGCATCGCTTCGAGTCCGCCCGAGATCTGACCGCGTGAGAAGGTGAGGACACCAAGCGCCCAGAGCCAGCCCTGCGCCAGCGCCAGCTTCGGCTGGAAGAGCTTCTTGCCGCTCATGAAGGGCACGAACCAGTAGCTCACGCCCATGATCGTCAGGGCCACGGCTGTGCCCACCGTGAGGTGGAAGTGTCCCGGAATGAAGGCGGTGTTGTGGACGACGAGATTGACGGTCATGCTGGCGTTGATCAGCCCGGTCGCGCCGCCGAGAGTAAAGACCAGCATCGCCAGCAACTGAGCGCTGACCGACGGATTTCCCCACGGCAACGCGAAGATCCAGCCGAACAACCCCTTGCCGCCCCGTGCGCGGCCGCCGGACTCCAGCGCCGCCATGATCGAGAAGGCGGTGATCAGACTCGGGAAGAAGATGACGAAGGTCAAGACAAGATGGATGCTCTTCATTGTTGCCGAGATGCCCGGGTCGGTGTACTGGTGGTGCAGACCGGTCGGGATCGAGAAGAGCAGGAAGAGCACGAACGTCATGCGGGTCAAGCCGTCGCTGAAGAGGCGCGCCCCGACCTGCTTCGGCATGCACATGTACCAGGAGATATAGGCCGGCAACAGCCAGAAGTAGACGATGGCATGGCCGGTGAACCAGAAGAAGATGCGGTTGAGCTGCGGGTCGGTGTTGTCCCAGATGCCGAGCGACCAGGGCAGGACGAAGAAGACGACCTCGACGGCGATCCCAATCGACGCCAGACCCCACATAATGTAGGTCGTCAGGGTCGTAAAGGCGACAAGCGGGATCCGTTCGTCGGGATTGTCCGCCCGCCATTGCCGGTAGGTCCAGATGATGTTCGCCAGCGTGAGCCAGGTCGATACGACCAAGAAGACAGCTGCCAGATAAAAGAGCGGGTTGGCTTCCATTGGCGTGTAGAACGTGAAAAGCACCGTCGCCTGGTTCATCAGCAGGATGATCGCGCCGAGCACCAGGCCGGCCAACATCGTCCAGAAGCTCCCCTGCAACAGCATCGTGCTCGCCATCGGACGTCCGAAGCCCCGGATCGTCAGCAACGAACAGAGGCTGTTGGCGAAGGAGAAGGTAAAGACGAGTGCCAGGGTAACGCCGTGGATCGACAGGCCCTGGTAGTAGCTCTCGAGCCCGGCGAAGGATTCCATCGAGACGCCGACACGTTCGAGCGCCTGGCCCAGCCCCATCCAGCCGCCGACGGCGAGGGCGACGAAGACGAGGTAGAGCTGATAGCGGATCGGCCACATCTGTTCTGCGACGAAGACACCGTCCTGCGCGCCCTCAAACGTGGTTTCCTGCGTTGCGGCAATGCTGCTCATTCGACGATCACCCGGCCCCACATATTGTGATGTCCAATCCCGCAATACTCGTGACAAATCAGCAGGTACTCGCCCGGCTCATCGAAGTCCTGGGTGACCTCGGTGATCTGGCCGGGAATGATCATGGCGTTGACTTGCGTGTTTTCGATGAAGAACCCGTGGATGACGTCGGTCGAGGCGACCCGGAAGGTCACCTCCGAGCCGGCCGGTACCCGGATCTCGTTCGGCGAGAATGACCAGATCTGGGCGACGATGACGGCTTCGTATTTGCCAGCCGAGATCTCGCGCACACCTGGTTGGTCGAAGGGCGCGGTTGTGCGCACCTCCTCCGGCGCGATGCGGCCCGCCGGCTCCGGCACCATCACGCCGGCCCCGGCCACCGAGATGAGGATCGCCGTCAACCCCGAGAGCAGCATGACGACGCCGAGAATCAGAAACACTTTCTCGTAATAGTCGATTTTCATGGGCTAACCTCGCGAGAGCAGGGTCAGGTAGATCGTGCCCCACAGGCCCACGATCACCACGAGATATGCCATCAGCAGAATAAACGTGCCCCTGGTCGAGTGATCCTCCGCGCCCTCCTCCTGCTCAACGGTGGGAGGCTCGTGCTGGACCTCGTCATCATGGAGCTGTTCATGCGTGTTGCTCACGCAGCATCCCCTTCCCCATCATCCGGTGTCATGGCAGGTCATCGAGTTGGTTCACGAAGCGGTAGGCGATATAGAGCAGGCCGAGCACACCGGCCAGCACGACGACGGCAAGCGCAACGCGCCCGGCGCTTGCGTCACCGTGCAGGAGGAGATTCAGCGTGCTCCAGATGAATATTGCCCCCAGTCCCGCTGGCATCAACGTGCCGAGCAGCACGGCAACAAGTCGTAGCAATCGAGTGCTCCACCCTGGCCGGTCCCCGGCGCCTACCCAGCAATCGGGCAGGTGCCCTCCACCGCCACCGCTTCCACGGACGTCGCCATTTCCCCCTGGCGCGCGTCTCCTAACAACCTAGCCGCTGGCCCACACTGTTCGCCCCGTTCGAAAGGGTGGGATTGGCGCAGCCGTGATTCGCTACAATGTCCGCGCCGTTCGTGGGATCGATAGATTGGGTGGCAAACCTCATGGAGCACTACGACGCTATCGTCATTGGCGCAGGGCACAACGGCCTGATTGCCGCGGCATATCTCGCGCAGGCCGGAAAGCGCGTGGCGGTTCTCGAACGCCGCGAGATCATCGGCGGCGCGACGGTCACCGAAGAGCACTTCCCCGGCTACCACCTGTCGACCTGCTCCTACGTCTGCAGCCTGCTCCTGCCAGAGGTCGTGCGCGAGCTTGACCTGCCGAGCTATGGCTACGATGTCCGGCCATTTGACCCGCAGATCTTCGCGCCGCAGCCCGACGGCCAGTACTTCATGAGCTTCCTCGACGCCGGCAAGACCCGTGAGCAGCTGCTCAAGTTCTCGCGCCACGATGCTGACGCCTGGGACGCCTACTGGGACCACTGGGAGCGCATCATCACATCCGCCTGGCCGCTGATCATGGGGCCGCCACCATCACTGAGCGACCTGGAGCGCGCCTTCGACCGCCCCGGCGGGCAGGAAGATCTGCGACTACTGCTCTTCGGCAGCGTCGCCGACATTCTCGACCGCTATTTCGAGAGCAACGCGATCAAGGGCGCCCTATCGACCGGCGGAGTGATCGGCAGCAATCTCGGCCCGCGCTCGCCCGGTTCGGCTTATGTCAAATTCCATCACCTGCTCGGCAAGCTCAATGGACACCGCGGCGCGTGGGGCTATGTGCGCGGCGGCATGGGCGCAATCGCCAACGCCATCGCCGGCGCCGGTCGGGACGCCGGGGTCGAGATCCTGACCGACGCCGAGGTAACGGAGATCGAGACAGCCAGCGGCGGCGCGACCGGTGTCCGCCTGGCTGACGGGCGGCGCATACAGGCCGACGCAGTCATCTCGACAGCAGACCCGCAGCGCACCTTCCTGCAGATGCTCGATAGCCGGCAGCTGCCGGGCGACTTCGTCGCATCAATCGAGCGCATGAAGCGCAAAGGGTCGGTCGTCAAGGTGCTGCTCGGCCTCAGCGAGCTGCCGGACTTCACCGCGCTACCGGGCACAGAAGTCGGGCCGCAGCACACCGGCGGCATCATGATCTGCCCGTCCATCGACTACGTGCAACGCGCCTGGATGGACGCCGAGGCCGGACAGCCGTCGGCCCGGCCATTCATGGACTGCTACATCCAGTCAGCGACCGAAGACGGTCTGGCGCCGGAGGGCAAGCACACCCTTTCGATGTTCGTCCAGTACGCGCCTTACGATCTCGCGGACGGCGACTGGGATAGCAGGCGGAACGAGATCGGCGACATCATCATCGACACGTTTGCTGAGTACGCGCCGAACCTGCCGAACGCGATCGAGCACATCGCCGTCCTCGGCCCGCCGGACATCGAAGCGACGGTCGGGATAACCGGCGGCAACATCTTCCACGGTGAGATCACGCCGGACCAGATGTTCAACTACCGTCCAGCAACGGGACAGACAGGCTACCGGACGCCCGTGGGGCGGCTCTATCTCGGCGGCTCGGGTGTCTGGCCCGGTGGCGCGGTCTTCGGCGCGCCGGGGCGCAACTGCGCCCGCGAGGTGCTGGCGCAGCTCGACCCCGCCTAGCTCACCCAACCTCAGCGTTCAGCTGATGCAGCGTCTCGCGGTACCTGTGGGCAAGGTCCACACGCACATGCTCGACAAACGCCGCCTGGCGGACGACTTCCTCGATGGCAATCACCTGCCGCCGCAGTGCCGCCCGGCTGGCCTCGTCAACGACAGCGCCGAGTCTGCGCGCCGACTCGAGAAGCTTCAGAAGCACCGGTGGCTGATCCGCGCCCGCATGCCGCACCCGGTCGAACGAGTGGCCGATCAGGGTAGCCAACTCCGGCGCGTCGGCAATCACACGGAGCGTGCCCTCACGGTCGTGGCGGTAGCGAGAGGGCATCTGGCGCCGGGCCATCGATGCCAGCGCCGCTGTCAGCCAATCGATGCAGGTCAAGGCCGTGTAGGGATCGTTGATGCCTGGCGACAAGGCTCGCAGCGCAATCTCAATCAGCTCATCGAAGTAGAGCTCAATATCCTGAAACGGCGTTCGCCGGGCACCGATGATGAATGCATCCTGGAGCTCGGCGCAGAGCGCGTCCGTCACACGCTCCGCAGGCCAGACAACAGCGAGCAGGCCGTCCGGAAGGACAAACGCGCCAGGCCGCAACGCGACCCGCAACGTGGAATCGTATTCCACAGCTAGTTCCATGAGCCGCTCGTCATCTACCGCCTGGACATAACCGGTGCGTTCGGACAATATCGTTTGCTGGTTGGCGTCAGGCAACGTCGCGCTCCCCGCTTCCGAGAGCCGCACGGCGTCCTCGTGCGCAGCGCCATCCGACGCCCAACCGAGGTCGCCGGGAAAGAGCTGGTTGATCGCGCCGATAAGTTCCTCGCCGACGCGCGCGGCGACGTGGGCAACCTGTAGCATCGAGGCCATGTGGTGGATAAAGTAGATCAGCACCCCGATGCTCGCGAGCGCCAGAATCAGCGCCATGGTAATCGAGAGGTGCGGCACCTCCCGTTCCGTGCCATTGGCCGGCACCAGGCGCAACGCCAGCACGCAGTAGATGAAGGTGCCGAGGAACGTGCCCAGCACAACCTGGCTGCCTGTGTCCTGCATGAAGATTCGCAACAGCCGTGGCCCGAATTGCGACGACGCCGTCGCGAGCGCCGCAATCGTGATCGAGAATGTGACGGAGGCCGCCGTGATCATTGAGCCGGCGATAGTCGCCAGCATCGACCGCGCCCCGTCCGGGCCGCCCTGGAAAACACCGGGGTAGAGTTCGATCACATCACCATGAAAGCGACCGTCGAGGTGCTGCATGATGGCCGATAGCGCGCCGGCGAGCAGCAGAATCAGGGATGGCACGAACCAGTAGCTCGATTGGAGCGATTCCCACAGGTTGAGCAGGCGCGTCTTCACGACGTCCGGCTGCGACGAACCTGAGTGCTCACGTGCCTCGGCGTCCGAGAATCGAGGCCACCACGATGCCTACCGTGGCCGCCGCGCCGACAGCTAGTGTGCCGGCGGTCGCTGGTTCCCGCGCCGCCGCTGGCTGGCTGACGATCCCAGCAACGTCGTCAATATCCACGTCGACATCACCCTCGGCAATAGCCTGGCGGTAATGATGGTCGTAGCGCCTGGCAAGCACCGCGTTCAATTCAGCGCCTACAAGGAAGATGAGACCCGTCAGATAGAGGAAGAAGAGAAACACGATCAACCCACTCAACGCCCCGTAGGCACTCCCCGGGCTGGCAAACTGCAAGTAAAGTGAGAAGCCCAAGACCAGAATGCCCCAGGCGACCGTCGAAAAAACCGCGCCCGGCAACACCCAGCGGAACTGCTGCTTGATCGTCGGGCCGAAGTAGTAGAGCATCCCCAGCATCATGACGATAACCAGAATGCCGACCGGAATACGCGAGAGATTCCAGGCCCAGTCGAAAGTCGAACCCATCGAGAATTCGTCAGCCAACCAGCTCCCGATCTGCCCGCCGAAGACCCACAGCGCGAGCGCCAGATTGACGACCAGCCCCATCATGATCGTGAGCCCGACCGCCGCGAGCTTCATCCGCGGAAACGAGCGCGTCTCGACGGCGTCATAGGCGCGATTGAACGCTTTGACCAGCACGGCGACGGCATTGGACCCCGACCAGAGGGCGATGAGCAGCGCCGTGGCCAGGCCAATCGAGGCCGCCCCCCCACCCACCTGCTCGATAGTGCTGGAGACCATTTCCGACAGCATTTCTTCCAACGACTCAGGAGCGTTGTCCGTGATCATCGTCTGCAGACGATCCGCTAGATCGACCTCGGCGAAATTGTCGATGACAGCCGCGAGGGTGATCAGCACGACGATCAGCGCCGGGATGGAGAAGATCGCATGGTAGGCAACCTCGGCGGCGAGCCCGGGCACATCGTCATCGGTGATCTCGGAGACTAGCTCTTTGGCAATCGGGACAACGCCGTTCTCGGTGTCATCGAGCATGGCATTACCTGGCGTGACCGAACTGCTTGCGCGTAAGCCGCTCATGAGGCCCCTCCCCCGCATAACGCGTGTGTACGTATATAGCATACGCCGAAAAGTCGGGCCTGACGTCCTATTGCGTCCGCTACCCCGCGCAGCGAGGATTCATACGGGGAACCTACCGGATGGTTAGGCCGCGTCACATTGCGCCCAACTATCCGGCGGGAGACCATTCCAGTATGGTCCTGCCCGGAGCGGCAGGCATAGGCTGGAGGGAGCATCGCAGATGCCCTGGACGAACAACGACTACCCGAACACCTTCAAGAATATGACGTCGGAAGTCCGTGACAAAGCGATTGAAATTGGGAACGAATTGCTCAACCAGTATGAAGAGCCGCGCGCCATTCGCATAGCGACCGCGCAGGCCAAGGAATGGGCCGGGAACCGCGACATCAAAATCTGGGAACGCGAACCTCCGGCGGGCCGCGACCAACACGTTGTCCCTCGCGACAATGGCTGGGCCGTGCTAGCCGAAGGCGCTGACCAGGCGACCGAGCTCTTCGACAAGCAATCGGACGCCCGCTCTAGGGCGGGTGAGATCGCCCATAACCAGGCGACGCACGTCGTGATTCATGATGCGGATGGCAAGATTAGTGATGTCGTCCAGCCGTAGGCCCCTCGCGCCGCGACCGGCGCCGACCTGGCCTGCGCAAGCCCATCGCAGCATCTCGCTTACATCGTAATGGAGTAACTTCCTTGCCATTGAAACCGACAATCCTAGGTTCCGTCGTCGCGTCAAGGACTCGAGCTGCACTCGTGCCAATCGCGCTATTCGCCGCGGTGGCATTCAGTAGCTGTACGTTCACTGACGCGTTCAGCACTGGCTCGGGCGATGATCCAGCGCCGCGCCCAACGGTGACCGCCACACCGGTGCCTGAACCTGAGGCGCGCGACAGAGAGCGACCCGGCCTGCGCCATCGCTACGTCGTCACGCCACCGGAGGACGACTACGACGCTGATCTGATCCCGGTAGCCATCGAGGATCAGCTGCTTGAAGACGCC
>JAUIIK010000044.1 GCA_030431755.1 Chloroflexia bacterium
CGCAACGCGGGGATGTTGTTGGGATCGTTGGAAAGAACGGCCAGGAGCGTGGCTTCCCATTCGGCGGTGTCGCCGGCTTTTTCCAGGGCGTCCGCCAGGTTGAGCAGCGATTGTTGCGCGTTTTCCGATTCGTCGCGCTCCTCGTATATTTCCGCGAATTTCCGGTATATGCGCGGATCGTCGGGCGCAATATCCTGCGCCAGATCCAGCAGGTCGAGCCGGTCGCCCGATTCGCCGTCGTCATCGTCCTCCAGGTCGGCATAAAGCGAAACCATATCGAGCAGCCGGTCGACGGCTTTGGCGCCCTTGTCGTTTGCAGCCTGGATCGAGGCGAGCTTCATGCAAAGCTCCATGTCCAGCGGGTAGTCGTCAGCGATCCGTTCGTAGAGAGCCATACCCTCCGCGCGCAGGTTCTCGGACTCTTCGGCGAGCAACAGGTCAGCCAGCTCCAGGCGATTTTCTCGCAGCTTGGGCTTGGCGCTATCGCCCAGGCGGCTGCGCGCCTCGGTCAGAAGGCGCAGGACGCTCGCCCGGTCGATGTTCAGCTCCAATGCCGATTCGGCCAGGGTCACGGCATCGCTGTAATTATCGTCGGCCATCGAGATATTGGCCGCCTTTTTATAACAATCGAACGCCGCCTGGTACTTCTCGAATTCGCGATAAAGTTCCGCGATCGACATATAGAAATCGAGCGGACGGTCATGCAGGCAGAGCAACTTTTCGATGATCAGGTTCGCCTGATTCATGTTGCCGTCGCGCATATAAAAACGCGCCAGCCGAATCCCCTGGCGAAGCGCGTCGGTGGCGCGATCCATCGAAAACAGGACCGTAAACAGGCTCTTGCGCGACGATATCTCCTCCGACCGGCCTGTGGAGGGATAAGTATCGAGCAACTCGATGGCGCGATCGATCTGCCCCTCGTCGATCAGGACGTTCACCGCGCGGCCAATGCAGACGCCGACTTCTTGATGATTATTCTGACGCAGGTGAATTTCCGCCAGCCGGATGTATGCCTCCGGGTGCATCGGAGAGACGTCGCGAGCCCGCGAATAAGCCTGAATCGCCGCGCCGTGGTTGCCCAGCGACTCGACCGTCCCGGCAGCGTCAGGGTGCAGCACGACAGCTTCGGCCGCGCCCAGCGAGCGGGCCAACGTCAAGAGTTCGAGCGAGAGTTTGTGCGGTTGTCCGTCGACATCGACCTCGACCCATACCCACACGCGACGATCAGTCATCAAATCTCCTTCTATGTATCTATCTACCAACTTGCGGTCTGGGATGCGCTAGATAATCTCGGCACGCTTCAAATAGGCGATGATCTGCTCGACGCTGTCGCCGCCGTCATCGTGGATCTTGACGCCCTCTTTCTCGACCGACTCGGTCGCGAGGTTCGTGACACGTTCCTGGGCTCCAGCCTCGCCGACACTGGCAGCCTCGACACCGAGATCGGCGATGGACCGGGTATCGACCGGCTTGCGCTTCGCCTGCATCAGGCCGCGGAAGGTCGGATAGCGCGGCTCGGCGATGCTGGCAGTCACGGTCAGGACCGCCGGAAGCGTTGCCTGGATCGTCTGGACGCCGGTGTCGACCGCGCGCTTGACCGTGATCGTGTCACCGTCGATTGCGGCTTCACGAGCGAAGGTCAGCTGCGGCAGATCGAGGAGTTCGGCGAGCGCGCCGGGCACGTTACCGCTGTAGGCGTCGGTGCTCTCGGTCGCGCATATGACCAGGTTCGCATCGAGCGTGCCAATCGCGGCGGCCAGGGTTCGGGCCGTCCCAAGTGCATCGGACCCCGCCAGCGCGTCGTCGACGATATGGACGGCGTTGTGGACGCCCATCGCCAGCGCGCGCCGCAACGCATCGTCGGCCGCTTCCGGCCCCATGGTGAGCGCCGTAACCTCGCCACCGTGCGCATCGGCGAGTTGCAGCGCGATCTCGACACCATATTCATCAGCAGTGTCGAGGACGGACTCGCCAGGATCGCGGACGAGCCGGCGGCTCTCCGGATCGACAATCATGGGTAGATCGGGGTTTGGAACGTGCTTCACGCAAACAACAATATTCATAGAGAAACCTTACGCTGGATGTACGGGCCATCTTCGAGCGGTTCAGACCGCGAAACATCATAGGAGAGCGACGCTGCTAATTCAACCAAACCCGGTCTCAGCGTCACGCATGACCCGGCCAGCATGCGACCAGTCACGCTATTTAGTGCGTATTCCTATATCGGGAAGTGCGGATCAACATGTACGCTTAACCCGGTCGCGCCGCCAGAGCGCTGAACGCTCGAAGGCGGCATCGCGACCAGCAACCAACGTCCGTTGCAAGACTCAAAGGGGAGTGGGACGACGTGGCAGCGACAGCCCTGGATTATCACAGCCTATGGTCGCAGAAAGTCTTCGCGACCGGCGCGCGTGTCAGCGAGATACGGTTCCGGCCGAATCACTTCTGCCCGATGCACTGGCACAAACGGCCGAGCCTGGGCATTGTGCTGAAAGGAGAAATCAGCAAGCAGTTCACCAATTCCTCCGTCGCGATCCCTGCTAACGACGGCTACACGCTGCCCGAGGGAATTCTCCACAGCGACCGCTTCGAACCCGGTAGCCGCACTGTTGTCATCGAGCTCGAGCCGACGCACCCGCTGAGCGCCCAACGCCTCGATGTCTGCAGTCAGATCTTCGAACGCTGGCACAGGATCAAGGATGAGCAGCTGCGCTGGCTCGGCCAGCGTCTGGCGCGCGAATTGCAGCGCCCCGACGAAGCCGCCGTGCTGGCGATTGACGGCTTGATCGGCGAGGTGCTCTCCGTTGCAACCCGTGCCGCCATCGATGTCGAAGAGTCCGAGATACCTGATTGGCTCATCGAGGCGCGCGACATTGCCAGAAACCAGATCAACCGGCGCGTCCCGGTGGCGGAGATCGCCGATCGCGTCGGCGTCCATCCCGCTTATCTCGCGCGCCGCTTCCGGGCCGAGTTCGGCGTAACGCCCGGAACCTATGCTCGCAATGCGCGGCTCGACTGGGCCGCCGGCCAGCTCATCGAGAGCGATCTGCCGATCGCCGAACTAGCGATCCAGGCCGGCTTCTCCGACCAGAGCCATTTCACGCGGGCCTTCCGGCGCTACCTCGACCAGACACCGGCGCAGTACCGCGAGAGCTACCGGCGCTTGGGCGAAGTCGCGCGCTAGGAAGCGGTGGCCGCCTCGGGCCAGCGCTCGCGCTTCCAGGCCATCTCCCAGAAGCCGAGCTCGTAGCGGCTGCTCAACACGAACGCGCTCCGGGCCGTCTCAATCTGGTCGACCCGCGCAGCGACCGCTAGCTCGTTGAAGCGCTCGATGGCCCAGTAGACAAGCTCGCCATACTCAGCGGAGGCGTACTCCTCGATCCAGGCCGCATAGCGTGCATCCTCCGGCAGGCCCCGCTGCTGTAGCTCCAGGCCGATATCGTGATAGCCCCAATGGCAGGGCAGCGTCGCCGCCAGGCTAACCAGCAGATCACCTTGATGGACCGACGCCAGAAGGTGGTTGCAATAGGCCTCGCAGGCCGGAGCGGGCTCGATGTTGTCCAAGCGCGCCGGATCGCCCTCGAAGCGCCCGTAGAGCGCTCGCAAGGCGTCGATCTCGGTATCCACCGTCGACGTCACCAGCCGGCTCAGCTGCGCCATCGACACGAGGTCCGGCGCGCTCGACGCGGCGATTGCAAGCACCCGCACGAACCGCAGCAGGAACTGGTAGTCCTGCTCCAGGTAGTAGCGGAAGATCTCGGCCGGCAACGCGCCGCTGCCGATGCCCTGCACCGTTGGGTGCTCGATAGTCCGCCGATGCAACGCCGCCGTTTCCTCGCGCAACGCATCAAACAGTGGCTGAGGCACGCTCAACCGCCCCCGACCATCTGCAGCAGCTCGAGATGATCGCCAGCCGCGATTCCGGTTTCGTCAAAGTCGTAGCGCGGGATGATCTCCCCGTTTAGCTCGACGGCTACCATGCGGCGCTCGATCTCGCGCGCATCGAGCAACGCGCCAATCGTTGTGCCGGGCGCTACCTCGATCTCCTTGCCGTTGAGCGTGATCGTTTGTGTCGTTGTCTGTGATGTCATGCGTCGTCAATCTCCTGTTCAATGGTTCGCGCAAGCCGTGTCGTCGTCGCATGCGGATCGTCTGCCAACAGCAGTTCGCGTCCAATAGCGACCCCGTGGGCGCCGGCCGTGAACACCTGCGGCAACCGCTCGACGGTGATGCCGCCAATCGCGACGACTGGAATCTCTACTGCGGTGGTGATCTCAGCGAGCCAGTCCAGCCCGCGTCCCGGTTCGCCTTCTTTGCTCGGTGTATCGTAGATGTGGCCGGCGATGAGGTAGGACGCCCGCTGCTCTTCAGCTCGTTTCGCGCCGTCGACATCGTGGACTGAGCGTCCAACTAGTCGGCGTTCGCCCAAGAGCTGCCGGGCGTCCTCGACCTCGAAGCTGCGCTCGCCTAGCTGCACGCCGTCGGCCATTGCCAGCAACGCCACGTCGATACGGTCGTTGACAATGACGCGCGTGCCGGGGTGGCCAGACAGCTCACGCCGCAACGAGCGCGCCATGCGGAGCGCGTCGCCGCCGGAGAGATCACGCATACGCAAATGGATCGCGCCGCAGCCGGCGCTAGCGCAGCGCGTTGCGATCCCAAGGAACTCGACCGGCTTGACGACGCCAAGCGGGCCGATCAGATGCAGTCTGGGAACGTCTGTCATTGCATTGCCTCAACGAGTTCTTGCGCCGCCGCGCGTGGATCGTCCGCGAAGAGGATGGCACTGACGACGGCAACGCCGGCAGCTCCGGCCTCTAGCACACCCCGCGCGTTGGCCTGATCTATCCCTCCAATCCCGATACAGGGCAGAGCGACACGATCTAATGTTCGGCGAAACGCCGGCAAGCCCAGCGCCGGGCCGGCGTCGGCCTTCGTTTGCGTCCCAAATACAGGACCGATGCCGAGATAGCTGGCACCGGCCGCGATGGCAGCCTGGCGATCTTCCTCAGCCTCGGGCGAATAGCCGATGACAGCATCAGGGCCGAGCAGCTCGCGCGCCACGGCCACCGGCAGATCATCGACACCCAGATGCACCCCGTTCGCGCCGCAGGCCAACGCGATGTCAACTCGGTCGTTGATCAGGAACAGGACGTCACGCTCACAGCAGATACGTCGTAAACGCTGCGCGGCGTCCAGCGCGACCCGGTCCTTCCAGCCCTTGGCGCGTAGCTGCACAGCCGTGACGCCGCCGTCAATCGCCGCTGAGACAATCGACGTCAACCGCTCAAGCGAGTCAATCCGCGGATCGGTCACGAGGTAGCAGAAGAGCCGCTGGCGCACCTCGCTCTCGGCGGCGACGCTCACCGGCTAATGCCGGTCGTCGGGCTGCTGGGGCTGGCCTGGGCGCGCTTCTCGATACGACCCGCGAGATAAGCGTCACGGCCGGCCTCGATGCCGGCCCGCATCGCCCGCGCCATGCGTGTCGGATCGCCCGCCTGGGCAATCGCCGTGTTGATCAGACAAGCGTCCGCGCCGAGCTCCATCGCCAGCGCCGCGTCGCTTGGCGCGCCAATCCCGGCGTCGACAACAACCGGCACCGACGACTGCTCGACGATCATCTGGATGCGGTCGAAGTGCGTCAGCCCCTGGCCGGATCCAATCGGCGCTGCCAACGGCATCACGGTCGCGCAGCCAGCGTCCTCCAGCCGTTTGGCCAGCACCGGATCGTCCATGATGTAGGGCAGGACGGTGAACCCTTCGGCAACTAGCGTCTCGGCGGCTGCGAGCGTCCCGACCGGGTCTGGGAAGAGATACTTCGGGTCCGGTATGACCTCCAGCTTGACCCAGTCCGACAGACCCATCGACCGCGCCAGACGGGCTATGCGCACGGCTTCGTCAGCCGTGGCGCAACCGGCCGTATTCGGCAGGATCTGATATTTCTCCCAGTCGACGTCTTCAAGCACGCTACGGCTGGCGGGATCGTCGAAATCGATCCGGCGCAGGGCCACGGTGATCATCTCCGCGCCGCCGGCTTCGAGCGCCCCGTTCATCTCCTCGGACGAACGCCACTTGCCGGTGCCCATGATGAGGCGCGAGGTGAATTCGCGCCCGGCAATCGTGAGCCGGCTATCGGTCGTCGTCTGCTGTTGTTCAGATACGGTCACGAGTACATCCTTTCGATCTGCGGTTGGTGTGCGTGAAAGTGGTTGATCGGCGATCTGCCGCCGCCGACAGCGTAGCCGTGCTTGAGTCCGGCATAGACAAAGGCCTTGCCCTGCGTGATCGCTGCGTCGAGCGCGAGCCCACGCGCGATTCCGGCGGCTATGGCAGCGCTCAGGCTACAGCCGGTGCCGTGCGTGTGATAGGTGTCGATGTGTTCGGCGCGCAGCCAGCGCTCGGTCGTGCCGTCAGTGAAGAGATCGTCAGCGCTATCGGTCCGGTGCCCGCCTTTAACGAGGACGGCGCGCGCCCCGCGCTCCAACATGATCTCCGCCGACCGGCGCATGTCATCGTCGCCCTCGATCGCGACGCCGGACAGCGCCGCCGCCTCCCGAAGATTCGGCGTAATCAACCGCGCGCGCGGCACAAGCTCGTTTTGCAGGATGCCCATCGCGTCGGCTTCGAGCAGCGGATAGCCAGTCGAGGTGAACGCGACCGGGTCGACGACGACATGGAGGTCGGGGTAAGCATCGAGCGTCTCGACGACGGCTGCAATGATCTGGCGGTTGGCCAGCATCCCGGTCTTCGCGGCACGCGGGGCGATGTCGTCCATGACTGCCCGAATCTGCTCCGCAACCAGCCCGGGCGCCAGGTGAAAGGCGTCGCGCACCTCGCGCGTGTTCTGGGCAGTAACTGCGGTGATCGCGGAGGTTCCGAATGCGCCGAGCGCCGCGAAGGTCTTGAGATCGGCCTGAATGCCGGCCCCGCCGCCGGAATCGGACCCGGCGATCGTCAGAGCCGCCGGCCAGGCGTCGTTGGACGTAGACATGCCGTCTCCTCACTCTCCCTTCAGCAGGCGGCTCGCACAGACCCAGCGCATACGAAAAACCGCCGACTTCGACCGTCGACGGTGCTCAAAGGGTGTCGCGTGCTTGGTGCCGTCCCTACGCTGGTACAAACCAGATCAGGTTCGGAGGGTTAGCCGACCTCGCGGCAGTCTCAGCGCCTGTGCGCTCCCCTGGCAACCGTCATTCTCTTAACTTGCTAGTCTACCAGTGCCGACGGATACACGCGGATACATGAGTGCGAGGCATCGATGCAATTTGGCTACGACGGAGCGATTCTGGAGCTTGCGCCAACGCTTGTCGCGGGCGTGCTCTGGTGCCGAAACATCGACAACACGCGCCAGGTGCAAGCTATCTCGGATCTACTACAAGATGCCACGAAACGCGCCAATGAGCGCTACCCGGAGAACGCGGACATCGCGCGCGACCCAGCTATCGCCGCCTGGCGCGAGATCTACTCGAAGCTCGGCCTGACACCCAATCGTTACCCGTGTGCCGCCGAGAGCCTCATCCGCCGTGCCGTCTCCGGCCAGCCGGTCCCAAACATCTCGCCGCTTGTCGATCTATGCAACGCCGTCTCACTCGACCACGCCATCCCGGTCGCGCCTTTCGATCTGCGGCTGGTCGAGGGAGACTGCCTGGTGCGATTGGCAACTGGCGCGGAAGTCTTCCGGACCATCGGCTCCGCCGACCTCCAGCCCATCCCGGCCGGCGAAGCCGTCTACGCCGACGCGACGAACGAAGTGCTTTCCCGCCGCTGGAACTGGCGGCAGACCGGAAAAGGGGCAATCCAACCAGCTACAGCCGACATCCTCATCACGACCGAGGCAGTCCACGCCGGAGGCCGCGAGACGGTCGAGCACGCAGTAGCGGCGCTCGCAGCCGGGATCGCAGACCACTTTGGCGTACATGCCACGACCGATGTGCTAGCGAGCGACAACCCGCACAGCGACCAGCCTGCGCCGGGCTAAGCTATCAGCCTGGATCGGTTGAATCGCCGCACTACGGGACTGAAGGAGGCAGTATGGACATCCTCGGGATCAAACACATGGCTATCGCGGTGCGCGACGTCGACACTGCGCTCGCCCAGTACCAGCGCTTTCTCGGCGTCGATCCCGCCATTGAGCCGATGGACCTGACCAAAGGCGGCTCGCGCGAGGCCCACTTCGACTTCGGCGCTGTCGAGATCCAACTCTGCCAATCCTATGAGCCCGGCCACCGCTTCGCGCAGCACATCGACCAGCATGGCGAGGGGCTGCACCACGTCTGCCTCTCCGTTTCGGACATCCACGTCGCGGTCGAGCAGGCACTGGCGGCGGGCGCGGAGCTCAAGGAGTGCTCCTCCTGCAACGTCACCGGCATCCACGAACACAGCGAGGGCTGGATCTGCTTTCTCAAGGGTGAATCCGTACCGGGCATGGAGATCGAATTCATGCAGGTCTACGAGCCGGATGAGGTCCCGGAACGCTTTCGCAGCAGTCCGCGCAACATGTAGCAGTTGCGGCACTCCGCGACTCTATCTAAACTGCCGCAGGCAGCAGCGGGGATAAGCTCGGGGAAAGGGTGGGTCTCCCATGGAAAACAATCGCGTGTTGATGCAACAGGCGGTCGTTGAGTTTATCGGGCCCTTCGCGCTCGTATTTCTTGGCGCGGGCTCGATCATGATGACCGGCGGCGAGAATCTCGTCGCCATCGGTCTGGCGCATGGCTTGGCGATCGGCGTGATGATCGCGGCCGCCGGCCACATCTCCGGCGGCTCATACAACCCGGCGGTGACGATTGGTTTGCTGATCTCCGGCAAACTGACGCCACAACAGGCGGTCACCTACATCATCGCCGAGCTGGCCGGCGGCGTGGCCGCGGCGCTGGCGCTCTTAGCCATCTTCCCGGAAGCGATGCGCAACGCTGTCGGCTTTGGCGTGCCCCAGGTCGGCGGCGCGTTCGAGCCATCGGCGGCGCTCTTCGCCGAGGTCATCCTGACCTTCTTCCTGATGTTCGTGATCTTCGGGGCGGCGGTCGATCAGCGTAGCGACAAGTCCATCGCCGCCCTGGCCATCGGTCTAACGATCTCGATTGACATCTTCGCCATGGGCGCGGTCACCGGCGCGGCGATGAACCCGGCCCGGCACTTCGGCCCGGCGCTAACACACAATCTCTGGACCGACGCCTGGGTCTGGTACGTCGGACCAATCGCCGGCGCGGTGCTGGCGGCGTTGCTCTACAACGTGGTCCTGCTCGACCCCGAAGTGCCCGGCGCTGACCCCGGTGACAAAGAAGGCGCGCAGCTCCCCGACCAGGAGCAGCCGGAGCCCCGCCGCAGACGGCGCCGTCGCTAGGGGTGGGTGAATCTCGCTGTATCCTGCACAATTGACAGTGCAGACTGTCGATTAGGAGGGACACACACGACATGCCAAAGCTAACCGGAACATCGATCGCGATGGTGATTGCCGAGAACTTCGAGGACTCGGAAGCCGTCGAACCCAAGGAGCACCTCGAGTCGCTCGGTGCGCAGGTGACGCTGATTGGGCTCACGACCGGAACCGTCAACGGAAAGAAGGGCGCGACACTCGAAGCGAGCCACACCTTCAGCGATGTCAGCGTCGGCCAGTTCGACGCGCTCGTCGTGCCGGGCGGCGGCGCGCCTGAGAACCTGCGCATTCACGATGAAGCGGTCGAGTTCGCCCGCGAATTCGTCGCCAGCGGCAAGCCGGTCGCGTCGATCTGCCATGGGCCACAGCTGCTCATCTCAGCCGATGTGTTGCGCGGCCGCACTGTCACCTGCGTCAACAAGATCCGCGATGACGTCATGAACGCCGGCGCAAACTACGTCGATCAGGAGCTCGTCGTCGACGGCAACCTGATCTCGTCGCGCGTGCCGGGCGACCTGCCGGCCTTCAATGCGGCAATCGTTGAAGCGCTGGCCGCCGCCCCGGTCGCATAGACGGCCCTATAGCGCCTGACACAGCAGGAACGCCCGGCAAACACGCCGGGCGTTCCTCATTCGTTGGAGGATCTCACGGCACTGATCAGCCGCGCACCAACATGCAATCCCGCGCGATGTAGCGAATGCGTGACGAGGAGGAGCGCCGCCGGGATGAGTGCTGCGATTGGATCATCGGCGTGTGGTCGAGCGAGCGCTTCACATAGTCCCACATCGCCGGCGCATTGCCGTCAAGATCAGCGACGCGATAGCCAGTGATGTACCAGCCAAGCGAGCGCTGGGTCCGACCGGCGATGAGCGTGTGCAGCGCCTTCGAAACGGTGAACGTTGTCAGGACCGCTATCAGCGCGATCATCGCGTCGAAGATCGAATTCAGACCATCCGGCCCGGCCTCCAGCTCGCCTCGGCCAATGCTGTCGAGCGGCACGATGACGGTATGTACGACGAGCAGCAGCGTGACGAACGGCAACAGGTCCACGACGTAGGCCAGCCCGAGCCGCACGTAGTCCATCGCTGGCGAATCCGTCCCGGGGTTGAAGTGCCGAAACTGTGGCTCCGGCGCTGGACTATGCTCCAGACCGCGCTCGCGCGCGCGGAACAAGTCGACAGCGTCGCGCGCCACCAAAAAGACAACAGCCAACACCACAATGACAATGAACATCCGCCCCACGTCGTACCTCCCGGAACGTGTCTCATGTGATCTCGCCGAACCGAGATCAGCTACGATCATGATGCACGCAGCAACCATCGCGCCGCTGTCAACCGCGATACATCCCAACGGTAGCGTGAGCTGCGCGCCCGGACTCGCACATCATCGCTCGGAGTACTTATAGTGAACTATCTGGCGCTACTGCGCGGTATCAATGTCGGCGGAAACACCAAGCTGCCGATGAAAGAACTCGTCACGGCAATGGAAGCTGATGGCTTCGATGAGGTCGCAACCTACCTCCGCACCGGCAATGTGTTTTTTCGCTCTGAAGAGTCGGACAGCGCATCGCTGGCGACCCGGCTGCGCGAGATCGTCGAAAGCAACTTCGGCACGACGACGCCGGTCGTTATGCGTACCCTGCCGGAGATCGAGCGGACGCTGGACGCCAATCCGTTCCTCAACGACGAAAGCGACCTGAAGCTGCTCCACGTCATGTTCCTCGATAGCGCGCCCGATGCGGCGGCAATCGCCACCCTCGATCCCGAGCGCTCGCCCGGCGACCGCTTCCACATCGACGGCCCGGACATCTACCTGCACTACCCGAACGGCTCAGCCCGCAGCAAGCTCTCAATTGACTACTTCGAGCGCCAGCTCGGCGTCACGGCCACCGCCCGCAATTGGAACACCGTCAACCGACTGGCCACGATGCTCCGCGATCGTGCTGATTCCTGATACCTATCTGTGCCGTTTGTCGCACCAGTCGCGGGGAAGTCATCCACGAACGCCCCCGCAAAGACGCCACCTGCCGTCATTCTGAGCGCAGCAAAGAATCCGACTCGTCTCTGGTCAGGAGCTCGTCTGCTGCGATGCGCGCCCGTCGCGTGGCTGGCAAAGAAACGATGCCCCAGAGCATCGGCGCACCTCGTTGTCTCCGAATCATGGCGAACTGGATACTGCGCTGCGCTCAGTATGGCGCCCCCGTTGGGCGATTTGACTGGCCAACCCTCGGCGTTCTACCACCAACACTTCTATGATGGACACAGCGCAACGACGACCCGGAATCGCGAAGGCGAGGCAAGGACGATGACGAAGCTACTGGCCGGTGGACCGGTAATCACTCTGGATGGCGATCGGCGGGTCATCGACCCGGGCGCTGTCGTTGTCGAAGACGATCGCATCGTCGCCGTCGGCCCACTCGACGAATTCCGCGCCAACTACCCCGATGCCGAGGAGGTAGATCTCTCCAACGCCGCGATTCTGCCGGGGCTGATCGATAGCCACGGCCACGCCGGGCACGGCATGACCAAAGCACTCGGCGACGGCGCGGACGACTGGCTCGAGCTCGTCGCCGAAATCTACTTCCGCCAGTCGGACACCGAGTTCTGGCGCGCCGAGAGCTTTCTGTCGGCCCTCGAACACATCGAGTTCGGCGTCACAACGTCACTCTCGATGACCGGCTCGATGCCACGCGTTGACGACCCAAAGTACGCAGTCGCTGCATCCCGTGGTTACGCCGAGCTCGGCCTGCGTCATATCGTCGCCCTCGGCCCGCCGAACACGCCCTGGCCGGCGACCTATCGCGATGTCGAGACCGGCCGCGAAACGTCAATCGGGCTCGACGCGATGATGGAGACCGTCGGCGCGGCCATCGACCAGCTTAACGGCACGGAAGACGGACGCATCTCCGTCTTCGTCGGACCTTCTGCACTCGTTGCCGAGCTGGACAGCGAAGGCAACGCGACGCCCGCGGCCATCGAGGCGATGCGCCGGGTCTACCGCATGAGCGAAGAGCGCGGCGTCTACATCCACAGCCACGCCTACGCCGGCCAGCTCCTGGCGGCGGCAGAGAGCTATCCCGACATCCTCACCCCGAAGCTCACGCTGGCCCACTGCGCCGGCATCTCGCTCGATGAAGTCCAGATTATGGCCGACAACGGCGTCAACGCAACTCATGGCCCGCTGACGCACGCCTTCGCCGCCGCGCGCTTTCCGTTGACCGAAGCCCTCGAAGCTGGTGTCAACGTCCTGATCTCGACGGACGGCTCCGGCCCCGACCGCTCCTTTGACCTTCTCAGCCAGGGCCGCATCGCCGCCCAGCTCCAGCGCGCCTACTTCGCTGACACCTCGATCCTGCCGGCGGGCCGCATTCTCGAGATGATGACAATCGATCCGGCCCGCGCATTCGGGATGGACGACGAGATCGGTTCGCTCGAAGCCGGCAAGAAGGCCGATATCATCGCGGTCGACCTGCGCTCCGCCCGCATGGGCCCGCGCTTCATGCCGCTCGAACGCGTTGTCTACGTCGGCTCCGGCCTCGACGTTGAGTTCATGATGGTCGACGGCCAGGTGCTCAAGCAGGATCATCAGATCGTCGGGCTCGACATCGACACGATCCTCGACGACGCCGACCGCGCCGCCCGCCAGACCTACGAGCGCGCCGGCATGCTCGACCGCCTGGCCTCGCACCCAACGACCTGGGGCAACACGCGCTACTCATAGGCGCTACGGACGCACAACGGCCATAGCCACCCCACGTGGCCGCGACTCGGCGCGTCGCCTCGTCTACCGTCGCTCACTACAGTTCCTATCGCACCTGCGCCCGCTCTATCGCGTCCGACGTCACTGAGCGCTGGAACGGTACGAGCATCGCCAGCGTCAGGACGCCTGCGCCGAGGAAGACCGCATCAAGCCCGAAGAGCTCCGCGACAACGCCGCCGGCAACCGTCCCGAGCGCGTTCGCCCCCCAGGCAATCGTCCGGTAGGCCGACGAGACTCTCCCGAGCATGTCAGCCGGCGTGATGCGCTGTTGCAGCGTCCGCGTCACCGTGCCCCAGATTGGCGCGCCGATGCCACCGATGGCAACGGCGATGGCCGTCAACCAGATGTTCAGCGTCAGCAGCGGCGCAAAGAACATCAAGGCGTTGCCGAGGATGTTGATTCCAATCGCCCAGCGCCGGCCAAGCCGGTTCAGAACGAAGCCGACCGAGAAGACGCCGACCGCGCCGCCGATGCCATCTGCGCCAAGCACCAGGCCATAGTTCCATTCGCTCAACCCCATCGGTCCCGGATCAAGCGCGTGCAGGACGAACGCGACGATCCAGGCTGTCCAGCAGGCGTTGATCACCCCGGCCATCAGGGTGATGCCGCGCAGCACCGGCTGATTCCAGACGACTACCAACCCGGCAGTCACGTCGGCATAGAGCGATCGCGACGCACTCCCTCCGGCACGATAGAAACCAGCGACAAGCAGCAATCCGACCACCGCAATGAGATAGGAGAAGCCACCCGCAACGACCGCCGCCAGCAGGCCGATGCCCACGAGCGCGCCACCGAGCGGTTGCGAAGTGATCTCGACGACCATCTCGGCCGCGACGAAGCGCCGGTTGGCGCTATCGAGCTGGTCAGCCTCAACGATCGCCGGCACAAGCGCCGTCACCGCCGGCTCATCGACGATCTCGGCCGAGCCGATACAGACGGCCACGACGATCGCCGCGGCAACCGCCGATAGATCGGTTGTCAGGGCCAGCGCCAGGAGCGCCAGTGATCCCAGGCGAATGGCGTTTGCGCCGACCAGCACACGCCGCCGGTCACGCCGGTCGACGAGCAGGCCGAGCGGGAGCCCCAGCAGGAGCCTGGGCGCAGTGAAGCCAAAGACAACTGCGGAGACGGCGAGCGGTGAGCCGGTCTCACCGGCAACAAAGACCGGCAGGGCGATCTTCGCGATTGCACCCCCGAGCGTGCTGGCAACCGTGCCGAGCCACAGCAACCAGAACCGCCGAGCGGTTTCGGATAGAGACAACATTGAATGATCTCCTCAAGCAACGCGGCCCGCGGCTGTGCGGGCGGCGCTGGTGGATGACGGACAAGCGCATGTACTCCGGGCGAGCTGCCCGGCCATTCCTATTGCCCGTCTTGTAAGGAGATCTACTGGTCAGCGGCCCGGAAGCCTGGATACCACCTGACTGGCGGACCGGATCTGCCGGTCGCCATGCCCCTTGCTGGCCTCGCGCTGCCCCCTACGCCTCGGGCGAGGGGGCGCAAAGACTCTCGGTGGTCACCATCAACCCTGTCGCTTGAGGATCTAGCCCGGCGGCACGCGCCGCCGTTGACCCCAGTCTAGCAGCAGCGGCGAGTGTATCGCAGTTCACAGCCAGCCGGTATCGCGCTTGATTTCCGGACGCTGCGCGCGCCGATATTCTGGATACAGATGAGATCGAGGCGGCCGGTTGAAGAAGCCGCGAGACGAGGCGAAAGGAGACAGCGGAGCGAGCCCACATTGTAAAGCGAAGTTTGGCCCCCCGCCGGACCCGAAGATGAAGAAGAAGCGGTTGGGGGCGGCAAAGAGACAGAAAGACTTCGTTGCAACGTGGGGTGTGAAGAATGCGCGCTCCGCCAAGCTCAGAAACCCGGGAGCGTAGAGAAGAACAGAAGACGCGGAAAACCCGGGGCGTCAAGACACAAGTGGTCAGGACGAATCGCAACGTCGCGCGGCTCCTTCAGCCGGAAGCAGTACAGGCGGCTCGAACGCGAGCCAAGACGAGGAGATCGACATGGACAAGCGCATCAATCGCCGTAGCTTTCTCAAGCGCGGCGCGGCCCTGGCCGGTGGCCTGGCGTTGACCTTCAGCACGTCGATCGCCACGCTGGCCGACGAATCCCAGCCGTCGCAGCAACCAGCCGGCGATAGCGTTCGCACCCGGACCTTCTTCGCCCTGGCGACGACGCGGGATGACCAGGACAAGGCCTGCGCCCGGCACGCGGCGAACAAGCTCTTCGCCAGCCCGGAGGCGGCAGATAGCAACCGCGCCCACCCAGGCTGCAAGTGCCAGGTCATCAAGGGCGGCGAGCTGCCCGAAGCCACCTGGTCTGCCCTGTTCGGGAACCCGAAGGCCATTCAGCGCGACGCGGTCGACCGCCGTTGGGGCTGGGTTGGCCAAACACTGAAGACGAACTAGACGACAAGTCGGCTGCCGGCTGAAGAAGCCGCAGGATGACGTGAGAGGAGACAACGGAGCACCCACAGGCACAGAAGAAGCGGGCAACGCTCACCGCCGGGATCGAATCGAAACGGCAGCGGTTGTGGGCAGAAGACAGAGAGAAAGGCGCGCTTCGCCAGTGGGAGAGAAGCAAGAAAAGCTCCGCCATGCTCAGAGACCCGGGAGCGCACGTAAGAACGAAGGCGCGGTAAACCCGGGCTGCACGGACCACAGCGGTCCGCGCGAAGCACGACATCCTACGGCTCCTTCAGCCGGTGGCCGGATGAAACAACTCAGCACACTCCAAACCCTCTCACCCTCCCCGGAAAGGCGCGCCACACGGCGCGTCTTTCTGTTTGCGCGCAACCAGAGGAGAGTTGCTTCTTCGGCCTGCATCAGGGCGCCGGTCAAGCAACGCCAATGCGCAGTTCTCAGCACATGGTCCATTCACATGAATGCGTAGTCCTCTGGATGGCGGGTGTGTTGCCCGCCTCTATTATCGGAAGTGTTGAAAGCACACGTGGCCGGTTGAAGAAGCCGGGCGACGTGGCGGTAAGGGGGCCGCAGGGCCGACGCCGGACAACGGCGCTGGCGCGGCGGCGGTCCGGGACTATCCCGGCCGTGTAAGTCCCACCGGCGACCGCGGCGGAGGTCACTAGGCCTTGCGGCTCTGCGGCATCACCCCGAAACGCCTCGTTGTACGGCTCCTTCAACCGGTCACAGCGATCACGACCAATGGAGGTCGCACAGTCCAGACAGCGACGTCTGGAGCATGGAACGCGGCAACATCGCCGCAAGGATGGATTGTTAGTCTATTACGAAGCAGTGTTGACACGTTGCTAACACTCCTCTAACATCGCCTTAAGGCTGACGCAGACCGGTTGCAGAAGCCGTATGAGGCGGACAGCGAGTGGATGGCGTGTGGAAGGTGAGCGGAAGCCGGAGCGCGGAGTCAGAGGCGTCGGATCAGACCGGCGCGGAGGCGATGCAATAAGAGCGAAGGTGGAAGCTCATCGGAAGCAGGTCGGAAGCTCGCACTAACAAGTCCAAGTCGTGCGGCTCCTCCAGCCGGTCTGTCTATTTCTGAAGCCTGTACAGCTCGGGCGGGAAAGCAACAGGGGAACGCACAGTGGAACGCAAACTCGATCGTCGGACACTTCTCAAGGGCTCCGCTGCGATTCTCGGTGGCGCAGCTGCGTCACTCTCGACCGGCCTGAGCGCATTCGCCGAACTCGGCAACTTCCAGTCAACACCGCAGGGCCAGACAACGCTGACCTGGTACGCGCTCGACCCCGAGTGGGGCGTCGGCCTCGATGGCTGCCCGATCGATCCAGCCGCCGTCCACCAGTCGACTCACGCGTGCCATGCCTGCAACTCCTGCCATCACCACGCCGAGAACAAGCTCTTCCCATCAATGACAGCCGCCGATCAGAATCGCGCCCACGTTGGCTGCAAGTGCCTCGTCGTCGAGGGCGGCGAGCTGCCGGTAGAGACATGGGAAGTGCTCTTCGGCGCGCAGGACAACATTGAGCGCGAGCAGGTCGACCGCCGCTGGGACTGGGTTGCCGATGCCCTGGCCGGCGAGCCTGAGCCAGCAGAGTACGCCTTCGACAATCCCGCATTCCTGCGCGTCTGGGAGCGCACCGATCTCCCGGTGCGCGAAGGCGTCGTCTCGCGCTCGTGGCTCTGGACCGACGGCCTGCCATTTACCGGCGGGTTGAGCGAGGATTACGAAGAGGGGCCGTTTGGCCAGCGGCTCGTCCAGTACTGCGACAAAGCCCGCATGGAGATCACCGATCCGAACGCCGACGCCAGTTCGATCTGGTACGTCACCAACGGACTGCTCGTCGTCGAGCTGATCACCGGCAGGATGCAGGTCGGCCACAACGCCTTCATCGACCGCGAGCCGGCCGTCGTCAACACAGCCGGAGACCCGGACGACGAGGACGGCCCGACCTACGCAACCTTTGGAGCGGTGCTCGACGCCGCGCCGCTGCCGGTGGGTTCGGTCATATCGCAGGGTATCAACCGGGCCGGCAGTGTTGCCACGGATGTGCAAGCGTTCATTGACGAGGGCGTCAGCGTCGGCTACACGGACGAAGTCACGAACCACAGCATCGCCGCGCCATTCTGGGATTTCATGAACTCCAGCGGTCCGGTCTATCAGGATGGTGAGTACATCGAGGCGCAGCTCTTCCTTGACCCGTTCTTCGCAACGGGCCGGCCAATCGCCGAGCCATACTGGGCGCAGGTCCGGGTTGCCGGTGTACAGCAGTTCGTTCTGATCCAGTGCTTCGAACGCCGGGTGCTGACCTACACGCCGCAGAACGACCCCAACTGGCGTGTCGAAGCCGGCAACGTCGGCCGCCATTACTACGCCTGGCGCTACGGCGCGGAATAGCGCCGGTTGAATCTGGCCAAGCAGACAACGCATTCGTAGGGCCGGGGCTCGTCCCCGGCCGGCGCACGCGAGCCAAAGATGCGGCCGGGGACGAGCCCCGGCCCTACACGTCGACCGGTACTCTCATCCTAGCCAAATCAACTGAATTGCGGCATGTCCCGTTGGGTCGAGCTATGGATGTAGGTCGTGCTCCCGACGCGGTGTAGCTGCACGCGTGCATCGCCGCTCGTGTCGCGCAAGATTTCCGCGGCGACGATCGGACCTGACGCATCCGACGCTCGCAGTGCCTCGTGCAGCACCCGGCCATCGAGATCGTTTGGAATCGGCAAGTCGAGCAGCTGGAGCACGGTTGGCAGGATATCGGTCGCGCCAGCGGGCGTCGTCGGGGTGACTCCGGCGCGGAAGCTCGGACCGTGCGCGATAGCGAACCCGTGCATGTCCCACGGCGACAGCGTCCCATGCGACGCGACGAGTGCCGAATCCCCCGCCAATGAGACACTGTGTCCGGGCACTCCGAACTGATTCTCACGCTCCGTCCAACGCGTTGCGACGGCCAGAAGCGGCGCCCGAACGTTCGACCGACCATTCCAGAGATCCCGCAACGGAACGGTTCCAGGTGCGGTCGCGAGTTCAGGCTGCCCGGTCAGCACGACATCTACCCATGGTTGCGCTACCAGCCAGGCAATCAAGGCTCCGGTTGCGTCCGGTATCGCTGGTGGGCTTGCCGCGTAGATGAACTCGCCCGTTGCTGAGAACTCCGCCATCGAGACGCCGGTCTCGTCTGCCGCCTGATCGAGATATGCGCCAAGCGTCGCACCGTGCTCCAGCGTCGTGTGCCCGTGGTCCGACAGCACAAACAGGTCAACGCTCTCCCGCAACCCGCTGCGCTCCAGGGCAGCCAGCACCTGGCCGATGCACTGGTCGATCCCGCGCAGCACCGCGATGGACCCCGCCGAACCAACCCCGGTGTAGTGCAGCGCATGGTCCAACTCGTCGATCCAGAGAACGATGACTCGCTTGAGCGGATCATCGAGAAAGCACTCGGTCACTGCTCGGGTGACATAGCGGGCGCGCTCGAGCTCGATGAAGTCCCCGAGGCGCGCCGGCACTGGCCCGAGCCGCTCACGTAGAGCGCCTGCCGTCGGACTGCCGTAGGTTGTGTTCAGATTCACGCTGTGGTCGCGTTGACGCGGGTTCCAGAGCATGCCGACCCCGCCGCTGCTGCTCGCGGCCACCGCCAGCCGTTCGCCACGCGCATGTAGCAAGTCGCCCAGCGATGGAACCAACAATGTATCGCCGCTTTCGCCGCCGAGGTCGACGAGCTGCCGCCAATTCGACGTGTCGACGACCTTGCCGCGATCCTCCATCAAGTTGCCGATGAGGCCATGCCGCCCCGGCGTCGTCCCAGTCGTCATCGTGGCCATCACCGCGCGGGTATGCGGCGGGTAGATCGAGTGAAAGTCGGCGAACCGCACACCATCCACGGCTAGTCCGGCAACGACCGGCATGAGATCAGGGTCGAATTGATCGGGGCGCAAGCCGTCGATGCCGATGATGAGCACTCGTCGTAGATCCGCCACAGACTGCTCGCTTCCCCATGAACTCGCTCTGGATGCTAGTAATAGCGTGAATGATGATCGAAGAACAGCTTGCGACCGAGAGTGACGGAGACAATGACCCCACAGCTACTGGTATCAGACTTTGCCGGGACGACCTTCCGCGACGACGGCGCGGTGATCGCCGCCTACCAATCCGCGCTGACCCGCTTCGACCTGCCCTTCACCGACGCCGAGCTGACCGAACGTCGAGGCGCGAGCAAGCTGGCGGTGGTGACCGAGTTTGCTGCCCGCAAGCACCCGGAATCTGAAGTCGACGCGGTTGCCAGAGAGGCGCTCGAGGCCTTTCAAGCGGCGCTCATCGACGCCTACGAGTCAGGCCCCGTCGCCGAGGTTGACGGAGCCGAGGCGGCGATTCGCCAGCTCCAGGAACTCGGCTGCCAGGTCGCCTTGACGACCGGCTTTCCCCGCCCGCTCGTCGATCTACTGCTCGACCGGCTCGGCTGGACCGAGCTCTTCGCGTTGACGCTCTCCGGCGACGACGTTGACGCGAGCCGCCCCGCGCCCTTCATGATCTACCGGGCAATGCTGGATCTGAACGTTCCGGATGTGCGGCAGGTCGCAGTGATCGGCGACACGCCGCTCGACCTCCAGGCGGGCATGAACGCCGGCGCCGGCTGGGTCATCGGCGTCCTCAGCGGCGCGCACGGCATCGAGACGCTCGGCATCACCCGGCATACGCATATCGTGCCGTCCGTCGCCTGCCTGCCGGAACTCTTCGCAGCAGACTGAGCGGCGCGGCACTTCCAAGTCCGGGACGCTTCCGCTAGGATGGGTGTACTGGACTCGACGCACTACCAGACCTTCGCGGAGGAGAGAGACATGGCGCGTTTTCATGGTATCTGGCCGGCGATGCCGAGCCCGCTGACCGAGGATTTCGAAGTCGATGTTGAGGGCACTCACAACGTCGTCAACTGGCTGATCGAGAGCGGCGTCCACGGCATCTCGGCGCTCGGTTCAACCGGCGAGTGCGCCGGGCTGAGCAAGCAGCAGCGCCGCGACCTGCTCAAGGCGACGATCGACGCCGCCGACGGCCGGGTTCCGGTGATGGGCGGCGCAAACGGCACGCATTTCGCCGACGTCGTCGCGGATCTCGAAATGTGCGGCGAGGTTGGAGCCGTCGGCGCGCTAACGCCGCCGCCCTTCTACTACCCGCTCGAAACGCGCGGCGTCATCGACTGGTTTACCCAGCTAGCCGACGCCAGCCCTGTCCCGATCTTTCTCTATCACATCCCCCGCATGACCAAGGTCGCCATCGCCGTTGAGGCGGTCGAAGAGCTGGCCCGCCACAACAACATCGTCGGGCTGAAGGATAGCGACGGCCAGCTGGCCTACTTCGAGGAGGTCGCCCGGGTCGGCAACGAGGTCGACGACTTCAGCGCCTTCACCGGCAGCGACGCGATGATCTACCCGGCCCTCTGCGTTGGCGGCCACGGCATCATCGGCGCCCACGTCAACGTCCTGCCCGCCGTCGAGCGCGTCATCTACGACGCCTTCCAGGCCGGCGACCATGCCAAGGCGCTGGACAACCAGCGTGAGCTCGTCCGCACCGGCCAGGTGCCGCGCGTCGGCAACTTCCCGGCCGGCATCAAGGGCTCCCTCGCCGCCCGCGGTCTCTGCGGCCCCACCATGACCCGCCCGATCCCGAGCCTCACTGCCTCCGAAGTCGCCACCCTCAAGGACGCCATGACCGAGAGCGGCATCCTCGAACGCGAGGCCGTCCCGGCGGACTAGGACGGCCCTCATCCCCATAACCCCCTTCTCCCAATCCTAGGAGAAGGGGGAACCGATCCAGGCGACGACTTCAATGCCACCAGTATCACTCCCCTCTCCCAGCATTGGGAGAGGGGCTGGGGGTGAGGGCTTCCCCGCTTCCTACAACCTGCAAACTCCACCCAATCCCTCGTTACGTCCACCCTCCGCTATCGTTCAGGTTCGTAGAAGGGTGGTGTCATGGCAGGGGATGTGCTCGTGCAACGGGCCAAGCAGGGCGATCGAGCGGCCCTCGATGCCCTCTGCCAGCGCGAGTGGAAACCTGTCTATGCCATCGCCTATCGCGCCCTTCGCAATGTCTCCGAGGCGCAGGATCTGACGCAAGAGGTCTTCCTGCGGGCGTTGCGTTCGCTGCCGCGTTACGAAGAGACCGGCGCGCCATTTCGCGCCTACCTGGCGACCATCGCCCGCAATTTGATTCGCGACCGCTGGCGCAAGCACCGACCCCAGATCGTCGAGCTCGATCTCGCCGCGACGCTCCCGGACACGACCGACCTGCCCGAGGATCGCGCGCTCCAGAACGTCGATCGCGACAATTTGCGGCGGGCGTTGCGCTTGCTTTCTGACGACCACCAGCTTGTGCTCCGGCTCCGCATCAACGACGGCCTGAGCGCCGCCGAAGCGGGTCAGGTCATGGGCCGCAGCCCGTCCGCCATCCGCCAGCTCCAGTACCGCGCCATGCTCGCCCTGCGGGCACACGTCATCGAGGAGAAGGAGAGCCGCACATGACCGGTTCGTCACAACCGAACCCGCCAATCGAAGAGCGTCTCGACCAACTACTCGACGACATGTCCACCGGCATCAACGCTCGCGAAACCAAAGATCCAGAATTCTCCGACTTCACCATGCTGGCCACGGCCATCAAGAGCGATGACGACGTTGACTGGCCGGAGGCTTCATTTCCTGCCCATCTGGCGGATGCTCTCTATGCCGAACTCGGCTCGCCGGCCGTCTCCACGCCGAACGGCCATGCCCCGGCACTCCCGTGGGACGAAGCAGCAAGCGACTCACCACGCGCCGGGACTCTCCCACAACCGGTGCCCCAGATGCCGGCGCTCGTCGACAAACGCGGCTGGCCTGGCACACGCCGCATCCTCGGGATCGCTGCCGCCATAGCGGGATTTGGGCTCCTGACGCTGGTGCTCATCGCCATCTTCCGAGGCTTCGAGGACGACAGCGCGCCCGCGCTCGGTGGCAGCGAGGAGCGCCACCCACAGCAGCTCGCGGTGACGATGCAGACCGAGCCACTCAACGGCAACCCCGACATCTTCCTCGTCAGCCTCGACGGCTCCGAGCCGGTCAACCTGACCAACCACCCCGCCAACGACGCCTTCCCTGCCTGGTCGCCCGACGGTAGTCTCGTCGCCTTCGTCAGCGACCGCAGCGGCGCCGACGCACTCTATTTCATGAACGCCGATGGCGGCGACTTGACAGAGCTATACGGACCATCCGAGGATGACGACTTACACCTCCGGAATCCCGTCTGGTCACCCGATGGAGACCTGATCGCACTCACCCAGCTTGACCGAGGCGACGTTCCCGGCGGATCACCAAGCCGCGTGGTGGTCATTGATGTCAAGGACGGCGCACAGTACGTGATCGATCTCGTCGACGGTTACGCAGCCCCTGGATTCGACCAACAACTCACCTGGTCACCGGATAGCCGCTGGCTGATCTTCGAAGCCTTCTCTGATGATGATTCCCAACTCTTTGTGTCAGATGTCGATACAGCGCCATCGGATCGCAGAGGCCTTCAAGTCACTGATCGCATCACCGGCAGCGCTGCCGGGTGGTCTAACAACGATGAGGTCGCGATCACCGACGGCAGTGAAATCAGAATCGTAGGCTTTGACTCCGAGACCGGTGCATTCGTCGAACGGCGCCGGATAGGCACCGAAACGGCCGGTACCGTTAGCAGCCCCTCCTGGTCGCCAGATGGCTCGCATGTCGCAGTCACAGCCGGCGATTTTGGCGGCCACTCCGTCTGGATCGTGAACATAGATGATTCCATCCTGACGGAGATTCCCGGTTCAACCACCGGCGTTTATCCAGTCTGGTCCGACGCTGGCCAACTCGCCTATCTGCGGGCCGGAATGGTCTTCTCCGCCGAGTCGACCGGCTACGAACTCACCGTCTACGACCCTGAGTCCGCCTCCGTAACGCACCAGATCGACACCGGCGTCAGCGGCCCGCTCATGAGCCCGCCTGCCTGGCGACCAGGTGGAACGACGACAATGCCCGACCAAGCTGCGGAGCCGACGCCAACGGAGATCCCGGCAACGCCGCCAGCCGTCGCAACCGCTACCGCAATCGCAAACCAGGAACTCGTGCCACCGCAAGCCGATCTACAGGTTGGCGCCAACACCATCGAAGGCAAACTCGGCAGCTATTCCTGGCAATTCAGCGACCCAATCCAGACGACGAGCAGCGTCGTGTACCGGCACATGCCCATCTTCATCGACGCGGCCTCGGTCAATCTGGATTCGGCACTCTCAATCCTCATTCATGGCGATGAATATAGCCGCCCACCAAACTATGTAGAGATGCGTATCCACCAGATCGCCGGGGTAGTGGTGGCTCCAGGCGGGTCTCCTGACACCTTACCCGGCTCGCTCGCCTACCGTTTAGAAATGCGCCAAGAGCCGGTTGCCACGTTGACCGCAGACGATCCGACGCGACCGGAGTTCGAACCCGATCTGCCTCTGGGGAACTACGTGCTCTTCGTCGAGGCTAGTTGGGGTCCACACCCGCAAACTGGCCGTGAGATCTTTGTCACCTGGATCTTTGAGGTCACCGACGGTACTCGAATCCCGCCTGTTACCGCGCCCGCATTGGTCATCAAACCCGTCAGCCTCTCGTGCCAGGAATCGGTGACTTGGGCTACAGCGAACTTGCCCGCAAACAGCGCTGCATCCCTCCTGGCGCACGAGGCGGGTAGCGACGCCTATTGGACGGTCATTGACGAGATGACGACGGGCCCAAATGGTGAACTCAGTGGCGAGCTATCGATGTCAATGATCTATCCAGGCTGCGATACCGACGCAGACACCTCGGAGGGTATCAACATTGAAGTCGTGCTCGTGGTGCGACATGCAGACACAAACGACGTGATTGCTCGCGCAACGACCGAGTTGCGGTTGATTGGTCGGCCAAATCTTATCGACCAGGCGCCGGACTCTAATCCAGCCGCGATCAAGGCAATCGCGCAGGCCCGTGCGTTTCTCAACGACAGTGAAGCAGCGTTCTCCATTGATTCTATCGACACGGTAGATGACCAAACCACGGTAGTTCTTAGCCGTCCGGTCGCTGGTCGCGGGGACGATACGCAGTTCCGAGATCTGTTCATTGTCGACGCTACCAACGATCAGTTGTTTGTCGCGGAGCTGTACAACAACACGACACTTGCCAAACCGCCTCAGCGCATCGAGGAAGCGGAAGCCCAGCGCATCGCCGAGGAGTTCTTGCAGCAGCACTACCCCGATTACACCGCACTATCACGATTCGTTCCGCCAGATACCATCGTCATTGCCTTCTCCGATGAACGCTACGACGTCACCTGGGGCAAGCAAGTGCAGGGTGTCTGGCTACCAACAACCGTGAAGGTCGGCGTCGATCTGGATACCGGTCTAGTAGTGAGCTTCTCGCGCTGGGACTTCCCGTACGCGGGTTCCCTAAATCCGACGATTCAGGAAGCCGAGGCACGTACTCGCACAGAGCAGTTCATCCGCGTGGACGACACGCTTGACGGCGCTCGTATCGATAATGTCCGGCTCGCGGTTGTCTTCACCAACTTCTACGAGGATATTGTCGATGGCCGAGTCGTTCGTGAACTTGAAGCTCAATGGCGGCTCACCTGGGAGTTCGAATTGACCAACAGGCCAAGCCCGGATGCCGACGATTTCATCTGGATTGACGCGTCCGCAGGTGACCGGCTCATTGCCGGTGGATAGCGATTAGTCGTCCTCTTTGTCGTCAGCTGGCGGGAGGGCGTAGCGGTTGATCAGTTCGCCCATCTCGCGGTGGAACTGGGAGTTGGCGACGACGCGGGTAACGCTCGCGCCCTTCGCCAGCTTGAAGAGCTCTACCTCGCGGTGTGGTCCGAACGCAAGCACCCGGACATCGGACTCGGCGATCTCCTCGATGCGCTCCCAGACCTCTTCGTCATCACCTGGCACCGTCATATCGACGATCAGGAGGTCCGGCTCGTATACCGCCAGCGTCTGGTCGAGCTCGTCGGGGTCGCGAATGACGATCATCTCGAAATCCAGCTTACGCCCAACATTTCGCACGGTGATGCCGAAGAAGACATCGCTGATCAACGCGATCACCGTGCCGCGCTCCTTGCGCGTGGCCGAGCTCATTGCGGCAACGGGGCGGGGTTTGGGATGGGGGAATAGTGAAATCCCGAATCCGGGTCAATCAACCTCAATCTGGATCTCAGCTGGACTTTCGCCATATCGACGCCCCTCTCCTAATCCTCAATCCCTCTTCCCCAATCCCTACGTTTCTAACCAGGGAGTTCGAGCGAGTCCACAATCTCACGGGCAGCGTAGAGCCATTCCTCGGGGGTATCGTCGGGCACGGAACAACCGTTGGCCAAGATGAAGCGGCGACCGTTGGTCTGGGCGATGGCGTCCTCGGCTTCCTTGCGGATCTCCTCCTCGGGGCCGTTCGAGAGGGCGCCGAACTCGTGCCAGCCGCCCATCAGGCACTTACTGGTCCGCGAGCGCGCCTCCTTCAGGCTCGGGCCGGCCAGCCGGTCGGACCACGAGAGCACCTGCACCGGATAGTCGAGCACCTCGTCGAAGTGCAGATCCTGGTCGCCGTGAATGTGCAGGATATTGAGCCAGCTGTCGCGCGAGCCTTGCAGCGAGATCAGATCATACGGCCGGCCGACCTCGCGGTAGAGATCGCGGGTCATGATCGCGTCCGTGCAGCCCTGGAGCGCGAAGAACACGCCGTCTGCGCCGCTATCGAGCATGTGCTGGATGTGGGCCCGCAGGTTCTCGGCAATCGTCGCCAGCGCCTCGTGAATCACTGCCGGCGACTGCTCGTAGTGCTCGAAGAAGAGATCGCGGGTTTCGGCGAAATAGAGCATCTGGCAGAGCGGTGAAAAGACGGTCATGATAATCGGCGTCTCGTAGCCGACGGCGTCACGCAGCGACTGGATCGACACAGCGCGCTGGTTGAAGAAGCGCGAGCGCTCGACGTCGATCGGCTCGATCAAGCGCCAATCGTCGAGCGTCTTGATCGACCGGCGTGGGAAGGGATACTCGATATCCGGCATGATCTTGATGATGTCGAGGTCGAAGCTGGCAGCAAAGAAGTCGAATGTCGCTTCGGCCATCCTGCGTCCGGAGCCCGCCGGCCGGAAGTGGTGCCAGAAGCAGACGGGTATGCGGTCGACCTCCTCACCGTGAACAGCCGCCATCACGCGTTCAGTTTTCGTCATCTCTCCGTAGTTCGATGCCATCGTGTGTCCTCCCGGAATTCCCCTAAAGGCAAGTCGTCAGTGTTGCGAACACCTTAGCACGCCTGGACGCTGAGACGGTTCCAGCGCCAGAGCGTAACCACTCTCCACAACCTGGATTTTCACTCGTGATGAAGCCGGTTCCCCCGACTGGCTTCAGAGCACACTACCCCCCTTCCGTACAGGCTGTGGCCACAGCCATGGGTATGCACACATGTTCCCGCAGTGAAGCCCGCTTTCCCCGAAGCGGGCTTCACGCCTGTTACTCACGTATTGGCTTGTCCAATTCCATGCATTATGTCGCATTGCGATGGCTACGCCGTCTCGTGATGAAATGCAGATGCCTCTGTTGGTGTTGAATCAGAAGGTTGGTAACGAGTTATCGAGAGGGAGCGCATGCAGACGACCGACCAGCTAACCGTCCGCAGATTCATTGGCGGTCCGATGCTGACGGCTTGCTATGTCGTGATTGCGCCCGGCGCAGAGAGTGTCCTGATCGACGCGCCACGCGATGCCTGGCGAGCCGCGTTGGAAACCGCAGACGAACTCGACGCGCCCGTGAGGCGGCTCATAGCAACCCACGGCCATTGGGATCACATCACGGACGCAAGTCTGGTGCGCGAGCTCGGCATCCCGCTTCTCGGCCATCCGGCCGACCGAGAGCTCTTCGAGAACCCGTCTGGGCAGCGCGCTGACCTGCCCTTCGTCATTGCGCCCGTCGCCATCGACCAGGAGCTGGCTGAGGGCGACCGGCTCGACCTCGCCGGGCACACGCTCCAGGTGCTGCATACGCCGGGGCACTCCTGGGGTGGCATCAGCTTGTGGCTCCAGGAACAGGATCTGCTCTTCACTGGTGACACCGTACTCAAGGGCGGGGCGGGCTATCTCGACCGCCCGGAGTGCGATCCGTGGGCGCTGGCGTCGAGTGTCCTTCGGATCGCGGCACTGCCCGAGGCGACAACACTCTATCCGGGCCACGGCGCGCCAACGACCATCGCCGATGAGGATTGGCTTGTGCCGAATGCGAGCCGTGAGGATCTGGTCGCACTCTGGCGATCCGGCGCCGGGCGCTGGACTCCACGCCGCTAGACGTCAGCTCCACAACAAGAAGGACTCCGTCACCAACCGTGGAGCGCCATTGATCCCCGGTTGGTGACGGAGTTGCCGGACTACTGGCCGGTCGCGGCCTCGATGCTGGCCTGGTGCATCCCGATATGGCCGATAACGACCATCTCGATCCAGTTGCGGACCGGCAGCGGATCCGGCCCAAACGCCGAGACGACGGCGGCCGCGTCGAGGTCATCGTCCGACAGCGCGGCGATGCCTGCCGTCACCGCCGCCGTGCCTTGTTCGATCAGCGCCAGCGTTTCAGCCTGGTCCGGCGCAGCGAACTCTTCGGCGTGCGCGGCATTTGAAGCGTGGATGTCCTCCATGCTCACCGACGGCACATTGTCCGTGATAATCAGATTGGCCAGTCCGAAGGTCGTCTCCAGGCTCTGCCCGATGTGGTGCGCCGTCGTGCCGACCGACCAGCCCTCGCCCTCACACGTCGCCTGCCATTGCTCGTCGCTGAGGCCGCGCACGAGATCGGCGAAGGCGCTTGCCGTGCCGTTGAATTCCTGCGAAAGCTCCGCGCTACTCTTGGCCATCATTGCCCTCTCTATCGGCTCCCTAGCCGACTAAAACTACGCTGCGGCGCGCAAGCGGCGGAGTCCGAGAAACTGGATCGCCGCGAACACCGCGACAATCTCCGCCAGGATGCCGACCGTCCAGGCGCCAGCAGTCGTCAAGTCGAGCGCGCCTGTCAGCAGGATAGCGTAACTCGCCACCACCCAGGCGACACCGCCGCCAACAACGACCGCGCCGAGTGTCGTACTCAGGCGCTCGCGCCGGGACATCCAGACGAGTTCCGCAGCCCAGAGCAACACCCCCGCGCCAATCGCCGCTGGAACCCAGTTCGGCGTCAGGCCGGTGAACTCACTCAGCCAGCTCGACGCGGCGACCATAGCGGTACCAGCGAGCCCGCAGAAGATCGCGTCGCCTACGAGCGCCCGGCGCAAGAGCGAGTCAGCCGGCGTCTCCGACACCGTCGACATTGAAACCTGTGCTTGAGCGACCATGTTGTCCTCCTTCGGTCGCGAACTGCGAATCAGTAGGTCGAGCCTATGCCGGAGGGCGCTGCCAGCGTCACTCATTGCCCTGCCATCCACTGCCGAATCTCGGGCGGTGCAGCAGCGTGGCAGTGATTGGCAGTCCCTCTGGTGACGATGGCAGCGCGGAAAACGGCATGCTGAGCCTGAAAGGAGGATTCGATGCAGTTCCTTATGACAAGTGCAGCTTGGACGCTGCCATACCTGCTGCTCGCAACGGGTGGTTATGCCTTCACGCTGGGCGTCTGGGCCTGGATCACCGGCTCGAAGACAGTCGGCGGAACGCGGCGCGAGCTGCTTGAGATGGTGCGCGGCTTCCGGATCGCCGTGATCGGACTGGCCGTGACCGGCGTTGGCGTCTGGCTGCTGACGGACCAGACCTGGGTTCTGGTTGTCTCGCTGGCCGTTGGCGGCGAGGAGCTGCTGGAGTCCAGCGTCATCATCGCCGCGATTCGCGCGGATCCGCGCCGCGCTGGCGAGGCTACCTGACCGACGCCAGCTCGGCCGGCAGTCCGTCGAACGAGCTGGCGAGCTCCTCTTGCTCCCGCAGGTGCCCAGCAACAAGGCCGGCCGCCGAGGTCTGCCAGTTGTACAGCGTCCGCTCCGGCACATAGGTCCGAAACCAGTCGAGCACATCGAAATACGCAGGCTCCTCAAAGCTGTGGACCGCCGTGCTGCTGTAGGGCCGCATACCAACGACGTAGGGGTAATAGAGCGCGTTGTAGAAGCGCCATTCGTCGGTCGTCCCAAGCTCCTCGCCGGTCGCCGGCTTCAACCGCTCGATCGCGTCGGTCAGCACCAGCTTCAGCTCGCGGGCGCGTTCGAGCGTGGCCGGTTCGGCATTGCGGGCGCGCAAGCGGCGGTGGACCTCCGGCAAGTTCGTCAGCGGGCTCGTCGCCAGCTTGGTCAGATCGCCGTAGTGGCTCAAGGCGCGCCGGGTCAGCTTCGCGAACTCATCCTCGGGAATCGTCAGCGGGTCGGTCATGTTGACTCGCGGCAGGAGATTCTCGATCTCGCGCAGATGCGCCCGCTCCTCGCGGAGCCAGGGAACCCTGGCGAACGCGACCTGATCGAGGAGTCCCTGGACGCGGCTGAGATAGACCTGGGTCGCGATGGCGCCCACGAGCGCCCCATGCAGCAGCGTCAGCATCCCTGATGTTGCGCCGGTGCTCCACCACATCGCCAGCACGATCTGTCCGCCGAAGACCAGTGCGATCAAGAATGAGTAGTCATACGAACGAGCGACGTCCGTGATGACTGCCTCATCCGTCTGTCGATTGAAATCGTAGAGCGCATAACCGGCGAGGAGTAGCAAGCAGCACACGGCCGCAACGAACGCAACGCGACTGCCCACCACGCCAGATATCGCGTCCGCCACGGTGCTGAGGATGCCGTCGCCAGTGAAATCTGGCGTCACCCAGTCCCCTCCTACGATGACGACAAGAATCAGAGTGACCACGGCTCCAGCAGCGAGCATCAGAAGCGGCTGCTGGTCGACCTCTTCTCGGCTCGGTGAATCCGCCACAGCATCGCGCGGTTGGCGTCGCCGCTCCATGCCGTAGGCAACCATCGTGAGCGCAATGAAAAGCGTGGGCAGGACCGCGAATCCGCGGTTACGTGTCACGACTGCTAGCAAGACAGCGCTGTAGACCAATGCGCCGCCCAACAAGCCAAAACCAACACCATCGGCCCGCCGGCTGTACAGGTAGAAACCAGCCCAGACGAGGTGTGCGAAGAGCAAAACTTCAGCCGCAGTGAGGAGCACGCGTCCTCCGGATCTCTGTCGGACGAACGTCTTGGCCGAAGTCTACGCTACATGCTCTGTTGGCAGTGGAAGCAGCTAGCCGAGCAGCGCCTGCATCGCGCGCACGAAGAATGCGACGTGGGCGAGCTGGGCAATCCCGAGGGCAATCGCGGCCGGCCGCACGACGACCGTGCCGACGCGATAGCCGACTGACGGAGCCAGCAACGCGCCAAGCACCGCGACCTGCGCCAGCAGCGCCCCGACCATCAACCGGCCCGGCATCGCGGCGGCGAAGGCAAACCCGATGATCAGCAACGAAATGGCAATCGAGAAGAGGAATTCAACCAGGAGCATCCAGGCCTCGGTCGGCCCGAGGCGCGGCTCGACCGGTGGCGCAGCTTCGAGCGCGCCGTCGTGCGTCAGCAGCGCCGTCGCTTGCGGCTGGTCGAACGACGCGGCGAAGGCATACGCCATCGAGCGCAGTGAAATGATCGTGAGTACAGCTGCCACGCTGACAGCCAGCCAGATCAACATCTCGCGGTATTCGCCTTCATCGGGGACCGGGGTCCACAGCCCCGTGACGTCCCTCTCAACCCTCAAGCTATTCAACGAACAGAAACCTCGTTGGATTCGCTCAAATTCAAAGACGGAGGTCATGACTAGCCGGTTACAATGGCCCCGTCGTGGAATCGTCCGCGGGAGGAAAGGTAAACATGGCGCTCGCAAACGAGATTGCTAGCTGGATTAGAGGCGAGATCGAGGGTGCGGGACTTTCCGGCGCCGTCGTTGGGCTCAGCGGCGGTATCGACTCCGCTGTCGTTTCCGGTCTATGCGCCAGGGCGGTCGGGCCGGAAAACGTCCTGGGCATCGCAATGCCAGCTCATTCGATCCCAGCGGATGTCGCCGACGCCAAGCTGATTGCCGGGCACTGGGGCATCGAGTACCGCGAGATCGACCTCGGCAACATCTATGACGCGTTCCTCGAACTGCTTCCGGACGGCTCGCAGCTCGCTGACGCCAACGTGAAACCGCGCCTGAGAATGATCACGCTCTACCACCACGCCAACACGCTCAACCGCATGGTCGTCGGCACCGGCAACCGCAGCGAGCTGGAGGTCGGCTACTACACCAAGTATGGCGACGGCGGCGTTGATCTCCTGCCCATTGCCAGCCTGCTCAAAGTGCAGGTCCGCGAGCTAGCGCGCGAAATCGGTGTGCCAGAGCGCATCATCGAACGCGCCCCCTCGGCCGGACTGTGGGAGGGCCAGACGGACGAAAGCGAGCTGGGTATTACCTATGAACAGCTCGACGAGGCACTGGCGGCGATTGAGGCAGGCGACACCAGCGCAATCTCGCCGCGCGTGCTCGAACGCGTCCTGGCACTCAACCGTGGTTCCGCGCACAAGCGGCGGCTTGCGCCGATCTTCGTGCCGTCGGAGTAGGCCGCAAGGCTGGCTAGCCGCGAAACTCCGCCAGCGCGCGCTGGTAGCCCTCGGGGTCGTTGGCATGCGTCGCGACGCACTCGCGCAGGAAGCGTTCCTGACGAGCGAGCAACTGCGACGCTTCCGCGTCACTTAGGTCGCCCCAGTCCACGAGCGCCGCGATCATGCGCCCCGAGAAGAGCTGTGGCGCAGCGCGGAGCGGGTCACGCTCCACGAGCGCGCGCAGTGCTGGCGCGCCACGCTGTTCGACAACGCGGTCGACGCTCACGACCCGGCGGACCTCGTGTCCGTCGACCATCCCGCGCCGGAGCATCACGACGAGGTCCAGGCCGGCGACGTCAGCTGGCAGCACTTCGAGCGGGTAGCGCTGCAATGTAGCGAGCACATCCGACGCCGACCCGGCGTGCATCGTCGTTGCCAGCGGAAAGCCCCTGGCTAGCCCCTCGAAGAGATAGCGCACGCCACGGCCCCAGAGATACGTCGGCAGGTGGGCGCTGATCTCATTGCAAAGCACGTAGCGGTTCTCCGGGTCGAGCGCGTCGATGTAGGCGAAGCGCTCGTAGATGCCGCGGATGTAGATTGGGCGAGTCTGGGGGTCCATAAAGGCCAGCAGGGCGGTTAGCAACGTCGTCTTGCCGGCTCCATCCTCTTCTGCGGCCACAATAATGCTCCGCCGCATCTCGATGGCCAACGTGAGCAGCGCGGCCTCCCCCGCGCCGAGCATACCGGTCGAAATCAGGCGCGGAAGTGTCAGCGGATGCGGTGTCGCGCGTTCCAGCCCCCACCAACCGTAGGGCTCTTCATATTCTCGCGCCAGCTTGTCATCGATCAGCGTTCGGCTCTTCCGTTTCGTTCCGTGCGCCAGCCGCGCTTCTCGGCCCGCATTGCTCCCGACGAACGAAGCGCCGATGCTACTCCGATGGCGCCGTTCCAGTCGAGAGCTTGACGGTTGCTCCAGCGCCGGTGGCAACACGCCACGGGCGGCGAAGCGATTGCAGTCGCTCATTGTAATGGCTCAAACTCGGGCGTGATCCACGCATCCCGGTCAGAAACGCTGTAAGCCACTGTTATACTGGAAGGGTCCGGCCAACTCACCGGACGAACTGCGTGAATCCGGCGAGAGAAAGTGACGAATACCAATATGTCGGCGAATGAATACGACATCGTATTCCTGGGTGGTGGAACCGGCGGCTACGTGGCTGCAATCCGCGCGAGCCAGCTCGGCCTGAAAGCTGCGGTCGTGGAGAAGGATCTAGTCGGTGGCACCTGCGTCCACCGTGGTTGTATCCCGGCTAAATCATTATTGAAAGCTGCCGAGGTTGCCTCGACGGTGCGCAAGGCCGCCGAGTTCGGCGTCACTCCCGGCGAGATATCGCTCGACTACAACCAGGCCATGCGCCGCTCGCGCGACGTCGTCGACCAGAACTACAACGGCATCCAGTATCTCTTCCGCAAACATAAGATCGACACCTTCACTGGCTGGGGCACGCTCGTCTCGCCGCGCGAGATTCGCGTCGAATCGGAAGACGGCGAAGCCCAGACGGTCAAAGCCAGCAAAGCGCTCATCATCGACACCGGCTCGACGCCGCGCGAGATTGAGGGTCTCGAAGCCAACGGCACAACGATTATCAATAGCGACCACGCCACCTACAGCGGCGACCTGCCCAAGCGCGTCATCGTCCGCGGCGCGGGCGCGACCGGCCTGGAGTTCGCCAGCGTCTACCACGAGTTCGAGTCCGAGGTCACCATCGTCGGCAACATCGCGCCGAACGAGGATGCCGAGGTCTCACGCGACCTGGAACGCGCCTTCAAGCGCCAGGGCATCAATGTCATCTCCGGCCACCGCCCATCGCCCGACGATTTCGAGGTCAGCGACGACGGCGTCACGATGAAGTACAACGACGACGTGATCGAAGCCGACGCGCTGCTCGTCGCCATCGGACGCTACGGCAATATCGAGGGTTTCGGACTGTCCGACATCGGCGTCGAGACGACCGAGCGCGGCTACATCAAGGTCAACGACTACATGCAGACCAACGTCGACGGTGTCTATGCCATCGGCGACGTGACCGGCCTCCAGCAGCTCGCGCATACCGCGATGCACCAGGGCGTCGTCGCGGTCGAGCACATCGCCGGCCACAAGCCACACACACTCGATTACAACAAGATCCCCTGGGTGACCTTCTGCCACCCGGAGATCGGCTCGGTCGGATTGACCGAGCAGGAAGCCAAGGACGCCGGCTACAACGTCAAAGCGGGCAAGTTCCCGATGACCGCCAGTGGCAAAGCGCGTGTCGACGGCGACACGACTGGCTTTGCCAAGGTCGTGGTCGATGCCGACACCGACACGGTTCTCGGCGTCCACATCCTCGGCCACCTCGCAACCGAGTTGATCGCAGAGGCCGGGCTGGCAATGATGTTCGAGGCGAGCGCCTGGGAGCTAGGCATCACCGTCCACGCCCACCCGACAGTTTCGGAGATCTTGCACGAAGCCGCGCTGGCAACCGGCGACGGCCCGCTGCACCTGTAGCCGCAACGGCGACAACGGTCGCCGAACAATCGAATAGCACGCAGCGCCCTGACCATTCGCGTCCGACCTGCGGCCCTCATCTAGCGAGGGCATACACGCGCGTCGGATAGACCACGACGGAGGCCACGCCATGGCAACCGAAGCCAGGCACGAACGACCACCAGTTACGTCAGACGCATCTACCGAGGAGCCCGCCGACCTCGATCCCGACCTCATGCGGTCGATGTTCAAGACGATGCTTCTGGCGCGCGCCGTCGATGAGCGCATGTGGCAGATGAACCGGATGGGCGCGGCGCCCTTCGCCGTCTCCGGTCAGGGCCACGAAGCTGCCCAGGGCGGGATGGCCGCGGCGCTCGATATCAGCAAAGACTGGCTCGTTCCCTACTACCGCGACGTCACCCTCTCGATGGCCTTTGGCCTGACGGCAGAGGACATCCTGCTCGCGCAGCTCTCGCGCGCCGGTGACCCAACCAGCGGCGGTCGCCAGATGCCGAACCATTTCAGCGCCCGCGACCGGCGCATCTTCTCCGGATCGAGCGTCATCGCGACACAATTGCCCCATGCCACCGGCATCGCGTTCGCATCCAAAGCGCGTGGCGAGGACGCCGTCACGGTCGTCTGCTTCGGTGAAGGCGCGACAAGCGAGGGCGACTTCCACGAGGCGATGAACTTCGCGACGATCTACGATCTACCGGTCATCTTCCTCTGCCAGAACAACGAGTACGCCATCTCGGTGCCGACGAAGCTCCAGATGGGCGTCGAACGCGTTGCCGATCGCGCCCTGGGCTACGACATGCCGGGCGTGCGCGTCGACGGGCTCGACGCTGTCGAAGTCTATGGCGTCGCCCGCGAAGCCGTTGCGCGCGCCC
>JAUIIK010000045.1 GCA_030431755.1 Chloroflexia bacterium
AACCGTCAAGATGCCGAAGCTCGGCGAGAGTGTCACCGAAGGCACAATCGCCGGCTGGTTAAAGCAGGTTGGCGACCGCATCGAACGCTACGACCCGATGGTCGAGGTCATCACCGACAAGGTCAACGCCGAGGTTCCGGCCCCGGTCAGCGGGACCTTGATCGAGATCCTGACCGGCGAGGGCGATGTCGTCCCAGTCGGCGAGATCATCTGCGTTATCGACACTGGCGAGGCGGCCACTCCCGAGGCGGGATCCAGCGCGACTGACGAGGCGGAAGATCGCACCGTCGTCATGTCGGCCGCAACGATGGACGAGATGCAGCCCAGTGGCGACATGCTCTATGACACTGGCCCTGGATCAACGGCTACTGAGCGCCCGACCAACGGCGCGGCCCGCGACGTCGACGCCGAGATTCGACAGGCGCGCGACGCCCGCGATGAGCGGGCCTTGCTCCAGATTCGCTCTTCCCCACTCGTGCGCCGCCTGGCTGACGAACACGACATTGACCTCGCCGAGGTGAACGGCACCGGCATCGGCGGCAGGGTCACCAAATCCGATATCGAAGCGCACATCGAGCGTGGACCTGCCGCAGCCGCCGTCGAGCAGCGGCCGTCTCAACCCACGCCACCGCCTGCGCCGGAGCGCGCTGCCACGCCGTCGCCCCAGGTCGATGTCTGGCCGGGCGACGAGGTCATCGAAGCGAGCGCGATGCGTCGTCAGATCGCCGAGCACATGGTGCGCTCGGTGACGACCGCACCGCACGTCACCGTCTGGATGGAAGTCGACATGAGCGCCGTCGTTGACTACCGCGAGGCCCACAAAGCGGATTTCCAGGACCGCGAGGGTTTCAGCCTGACCTACGTTCCGCTCGTCCTTAGCGTCGTCGTCGAAGCGTTGCAGGCCTACCCGGAGATCAACGCCGTCTGGGACAATGGCCGGATCATCCGCCGCAAGGCGATCAACATCGGCATCGCCGTCGCGCTCGAAGATGGCCTGATCGTGCCGGTCGTCAAGCAGGCCGACGAGAAGAACACTACCGGCCTGGCGCGCGCCGTCAACGATCTGGTGGAACGCGCCCGTGACGGCAAGCTCACCCCGGACGACGTCAGCGGGGGCACTTTCACCCTGAATAACCCCGGCACGCTCGGCTCAATCTCATCGACGCCGCTGCTCGTCCAGCCGCAGGCCGGCATTCTCTCGATGGAGGCGATCGTCAAGCGCCCCGTCGTCGTCGATGACATGATCGGCATCCGGCCGATGATGAACCTCTCGATGTCCGTCGACCACCGTCTCCTCGACGGCCTCGCCGCCACCCGCTTCCTCGCCGACGTCAAACAGCGCCTGGAGACGTTCGATGCGGGTTCATAACGCCATAGGATCAACGTAGGGCCGGGGCTCGTCCCCGGCCGCGTTCGACCAGAATCCCATTCGCCGGCCGGGGACGAGCCCCGGCCCTACGCCACCGTGACATCTTGACCCAATAGCGCATACGCGTAGTACGACGTTCTTCGCATCGTGCCTCACCGACGTCCATTCCAATTACGATATTCCGCCGATGTTACGCGGTCGCGCATCCCCGATACTAGATACCGTAGACACGAAAGGGGATCGCATGAACGAGACAATCTTGATCGCCGACCTGAACCGCGCCCGGAACATCGAACTGCGCTTTGACGGCTGCCGCCGCTGCGCCCGGACGCGCAACCGCTGGATCACGAGCGAATTCCGCCGCTTCCGGCGCACGGCATAACCGCGGCGATGCACGAGACACCGCAAGACCTCGAACAGTTGCAGGGCCTGCTCGATCGCAGCATCGGGCAGGCCGGCGCATTCCTACGCGATTCGATGCGCCTCGACACGGACACTCTCAGCGCCCGTCAGGTTGTGCGCTACCTGACAGGCATGCGGACGGCCTCGCTCGCGTCGGTCACAGCGCGCGGCGAGCCACGAGTCGCGCCCATCGCCGCGATCTTCTACCGTGGCAAGTACTACGTGCCGACGGTCGTCGAGGCCGCCCGCGCGCGACATCTTCGAAAGCGCCCTGGCGTCAGCTTCACGGAATACTCCGGCACGGTCAACGCCATCACCATCCACGGCCAGGCCACGCTGATCGGAGAGGACGAACCGAACTTTGCGCCTGTCGACGCCGCATTTGTGGCTGTGTCAATAACCGGCGGACCGCGCAGCTGGGGCGGCGGCGGGCCGCTCTACATCCGCATCGACCCGGACGTGATGTACGCAACGGCCCAGGAGCCCGACGAATACCCTGAGTGACCGCGTAGCGCTAGTGAGCGTCGAGCGACGGGAACTCGTCTGCATGTTCGGAGAACATCTTCTCCGCTGGACCAACGATGAGGGGATCTGGGTTGCCAACGGCATCGGCGTCCTTGTCGGCATAGTCAATCTGACTTAGGACATGACGGATCGCGCCAAGCCGCGCGCGGCGCTTGTCGTTGGATAGGATCACCGTCCATGGGGCATGGGCGACATCCGTGTAGAAGAACATCATCCGCCGCGCTTCGGTGTACTCATCCCACTTTGACATCGCGAACTCGTCCAGGGCGCTGAGCTTCCAGTGCTTCAGCGGGTCGGATTTGCGCGCTTCGATCCGCTCGCGCTGGACATCCCGGTCGACGGCGAACCAGAGCTTGAAGAGATGGGTACCGCTGCTTACCAATGAGTTTTCGAGGTCGGGCGACTGGCGCATGAATTCGAGATACTCTTCCGGCGTGCAGAAACCCATCACCCGCTCGACTCCGGCGCGGTTGTACCAGGAACGGTCGAAGAAGACGATCTCGCCGCCGGCCGGTAGCTGGCTGACGTAGCGCTGAAAATACCACTGGTGTTGCTCGGTCTCGTTCGGCTTCTCCAACGCCACGACGCGCGCGCCGCGCGGATTCAGGTGCTCCCGAAAACGCTTGATCGTCCCGCCCTTGCCGGCGGCGTCGCGGCCCTCGAAGATGATCAGCACCCGCTCGTTCTCCGCCTTGACCCAGCTCTGGAACTTCGCGAGCTCGATATGAAGCTTGTAGAGATCGTCCTCGTAGATGCTCTTCTTCAGCCGCTTATCGTATGGAAACTCGGTTGTATCCTGCGCCACGACGCCGCTCGTAGCGTCCATCTGCAACTCCCGCCCTACGCGAAGAAACCTTCGAGGGTACCGTCACATGACAAGATGCAGCCATCCTCCAGCAGCAGTCCTCGCTGACTATCGTACAGGCGGCACAGGTCGACGACATCCGGCGAGCGCAGACGACGCGCCGCCAGCTCCGGCGGTGCTAACCAGTCGATACTCTGAATGTCGTCCTCAATGACGCGTGCCGGGTCCGTGGAGACAAGCCGGGCAGCCACAACGAAACGCCACCACAGCAGACCAGCCGGCTCCGAAAACGCGCCATGGTTGATTGCGATCACCCGCTCCGGCAGCACCTCGTAGCCTGTCTCCTCCAGCGTCTCGCGCCGCGCCGCGGTTGCCAGCCCCTCACCCGGTTCGAGTGCACCTGACGGGAAATACCATATCGGACCGTCCGGCCCGCCGCGCTCCTCCTCGATCACCAGGAACCGGCTCTGATGCTCAACGACGACCACAACCGAAACGGTTTTTGGCAATGTCACGCGCAACGCATCCATCTCATTCAAGATAGGTCCAACGCGCAGGCGGCGCGAACGACCTCGTGTTGCCGCGTATCCAGTAGCGGCAAGGTCAATTCGGCGGCCAGACCGTAGAGCTGCAGCGCAGCCCCGCATGTTGCCCCAAATGGCTCGCCAGAGAGACCGAATGCGGTGTCCTGGGCTTGTCGCCACCGGTCATCCAACTGCGCGGCGACCATGTTCCAAAGCTCGTTCTCAGTCGAGTACAGCAACCGCAGATGCACCCCGAGGATGACGCTGAGCCGAATCGCAAGCAGGTTGCGCTGCACAGCCGCGCCGCGCAGGTTCCCGGTAGCGTGCAGGTTTGCAAGCTTGTGAACCTCCTCGGCGAGGCCGGTAAGCTCTCCGGCGACGTACCTATTGCAGGCAGCGTCACCGACACGCTGCCATGCCCACTCCCTCGCTGCCTCTTGTAACCCGGCCGCCAGCCCGTCTCGGTCGGCCAGGATCCGCGCATCACGCCAGCCCTGGACGGCGTACCCGGCGCTTGCCGGCTCAGCGAACGAGCGCTCGACGGCCGCGACCGTGGTCCAGGAAACCGCGAAGAGATAGCCGCACCGACGCTGCAGCACATACTCCGGACCTTCGCCTATGGCGAGCAGGTCGACATCCGAGTGAGCCATCGCATCACCCCGCGCATGGCTGCCCATCAGGAGGACGGCTTCGGCGCCCTGACCGACGAGTTCCGCAGCCATAGTGCCTAGCTCCCGGTCCGGCGTCATCCCACCCCACTTCGTCCGCGAGTTCACGCCCCGGCTACGACCGGCAACGCTAGGCGAAACGCGGTATCAGCTCGTTTCCTACGCCTTCGATCATGGTCAGGATACCGCGCTCATCTGCGCCACGCGGTGGCGCAACTATCAAGCGTTCGACACCAAGCTCAGCGTACTGCTCCACTAGCCCAGCATCGACGGTCATGGGCGGCGTGACGCTGACTTCGAGCGTGCCCACGCTGGCAGGACGTTCAACTTCGGAGTGCGCATCGCGGAGCCCGGCAAGCGCTATTGCGGTCGCGTCGGGGGCGAGGAGCCAGCCATAGAAGCCGTCTCCTACCCGGACAGCCCGGCGGTAGGCAGCCCGGCTGCGGCCACCGACGACAATCGGCACACGATCCGGTCGCGGATAGGACTGGATGCCAGCAAAGCGCACGCGCTCGCCGTCGATCTTAGGCGCGTCGTCAAACCACAACGAGCGCATCGCGGCGATGATCTCGTCAGTCGCGCTACCGCGGCGGCGCAGCTCGGTGCCGAGCGTGTCGAACTCCTCTTGCAGGTGGCCGACAGCGATGCCGAACAAGAGCCGCTGTTCAGAGAGCGCCTGAATCGTTGCGACGCGCTTTGCCAGCACCACCGGATTGTGGTGGGGCAGAACCAGCACGCCGGTACCGAGCATGATCTTCTCGGTCTTCCCCGCGAGGAAGCTGAGCGTCTCCAAGGGATCGAGCATTCGCTCTGTTGGCTCGACCGGAAATGTCGGAACCGGCGGGTCCGGTAGCACATAGTGCTCCGGAACCCAGAGTGAGTCGAACCCCGCCTCCTCCGCGGCTCTGGCAATGCGAGTCAGCGGACCGGGATAGGAACATGGGCCAGTATTCATTGAGAACAGGCCAAAGCGCATAGCGGTCATACCAATTCCTTTCGTCACCATTGTATATAGCTTGACATCAAGATACATTGCACCAAGGTACCATAGGTTCGGTAGAACGCGCGAGCTACGACGCGGCAAACTAGAATCGACGCTATGAAACGCGACGCTGTCGACCGCACATTGCAAGAGTGGACCGACCACGCGCCGGAAACTGATGTCTCCGGCCGTCATGTCGTCTGGCGCTTGCAGATGATCGCGAAATACATCAGCCAGGCGATTGCCGACATGGATGAGCTCGACGGGCAGCTCTCCTCTTCGGCGGTGCGGATGTTGCTACATCTCATCGCGACGCCGGAGCCGCACGAAGCACACCCATCGGCGTTGGGTGATCGGCTATTGCTGACCTCAGGTTCGATGACGGCGCTCATTGACCGGTTGGAGGGGCTGGGATATGTCTCGCGGCGCCGTGACCCAAGCGACCGCCGCGCGATCCTCGTCGGGCTCACCGATACTGGCAAGGAAACCGCCCGCCGACTGAGCGTCGCTCACACCGAACTGGAAGCGCGGATTCTCCAGCCGCTCGACGAGCAGCAGCGCGCCGAGCTGACTGAACTACTGCGGGCGCTCGTCCTCGCCTACGAGTCCGACGGTTGGCAGTTTCCGAAAGGCTAGCGATCCCGCGCAGGGCAGCTGGCTTCCACGGAAGGCAGACGATGTCGAGCACTCGTAAGGATCAATGCACGGCGATGCGCTACACGCAGTCCACCAAACAGGCAGACGACGGCGTCATTGGCCGAGGACGAATGGGGGGTACTTGTCCGTGACGAGCAATGCCGCGTAGGCATTCACCCGGTTACCCCAGCGCTCCACATCGACGACGAAGCCGAAAAGCCCGGGCGGGTATCTGCCAGTGATGAGAATCGCGAACCAGGCGATGATGACGACGAAGAGGACTCCAATGCCCAGAAAAAAGAGGACGAAGTAGTGCGGCAGCGCCAGCAGCCATTTCACGAGCGGCAGCCAGCGGTTCAGATCGCGCTCGGCATTGGGATAGGCAATCTCCAGATGGACCGCCTGCTCTTCATCAGTCGACGGGTATTCGTCACGCAGCAGGAACAGGTACGCCGTTACGCGGTTCTGGAACTTCAATAGCTCGACGTTCCAATCGAACCACCAGCGCGGATACTTCTGCCGGAAGACAATCATCAGCGCAGTCGGCGCCACGATGAATGACCCGGCGACGACGAACCCGGCGTAGGCTGTCGCATCGGTGTCCTGAATCATGTCCGGGCTGGTTGCGCTCACCAGCGCCAAAATGATCCCGATCGGGATAATCAAGATCAACCTGAACGCGGTACGCAGGCGATCAAGCCCCTCCTCCGGGTAATCGACGGAGAATCGCACGGGATATCCGGTGCCGTATTCGTCGGCCATCAGTCGCGCCCCATCCATCAAGACTATCGAGAACTACTCAATAGAAAGACGGTCGGACAACGATCACGTTGCGATACCGGCTCGCACGCGCCTGGCCAGCGCGTCGGCAATGCGTTCCCCGCCCAGCGCCGAAGGTTCGATGATGTTCGTGAAGTGCTCCGGGGCGTTGCAAACATTGCGCAGCTCCACCCAGACGCAGCCGCGTCGATGTAGGCATCTCGTTATGGCGTCGTTGAACATCGCAAGTGCACCGGCTGTGGCTGCCTGGGGAAACTCGTCCATCACCGGCTGGTAGATCGTGCAGCCGACAAGCCGCAGCCCCAGATCATCGCAGATCGTCTCCACGAGAGCCGCATACTGGCCCGCAAATTCTTCGACTGCTGCCTGCAATCGAGCGATTGACTCGATTGCAGGTCGCGGAGTGGGATCAGACAGTAAATCGACATTCCAGATTGCGTCATTTCCACCGACGCTGAGACACACCACCGTAGTGTCTGGCTCGGACCGCAGAACGTCAGCGTCGACCAACTCCACGAGGTTGCCATCGACCGCGTGGTTCTCAACCGACCAGTCGTCTCCGAGCTGACGCAGCAGCAGTTCGGGCACCGATTGTCCATCCCGCACATACTTGCCGTTATCGAAGATCGAGTCGCCCAGGAGTACGCACCGCCACGCCGAGCGACCGTTGCTAGTCATCGTCGGGTTGGCTGTAGAGCATGATCGGCGCACCCGATGGGCTCAGGCATAGCGCCGCGCGAAAGCCGGGGCTTTCGAAGATATCGCTGGTCTCCGCGCCGTGCGATGCCAGATCCGCAATCGAATCTTCGAGATTGTCGGCGCGGACCGCGACACACCAGGGCGTGCCCAGATCGCCCTCGAAGAGCGTGATGCGCTGGTGCGTCGTCGGATGCTCCAGCAAGACCCAGCCGGGAGCGTCTTCGGCCGGCGCCATGTTCAACGCGTTGGTCCAGAACTCAAGAGCTGTATCGAGATCATCAACCGCGATCATCACATCAGTGAATTCGGTCGACGGCAACAGTGACATGGCACTTCCCTTCGCTACTACTAGCTGGACGCATCGTACTCGTCCCGCAACTCTGGAATGACCTCGGTAGCGACGTGTGCGAGCGCCGCGTTCGGCGCATCCGGCGGCACGTTGAAGAGAAAGGTCCGCACGCCCACCGCGACATAGCCCGCGACATGTTCGCGCACCGCCTGCTCGACAGCAGCCACCGGCTGTCCATCCCAGATGATGACCGGGGCTTCGATGTTGCTGGCGGTCGCGCGATGCTCGTAGTAGGCCGAGACCGAGAGCCGTATCTCGCCGGGATCGCGGCCGATCTCGCCACAAGCCTCCGCCAGCATCGCTCGCAGCCGCTCGACGCCTGCCGGGGATTGCGCCGTCTCAAGATAGTCCGCATAGCGTGCGACATTCCGCATCATCCGCCGCCCACCGGTGGCAATCATGACCGGAATATGGCCGTGGACGGGCTTCGGCTCGAATGGCGCGCGGTCCAGTTGGACATGCCTCCCGGCAAACGTCACCGTCGGCTCAGTCTCGGCACGGCGCGCGATCTCCAGCGTCTCGCCAACCAGCTCGACGCGCTGCCCCGGCGGTGGAAACGGAATCCCGTACGCCTCATGCTCGGCTGCCACCCAACCCGCGCCGAGCCCGAGAATGAGCCTGCCACCGGAAACCTGATCGACGGTCGCCGCTTGCTTGAGCAGGACGGCCGGGTAGCGGTGCGTGACGCCACTGACCTGCGTACCCATGCGGATCCGCCGCGTCGACGCGGCCAGCGCCGCCAGCAACGTCCAGGACTCCAGCGTCGGGCCGTCCTCTGTTGGCCGCAGCGACCAGAAGTGATCAAAGAGCCAGGCGCTATCCAGCCCGACATCCTCAGCCCACTGCCATTGCCGGAGAAGCGTTGACCAATTACGCCAATCCTGCGCGGTCACGATGCCGAACTCGAGCGGCTGTGTAGACACTTAGAGACTCCCGCTACCAAACTCTTCACGAAGCGCCGGCAGGACGTTCCGGGCTACCCAATCCGTTGCGTCGTTCGGCCCCTCATATGGCAGGTTGAAGAGAAACGAACGCACGCCGACCTCGGCGTAGGCTTTCACATGTTCGCGCAGGTCGGCTTCAAGCTCCGCCGATGAGCGCTCTTCCCAGAGGATTACCGGCGCTTCCGGGTTACTGGCTGGCCCGAAGTAGGCCGAGATAGCCTTCCGAATCTCGGCTGGATCACGACCAATCTCGGCGCAATGCTCCGCGACCTGGGCCGCGAGTCCCGGCAGGCTGGCCGGCGAACGGCCCGAGTCCCAGTAATCCGCATAGTGAGCGACGCTCCGCAACATGCGCTTGCCGCTGGTGCCCATCATGACCGGGATATGCCCGTTGACCGGCTTCGGCTCGAAGGGCAGATCGACGACCGAGAACTGCTCCCCCTCGAAGGTCGTCAGCGCCTGCGTCTCCAGCAGCCGGTTGATCTCCAGCGCCTCCTCGAACATGTCGACCCGTTCCTTCGGCGGCGGGAATGGGATGCCGTGGGCGACATGCTCCTCTTCCTCCCAGGCAGCGCCGACACCGAGGATCAGCCGCCCGTTGGAGATGTGGTCGACGGTGACTGCCTGTTTGAAGAGCACGGCCGGGACGCGGTGGGTGATGCCGGTCACCAGCGTGCCCATCTTCAGCCGTGACGTCTCGACAGCCAACGCCGCCAACAACGTCCAGCCCTCGAGCGTCTCGCCGTCGTGCGTCGGCCGAAGCGACCAGAAGTGGTCGAAGACCCAGGCGCTATCCCAGCCCGTCTCCTCCGCCCACAGCCACTGTTTTCGCACCGTCTCCCAGCTGCGCCAGTGCTGGCCCGTCACGATCCCGAAATCGAGCTCGTCGGGTGGCGGCAACTGCGTGTTTGACTTGGCAGGCATCGATCATCTCCTATGGCTGGCGTTGCGGTCCCTCGCGAGAAGTGTAGGCGACAGCGTGATCCCGCTCATCCGCTATAGTCAACAGGACGTGTGATCGAGTTGAGCGAACGCGAGCAAGATGAACGACGAGCAATTCACCGGCCAATTCGAGCAGGCATTGGAAGCGCTGCAAACAGGCCTTGAGCGCTGGGAATCTTTTGAGCCCGACCCGACGACAGCGGTCGGCGACGAGCGCATCACGAGTGTCCTTGCTGAGCTGACAGAACGCCTGCAGATCGACTACCCCTACGGCCACCCGCGCTATGCCGGGCAGATGCTGAAGCCGCCGCATCCAATCGCGATCATCGCCTACGCGACGACGATGTTCGTCAACCCGAACAACCACGCCCTCGACGGCGGCGCGGCGACGTCGCAGATGGAAAAAGAAGTGGTCCCGCAGCTGGCCCAGATGTTCGGCTATTCCGATTCTCACCTCGGACACCTGACCTCCAGCGGGACAATCGCCAACCTCGAAGCGCTCTGGATTGCCCGCTGCATCAACCCGGACAAGGCCATCGCCGTCAGCGACCAGGCGCATTACACCCACGCCCGCGCCGGCGAGCTGCTGCGAACCGAGATCCGGCCGATTCCGAGCGACTCAAACGGACGTATCAACGTCGACGCATTGAGCGAGATGCTCTCCGCTGGCGATGTCGGCACCGTCGTCGCAACGGCCGGCACGACCGGGCTCGGCGCAGTCGACCCGATCCACGATATCCGCCGGTTGACAGCCGAAGCCGGGGTTCGCCTGCACGTCGACGCCGCCTACGGAGGCTTCTTCAGTCTCCTGGCGCGCAGCCAGGAACCAACGATAGATCCCGCCCCGTTCCTCGCAATCGCCGAAGCCGATAGCGTCGTCGTCGACCCGCACAAGCATGGGTTGCAACCCTACGGTTGCGGCGCGGTGCTCTTCCGCGACGCCGCAGTGGGTCAATATTATGTCCACGACTCGCCCTATACCTATTTCACATCGGATGAGCTGCACCTCGGCGAAATCAGCCTCGAGTGCTCCCGCGCCGGCGCTTCGGCAGCGGCACTCTGGGCGACACTCAAGTGCCTGCCCCTCGAAGCAGATAGTGGGCTGGGATTGATCGTCCGGCGAACGCGCGAGGCCGGTCTACGCTGGGCGAAATTGCTGCGCGACCATCCCCGCTTTCGGTTGACCGTCGAACCGGATCTCGACATCGTGAGCTTCTACGTCTTGCCCGGCGACGGAGCGCCGACAGCGAGTGCGATCTCGGCCTTGACCCGCCGCATCTTCGACGGCACTGAACATGACCCGGAGGAGCCCGTCTACCTGGCCACGCTTCGCATCGACCAGGCGCAGATCGAGTCCAGCCATCCGGAGATCGTCTGGGATCAGCCGACGGTCGAGGTGCTGCGCTGCGTTGTGATGAAACCCGAGCACGCCGACTGGATACCGACGATCCAGGCAGCCATTGAACGGCACATCGACTGATGACCCAGACATCCACCAACAATTACCGCGAAATCGGCCCGATCACACGGCTACAGATCCAACGCCAGTCGCTGAAGCAGCCGTTGGAGCCACAGCCTGGCCAGCGCCGCTCGCCGGAACGATTCTATGACCCGCGTCACATCCTCGCAGCCGACGCACTCTGGCTCGCCGACGGTGTGGCAACCGTCGCGCATGGTGCCGACTATGTGCTCGACGTTCACGCGGCAGCCCACCCAGAATCACGCAACCGCGGCAACGGCAACATGCTATCGGTCGGATTCACGTCGCACTATGCCCAGATGCGCGAGCGTTTCGCGCCGCACATCACCGATGGCATCGCCGGCGAGAACATTCTCGTTGCGACTAACGAGCACTTCGCGTTGGAGGATGTCGCGGCAGGCATCGCGGTTCGAACAGCCGATGGCGCGCTTCTCAACTTCGGTGAGGTCACGGTCGCCGCGCCCTGTGTCGAGTTCAGCCGCTTCTGTCTCGACGACCGCTACGCCGACCCGCGGCCGACGAGTGATGCATTGCGGTTTCTCGACGGCGGCATGCGCGGTTTCTACGCCTATGTCTCTGCAGGACTCCCAACCATGCTCCGCATCGGCGACACGCTACTAGCGCGCGAATAGGTTTGTACCGCTGTTGGTCGCCCACTGAGAACCATAAGCTGGAATTCATCGCCACCCCTGCCCGCAAGCCCCGAGCAGGGTGGAGTGAACGCCACCTCACGCGTCAAGGTAAGACGTGGTGTCGACAGGTTTCCGTAATCCGCTGACCTACAACCACTCACTGGACACGCGTAAGCACCAACCTGGTCATCCCGAGGCAGGTCGGGTGCCCGTGGAACGGGTGATAGCCGGCGGATCTTGTCGCCCCATCGAGGCTTCGGAGTGACCACTAGATCCTTCGGCTGCACTCCGTTTCGCTCAGGATGACGTCCGTGCGGATGTCGAGTCAGGATGAAACACATATGCACCAAGAGTTAGGCCCAAGAGGTGAGATGAACTCCGGCCCCACGATTTCATACACGAGCGCCGAGTGGGCCTAATCAGGCGCGAGACCGAGGTCAGCCATGAAATTGAGCTTGATTGCGACCGGGTCATCGCGCTGCGGCGGTAGACCGGGCGTCGGAGCGATCTTGGTGACAAGAGCGTGCGGGCCGGGCGCATCGAGCGCATAGCGCAGTGCTTGGACAAACTCGTCGGCGTTAGCCGGGGTAGCGCTGTTCTGGATGCCGCAAGCCGTTGCGACCGCCGCCAGATCGCAGCTCTCGGCCGTCGATAGCCGCTGGCCACCGGTGATCTGCCACTGCTCGTTGTCCCAGATCACCAGCGTCAGGTTCGGCGGCGCAACCATGCCGATCGTGGCCAATGCGCTCATGTTGAGCAACACCGAGCCTTCGCCCTCCATCACCACGACGGACCGCTCCGGCTGTGCCAGGGCAAGCCCCAGCCCGATTGAGATCGCCTGGCCCATGCTGCCGAGCATGTAGAAGTTCCCGGGCCGTTCGCCGGCAATGGCCCGCAGGTCGAAGCTGGCGTTCCCGATGCCGGAAACGAGCAGCACATCGTCCGCTGCCGTATCGACAATGCGCCGGGTGAGATCGGCGCGCTCGGGACGCTCCAGGCTGGGGTTAGCGGCCACGTTTGCCTCCAGATAGCTGGGTTTCAATCCCGATCACGGTCGGGCGGCGGCTTACGAACGCGTGCCGCATGCCCTGTTCGGCGACAAAGGCCACCTCGTCCTCGCGCGTCATCGGGAAGTACTGCATGCCGAGCGCCTCGGCGGTCTCCGGCGCTGCCTTACCCCAGGCAACCTGGACGACGTTGTGTTCCAGAAATCCACCACGGGCGCTCAGGATAATCGGGAACGGGATCTGGTAGGGAATCGCAAGCGAGCCAAGCGCATTCAAGATGTTGCCGAATCCGGAGGCCTGCAGGAGCAGCGCCCCGCGCACACCGCCGAGGTAGGCGCCGGTCAACGTCCCCACGCCCTCCTCTTCTCGGGTAAGCGTCACGACGTTGAATGTTGGGTCCTCTTCGAGCGTCCGCACGATCGGCGCGAGGACAGTGTCTGAGACATGGCAGATAAGCTCGATGTCATTGGCGCGCAACGCTTCGACGATGCCGCTCCGCCAGTCGATTTGACGTTCAGTCACCACGAGCCGATCTCTCCGAGTACGATTGACGCGGCGACATCCTAGCACGGTCGGGCGGGAGGGGTATGCCCGGCCATGCACGGAGGGAGTCGCGTTGATCAGGCCGAGGCTACGGCGGTCGCGATCATCGGGAGATTGCTCGCAGGTATGGCGGATTGGTGCGATATAGCGAAATGTCTATCAGTTTACCGCAACGCGGTTCACGTCTCGCATGGGTGCTCGGACGTGGCAACGTCGAATCCGACCGCGATGACTTCTTCGCCTGGCAAGAGCGCGTTCTCGACCTGCTGCTTGCCTGGGGGATCGGCAATGTCGGCGCGGGGACAGTGCTGGCGCTGCGGTCGCAGGGCATCAAACGCGCCATCGGTGTGCAAGCCGTCGCCTGGGGGCTCGTCGATAGCGCGGTCGCTCTCTACGCCGGCTGCATCGCCCGGCGCCACGCGACATCGGCCCGCTCGGGCATGTACGGCGCCCGCCACATCCAGCAACGGGCCCAACGCTTCGAGCAGCTGCTGGCGCTCCAAACCGCGGCTGATATCGCCTACGTCGCTGCCGGCGCATTCTTCGCTTACCGCAGCCGCGCGCCGTGGGTACAAGGCACGGCAATCGGCGTGCTGATCCAGGGCGGCGCGCTGCTCGTCTACGACGCTGGCCTCGTCGTCCGGCTGCTGACGCGCCCGGAGCTGCGCCACCGCGAGCACCGCTATGACTAGCAACGACAGCACACCACGCGAATGGAACGCGAGCGAGTACCACCGACTGGCGAACCCGCACGTCGTCTGGGGACGGCGCGTACTGGAGCGGCTGCCGCTCCGGGGCGATGAGATCGTCGTTGACGCCGGTTGCGGTTCCGGTCGTCTGACCGCGGAGCTGCTAGAGCTGCTACCAACGGGCCGTGTGATCGCAATCGACCAGTCCGCCAACATGCTCTCCGAAGCCCGCCAGCATCTTGACCAGCTCGCGCCGGGCCGGGTCGACTATCTCCAGGCCGACCTCCAGACGCTCGCGCTCGACACGCCGGTCGACGCCATCTTCAGCACGGCGGCGCTCCACTGGGTGCTCGATCACCCGCGCATGTTCGACCACTTCTTCGCGGCACTCAAGCCGGGCGGCTGGCTTTTTGCCCAGTGCGGTGGCGGGCCAAACATCGCGACGCTCGTGGCGCGGGCGCGGCGGCTCATGCGAGTCGGTGAGCTGGCCGTCTATTTCGGCGACTGGAATGGGCCATGGGAGTTCGCCGACGCCGTCGAAACGGCAGAACGCCTCGTGCAAGCCGGGTTCGTCGACGTCCAAACCGGACTCGAAGATGCGCCGGTGACGCTGGACAACGCCCAGGAGTACCGCGACTATCTGGAGACCGTCGTGTTCGGCAGTCACTTGAGCCGTATTCCGGAGCAGGCCGCGCGCGCTGCGTTTCTCGACCAGCTCACAGCGCAGGCCGCTGAGGATGACGAGCCCTACCTGCTGGACTATTGGCGGCTCAACATGCAGGCCCAGCGGCCCGCCAACAGCTTGGACTAGTCCAGCCACCAGGTTTCGGCGTTGAAGTAGAGACTCACTCCGGTGGGGTAGACGTTGTGCACATGCGCCGCTACGCCGGTAAGCCCGCGAGGGAAATCGAGCACGGCAACCGGCAGCTCCGCCAACACTAACTCCTGGATCTCAAGGTAGAGCGCCGCGCGCCGGTCGCCGTCCAATTCGCGTTGCGCGCGCACGAGCAGGTTATCGACGTTGCGGTTGCAGTAACCGGTGAAATTCGCGGCCGGACGCCCGCTGGCGCAGCCCCAGACGGCTGACTGATCCGGCGACAGCCCCCAGGAATAGCCAAGCAAGAAGGCATCGAAGTCGCCGCTCTCGGTCAGCCGCCGCTCGACGTCGGCAAACGGCTCGATAACGAGTTCGACCTGAACGCCAACCGAACGCCACTGCTCTTGGATCAGCTCAAGGTACTCCACCCGAATCACGTTCTCGCTGTTCGTCACGAGCTGGAACGCAAGTTCGCGACCGTCCTTGGTTCGCGCGCCGTTCGTCCCGGTCGTCCAACCGGCGTCGTCCAGCAGCTGACGGGCCCGGGCCGGGTCGAACGGATACGTAGCGCTCAAGCTGTCGGGGTTCGCGGCCCATGAGTTCGGGGGCAATGTGCCGGGCATGACATCCGCATAACCAAACCGCGCCTGCTGCGCCATCCCGTCGCGGTCGAGCGCCAGCAGCAATGCCTCCCGCACCCGTGCATCCTGAAACATTGGCGTGGTGTTGCTATTCAGATTGAAGCCAAGCATCGTGAAGCCAGTTAGCGCGTAGTCGGCGATGCGCACGTCAAGCCCCTCGAAGGCCGGCGCGGCCCCGGCCGGCAACGTGCCGACATCGATCTCCTGAGCCCGCAGTAGCTCGATCATCTCGGACTGACTGCCGACTGGCTGTGCCACGAGCTCTTCAAGCACCGGCGCGCCGTCCCAGTATGGCGCGTAGGCGGTCGCGTGGACCGTGCCGTCCGCATCAAGTGCCGTGAACTGGAATGGACCGGTGCCGACAACCGCCTCCGGCGCAGCCCCGGTGGAGCCACCGTGGAGCGGGAGATACTCCGGCGGCACATCGCCGAAGATATGGGCAGCAACGATCGGGAGAATCCCGAGCACGACCGGCAGGTCCGCATACGGTTCCACCGTCGAGACACGCACCGCCAGATCGCCGTCGGCTTCGATGGCGGTCACGATCCCGTCGAGAGCGCTAGCGCTGGCGTACCCATAGGTCGGGTCGAGATAGCTCTGCAGGGAGAAGACGGCGTCTGCGGCCGTCAGGGGCTGTCCATCGTGCCAGGTTATGCCCGCGCGCAGGTTGAATGTCCAGAGCGTTCCACGCGCGTCGACTGACCACGATTCGGCCAGGACGCCGACCGGTTGGAGCGTGTCCGGGTGGGGTTCGATCAACGGCTCGAAAATGGCGTTGAGAATTGAATCGACGGGTTGCGGTCCAGCCAGCAGTGGATTGAGCGACGTTGGCGCGGCATTGACGCCGATGACGAGCTTGCCGCCGGCATTCTCCGGTTGGGCTATCGCCCGCCCCATCAGCCGGTCGCCGCCAAGCCTGACCTCGCCCGGCGACCCGGCTGGCGCTTGCGCCGTCGCGGCGGTCGCGCTCACGCCGGCCACAACAGAGTCGCCGGACGTAGCAGTCGCCGGTTCGGAAGTCGGCGTGCGGACGGCCCGCGGCTGTAGCGTTGCCGGTGCCGACGGCACGACCGTCTGCCGGCGGTTGTCGGTCATCGTAAAGGCGGCGACGACTCCCGCGCCAAGCAGCACGGCAAGCGCGAAGGTGATTCCCATGACCTTCATGTTGGACCGCCAGACCGGAGAACGAACCGCTCGCGGTCATCGCCGCGAACAGGGGCGTACGTTCACCCACTTGAATCATTCCCCAGGAGCCCACTGATTAGCAACCCGTGGGCCCGATTGGATTGGCTGACGCGGGGACTAGCCGAGCCTAGACAACGATCTTGCCATCCACCAGGAACGGCTCGCCGTCGACCGTTACCCGGCCCTCGCTGCGTAGATCACAGATCATGTCCCAGTGAATCGCGCTCTCGTTGGTGCTGCCGGTCTCCGGGTAGCCCGCGCCGAGCGCGATGTGGATCGTGCCGCCGATCTTCTCGTCGAAGAGGATGTTCCGCGTAAAACGGTCGATGCCGTAGTTTGTGCCGATGGCGAACTCGCCGATGCGGCGCGCGCCCTCGTCTGCTTCGAGCATCTGCTGGAGGAAGTCCTCGTTGCGCGCTGCGGTCGCTTTGACAACACGGCCCTGCTCGAAGGTCAGCCGGACATCCTCGACCTCACGGCCGCCAGTGATGGCCGGGAAGCTGTAGCGAATCGTGCCCTCGACCGAGTCCTCGACCGGCGCGGTAAAGATTTCGCCGTCGGGGAAGTTCTTGCGCCCATCGGCGTTCATCCATGCCCTGCCGGCGATGCTCAACCGCAGGTCGGTGCCAGGGCCGGTAACCTCGACCTCCTGCTTGTCGCTGAGCCAGTCGATCAGCCGCTGCTGCTCTGCCGAGACGCCTTGCCAGTAGGCCACCGGGTCTTCATCGGGATCGTCGACATGACAAGCGCGATAGACGAAATCGGCGAAATCCGAGAGCGACATGTCGGCGTCCTGGGCGTGGGCTTCGGTCGGGAAGAGCGTCACGCACCAATCCAGCTCCCCGGCGGCCGAACGCTCGAGCATGGTCTGCGTCAGTTCGCGACGCGCTTCGGCAACGAAGCGCTGCCGCGCCGGGTCGACGCCGGTGAGCCTGCGCGTGTTTGTCTCCGAGATGATGGAGAGCATCGATCCGGCGTCCTCGATGGCGGCTCGCTGAACTGGAGAGATGTACTGGAGCTGATCGTCATTGCCGTGTTTCAATGCGAGTTCGTCGACACCCGGTATCGACACCAGTGGCATCGGGTAGGCGCCTGCCGCCAGCAGCTCGCGCGTCAACGCCAGCACGAGGGGTGTCGCGAGCGGCGTGCCTTGGAATGCGACAAGCTCCCCAGGTTCCGCCTGCAACGAGTAATTGACTAGTACCTGCGCGAGCCGCTCTATTCGAGGGTCCATGACCGTGCTCCTAGATTCACTCCGCCAGTCGGCTGGCCGTACGATGTCCAAGATTCCATCCGGCGCTACCGGATCGCGTTCAAGCTACCACGGTCCCAACTCCACCAGTGCACTCCGGCTATCCAAGCACCCATCCGTACTCGGCATAGATCTCAACCGGTCCAAAACTACCGATTCCAGCAATCTGTACTCCCGAGAGTCTGCACTGCGTGACCTAGGCCGTGGGGCGGGTTGGCGCTCACTATAGGAGATATATAGGTACGCCCATCACTAATTGGTGGCAAGCCTGAGCGGCCCCAGTAGTTCCAGGTAAGGATGGACACACTATGCAACGGTTCTTCCGGCGTCGCCGGAATCTAGCCGATCCGTCCCACGGCCGATCGTCGCGCAATGCGGCGCTCAACCGAGCGGACGACCGATCCCGAGATGAGGGCCAGGTCCTCGTTCTCTTCGCACTTTTCTCCATTGTTCTCGTTGGCGCAATGGCCATGGCTCTCGACGTGGGTTACTTGCTCACCGAGCGCCGTGAAACTCAGGCAGCGGCCGATGCATCGGCGCTTGCGGCGGCGAAGATCATCGCCGACGGCGCTTCGTATGGCTCGCCGGCTGTCGCCAGCGCGGCCAACTCCTACGCCACGGCCAACGGCATCCCGGAAGGCGCGACCATCTCAGTCACGCCAACCTGGACCGGTCCGGAACCGGAAGACGGCACAGTCGAGGTCAGCGTTACCCAGCCGGTCCAGCGTTTCTTCCTGGGCGCTGTTTATACGGGCAACTGGGAAGTCTCTGCTTCAGCAACTGCCGAGGTCGATTCCCGGCCGGAAGCGCCTGCGATGGTCGTTGGTGGCGACCTGATCCTCGACGGCAATCCGACGATCGATGTCATCAACGGCTCGCTCTGGGTCGGCGGCACCATTGAGGTGATCTCCAGCGGCCGCGTCTGGGCCGACGACGACATCATCGCCGGCGGTTTCGAGACCGTGCCCGGCCAGCAGTGGCGCATCAACAGCCGCGACGGCGAAAAGAAGCTCTCCACGACTCCGATAGAAGATCCGCTCGCCGGCGTCGTGATCGAACCGACGTTGCCCTCGTTCCCGGGCCCTGGCACAGCAGTCGGCAACCCGCCAGCACAGACCTGTGAATCGGGCGTCAGCTACAACAGCAGCAACAAAACGATCACGATGCAGCCCGGCACCTACTCCGACGCATCACTCCGCGAGGGCGGCGGCTGCTTCGAGGACACGGTCCGTGACGTCAACTCGTACCACTGGAACAACTACACGCTCAAGCTCAACCTGGAGCCCGGCACGTATCTCTTCGAGAATGGCGCTGGCGTCTATGTTGACCGGAATCGCCGCATCAACATTACGTTCGAAGAGGGCCAGTTCTACTTCACCGGTGGGGGCGGCTTCGTCGTCGATGGCCAGCACGAGATCGACCTCTACCCCGGCAACTACTACTTCGATGGTGGCGACGGCATGTACCACTCCATCTCGAACAACAACCGGCGGCTGGAGTTCCATCCCGGTGACTACGAGTTCTGGTTCAACGGCACAGACTTCGTCTCGGACAACAACGCCCAGATGGACTCCGACGGCAGCACCTACGCCAAGTGGTACTTCTATGACGGCAACATGGACATCACCGGCAACGGGCTCCGCACATCAGAGTTCCCGTCCGGCAACTACTTCTTCGAGAACGGCCACCTGCTGCTCGGGTTGCACACCGACGCGCGCGGCGACGACACCTTCTTCTACTTCACCGGCGAGGACTCCTGGGTCCGCCTCGCGCAGTGCGCCCAGTTCCAGTTCAGCGCGCCGAACTACGCGCCCTACAACGGCGGCACGCCAGGCATGCTGATTCTCGGCGGCGTCGGCAACACCAGCGAGTTCATCAACACCGGCTCGCAATGGTCCGGCAACAGCGAAGGGCTGATCTACACACCCGACGCGACCTGGACGGTCGGCCTTGAGTGGGGCGAGACCTACACCTTCGTCGACGGTCAGTTCTTCACCAAGAACCTGATCATCACCGGCAGTGAGACGCAGAAGATCATCGCCGACGACATCGTCGAGATCGAAGAGATCAACGTCTGGCTGGTCGAGTAGTCCGACACTGAACTGACGGGACGCGAGGTAGCCGCGCTGCGGTTGCCTCGCGTCCCGTTCCGCGGCTTTCCGGCCGTCCAGGTCCGGCGGTACCGCGCCCATCGTGACTTATGACCGCTGGCTCAGAGTCGCGCTCCACATAGACTGAAATCAGGTGGTTGCGCCATACGGAGAGCATCCGCCAACTGGCAGAGCTCCGATAGAACAGGGCACGAATATGGCAGACGCGAAACAACCAGCAACCTGCACGGCGCGCACATCACGCCATGCCCGGCGTAGGGGACAAGGGCTTGTCGAGCTGGCGCTCCTCGCGCCGATGCTCGTCTTCATGCTCCTGGCCACGGTTGACTTCGCGCGCGCTTACTCCGCCAACATCGAGGTCAACAACGCCGCCCGGGCTGGCGCCATCTTCGGCTCACGGTCGACCTCGAACGCCAACGACGCCAGCGCGGTCCGCGACGCGGCGCTTGCCGACAGCCCGTCCATCTTCGGCGAAACGCCCACTGTTTCCAGCTCGACGGCGACGGACGCCGACGGCTACGAGCAAATCACCGTCACCGTGGACTACACGTTCTCAGTTCTCAGCGGCTTCCCGGGCATCCCGGGCAGCATCGACATGAGCAAGACTGTCCAGATGCGAGTGGTGGGGTAAGGACCGCATAATGATCAGACGCTTTCGCCAAACCCACGTCGGACAAAACCTCGTCGAGTTCGCGCTCATCGGCCCGATGTTCATCATACTCGTCTTCGGAATCATCGAGGGCGGCCGGCTCGTCTGGACGAATCACACCCTCGGCAACGCGACCAAAGAAGGCGCGCGCTATACATCGGTGCGCGGCTCAGGCTCGACTCAACCGGACGCGCCCGCCAGCAGCGCCGACATCAAATCCGCGATGCTCGACAAAGGCACCGGCCTCGACAGCAGCAATCTCACGGTCAATCTCGTTCTGCTCGACGGCGACATGAATGACCGCAGCCGCTTCCGTGTCGAGTCGACCTATACTCACGACCTCATTGTGACGTCGATCTTCGGCATGAGTGGCATCACCCTCGACGCTACAAGCACCGATATGTTCTGGCGCGAACCGGACGATTGAGCGTCGCTCAGCGCACGCGCGACACCCAGAACCCGCCGGCAATCGACATGCCAATCGAATCTAGCCCGCTGTCTGCCTCAACTGCTTGACGGTAGGCGAGCGACTGGTCATTCTGCTCCGACACATTGTCGGCTACGATGATCGTCCCGGACGCCACCTTGCTGCGCACGCCGGCGAGATAATCCGGATACTGCGGTTTGTCGGCGTCGATGAAGACCAGGTCGAACGTGCCGCCCAACGCCTCCAGCGAGCGCAACGCCGGTCCTTCGATGATCGTGACCGTGTCGAACAAGCCGGCGCGTTTCAGATTCTCGGTCGCCATCGACACCTTGAAATCCTCGACCTCCAGCGTGACCAATTCACCGTCGGTCGCCTGCAAGGCACGCGCCATCCAGATCGTTGATACACCGTTCGATGTGCCGATCTCGAGCACTCGCTTCGCATCGAGCATCCGGATGAACCAGGCAAGCAGCGCGCCACCCTCCCGGCCAACATTCCACATGCCGCCCTCACTGCGACCGAATGCGTACAATTCTTCGAGGAGGAGGTCGACGTCAACACTGGTGTGTTCCACGGTCTGTCCTTTCAGTTCAAGTGAGCGACTTCGGACCGGGTCCACATCATGCTAGTCAGACGTCGAATTGAGACGCAAGCAAGGCAGGGAAGCGCGGGGAACCATGCACATTGTTCGATATCGCAGTGGCGACGAGATTCTCACCGGGATCCTTGAGGAAGGCATCGTGCGTCAGGCGCGCGGGGATATGTTCGACCGGCTGGCCGTCGGCCCGGCGGCGGGCAACGTCGACGAACTCGAGCTAGTCGCGCCAGTCGACCCGGGTAAGCTCATCGCGATCGGCCTCAACTACAAGGACCACGTCGAGGAAGACACCGACATGGAGCTTCCGGAAAACCCGATCATCTTCCTCAAACCGACCAGCGCGATCATCGGACCCGGCGCGCCAATTGTGCTCCCGGACGGTCCAGAGAACGTCGATGCTGAAGCCGAGCTCTGCATTGTCATCGGCCAGCGCTGCCGTCACGTGAAGGCGGAGGACGCCGACAGCGTCATCCTCGGCTACTGCTGCGGCAACGATGTCAGCGCCCGCGACTACCAGTTCAAGGACGGCCAGTGGGTGCGCGCCAAGGGCTTCGACACCTTCGCTCCGCTCGGCCCGGCCATCGTCACTGATATCGATGCTTCGGACCTCGCGGTCTCATGTAGCGTCAACGGCGAGACGTCGCAGGACTCACGCACCAGCATGTTGATCTTCGACATCCCGACGCTCGTTGAATTCATCAGCGGCGTCATGACGTTGGAGCCGGGCGACGTGATCATGACCGGCACGCCGGCGGGCCCGCCACGCTTGAGCGACGGCGATGTCTGCGACGTCGAGATCGAAGGGCTGGGCACTCTCCGCAATCCGGTCCAGGCCGCGGGCTAGCGGGAGCATCGACGGTGCCGGCGCGTCTCCGCCTGTTGTTGCTGCTTGCGATCATTGTCGCCGGCATCTTCGCCGGCACGGTTGGTGGCGCGCAGGAGCAGCCGACGCCCCCGGACATCAACGCCGGCAAGTATGTCGTGCTCTCCGACTTTAACGAGATCCTCTACGCCCAGAGCCCGCACGAGCGCACCCCACCAGCCTCGCTCACCAAGATGATGACCGCGATCGTCGCCGTGCGTGTTGCGGATCTCAACACCGTCGTCACCATCGACGAGAGCGACCTCGTCGGCGAGGCCACGATGGGCCTCGTCGGCGGCGACCAGGTGACGATCGGCGATCTGCTCTACGGCCTGCTGCTCCCATCGGGCAACGATGCCGCGATGGCCATCTCGCGCGGCGTCGGGATCAGCCTCGGCGCGACCAACACCGACGAGGCGCGCGAGCTCTTCGTCGCCAAGATGAACGAGACAGCGCAGCTCTTCCAGCTCCGGGACACGCACTTCATGAACCCGCACGGCCTCGACCAGGAGGGGCACTACTCGAGCGCCTACGACCTGGCGATCATCCTCCGAGCAGCGCTCAACTACCCGCAGATCCGCGAGCGTATGCAGACCCAGGCGATCCGGGTCGGCGAGCGCTACGACCTCTTCAACGGCAATCAGCTCCTGACCGACCGCGGCGACTTCATCGGCGGCAAGACCGGCCTGACCGACGGCTGCGGCTTCTGCCTGGCCGGAGCCGCCCGCAACGACGACGGCCGCATGGTCATCGCCGTCGCCCTCAACGATGACTGGTCCTGGTTCTGGGACGTCAGCCTGCTGCTCGACTACGGTTTCGACCTGCTGGACACGCGCGGCCTCCCCTACTGGGCCGAACCAACCCTCGTCGGCTCCCAGCTTTCCCAGGCCCCCGACTCCTCGTCACCTCAGATCGCCACATCCGGCACCCCTGGACAGGGCGGCGGTCCGTAGGGTACTGCAAACGCAAACGGTGATCGCTCTTGTCCAGCAAACGTGGGGAGAGCGCTCGTGGATCGCCGAACTCCATTTGCAGACAGAGTCGCGGATGCAGCAAGCGGAAGGAGCATCGGGAATGGCAGCACTGTCATTTCTGGCTGGCTTGGTCGTGGTCTTCGTGATGCTTGGTTTGAGCTTGCAGTTCCCTGCCAGAATCGAGCGATTCTTGTCGTGGCCACTCGACCTGAACCGTGAACAGCGGACAGTCTTGAGTGTTGTGGTCGCGATCGCAGCCGGTGCCTTATTCTCGCACGTTATAGGGCTGACCCCAAGCACCTACAGTGAGTTCGAAATATAAGGATCGGGCGCGGAACCGTGGCCGCCCTCCAGGGAGCAGGCGATCGATAGCGTGGCTGGGTTTGGCGCGGGTATCGTTGCCCCGCTGGCGTCGCGCGTAGCTGGCACATCCTGGGCCACGGCCTGTCTCCTGGGACCGCTCTACTACATCATCCATGGCATCGCGAGCGTCTTTGTTGGCTTCCCGCTCGCGCTATTCGGAGTTTCTGGACCAGTAGTATGGAGCATCGTCTTACTCAGTGTCTACGGCGGCCTGGCAGTGTTGACTAGCTCAAAGACTCAGATCCGACCGCAGAGTGATTAATGCTCTATCGCGAGGCCAATTGCATCGGCTCGTGATTGTGGCCACCAAGTCACTATGTGTTCCAGTGAGTTCGCCGCTATTCGTCCCTGCGGCGTCGTAGGGTCGCTAAGATCGCGATTGCGGGAAGGACGAGGCTTAGACAACAGCCGGCGAGCGGCAGCAAAGAGAGTTGGAGATGAAACTCAAATTCTCCCACCGGCCTCTCCAAAGGTGTTGGTACGCAACACGACGCAACGTCCACAATCGCCCCGGTGACGATTGCACGGAACTCACTCTCATGGCGCTCGTAGGGGCTGGGCTCGTCCCTGCCCGGTCGTCGGGCACGACGACGCTGCTACACAACCGACTCGTTTGCAGGGATCTAAAAGGCCCCTGTGCCATCTGACGCTGGCCGGTACGTGTTGTCGTGACCGACAAGCGGGCAGAGACGCGCCCAGCCCCTACGAGGATGTCACGGTCGCCGACTCACGTCATGATCAGCTGTCCCGACACCGAGCCCACGAGTCCAATGACGTGCGGTCCGGCCTGTTCCCTGTTACCTATTCCCTGTTCCCTACACTATGATCTCCACCGTCTGGGATTCGTCTAAAAGAAATACAGGGAGAATACATGGACCCCAAACTCTTCAGGTCGCTGGCCTGGCGGAACATCGGGCCGCATCGCGGCGGGCGTGTCGTGGCGGTGGCCGGGCACCCGACGGAGAAAGCGACCTTCTACTTCGGTGGCGTCGGCGGTGGCGTCTGGAAGACGACCAACGCCGGCTCGCACTGGGAAAACATCACCGACGGCTATCTGACGACCTCGGCCGTCGGCGCAATCGCCGTCTCGCAGGCCGATCCGAACGTCATCTACGTCGGCACCGGCGAGGCGACGATCCGCGGCAATGTCAGCCACGGTGACGGCGTCTACAAGTCGACCGACGGCGGTGAGACGTGGGCCAACGTCGGGCTGAGCGACACGCGCCACATCGGCGACATCGCCATCCATCCGAAGGACCCCGACATCGTCTACGTCGCGGCGCTCGGCCACGCCTGGGGCACGAATGAGGAACGCGGCGTCTTCCGCTCAACGGACGGCGGCAAGAGCTGGGCGAAGGTGCTCTTCAAGTCCGACCGTGCCGGCGCTGTCGATCTGGCCATCGACGAGTCCAACCCACGCATCCTCTACGCAACGATCTTCCAGGTCCAACGCCACCCGCACAAGCTGGAGAGCGGCGGCGAGGATAGCGGCCTTTGGCGCTCCTTCGACGGCGGCGACACATGGGAGGACATCTCGCGCAAGCCGGGCATGCAGCAGGAAGGCATCTACGGCAAGATCGGCGTCGCGGCGTCGCCAGCCAGGCCGGGCCGTGTCTGGGCCATCGTGGAGCATGCGGACGGCGCACTCTACCGCTCCGACGACTACGGCGATACCTGGACGCGCCAGAGCGAGCAGGGTGGCCTGCGCGGACGGCCCTGGTATTACATGCACATCTACGCCGACCCGAGCGACGCCGAGACGGTCTGGATTCTCAATGGGGCGTGCTGGAAGTCCATCGACGGCGGCAAGAGTTTCAGCGACATCCCGACGCCGCACGGCGACAACCACGACCTCTGGATCGACCCCGATGACAGCAACCGCATGATCGAGGGCAACGACGGCGGCGCGAACGTCACCTTCGACGGCGCGCGCACCTGGTCGACGATCCTGAACCAGCCGACGGCGCAGTTCTATCATGTCGCTGCCGACCACCGATCACCCTACAACGTGTACGGCTCGCAACAGGACAACTGGGCGATGATGCTGCCGAGCATCGGCTTCGAGGGGGCCATCTCCTGGAAGGATTATGTCGAACCGGGCGGCGGCGAATCCGGCTACATCGCAATCCGGCCCGAGGAGCCCTACACCGTCTTCGGTGGCGGCATCGGCACCGGCGCGGGCGACGGTCGTCTGCTAGCCTGGAATCCAGCCACGCGCCAGCCGCGCAACGTCACCGCCTGGCCGGAATCTGTCGGCTCCGGCGCAGAGAACATGAAGTACCGTTTCCAGTGGACCTTCCCAATTGAACTCTCGCCGCACGACGCCGGCACCGTCTACGTGACGTCACAGTTCGTCCATAAGACGACCGACGACGGCCAGAGCTGGGAGCTCATCAGCCCCGACCTGACCCGCAACGACCCCGACAAGCTCAAGTCCTCCGGCGGGCCGATTACCGATGACAACAGCGGCGCGGAGGTCTACTGCACAATCTTCGCCTTCCGCGAGTCGCCGCACGAGCAAGGCGTCTTCTGGGCAGGCAGCGATGACGGGCTGCTCCACATCTCGCGCGACGGCGGTCAGAATTGGGCGAACGTGACGCCGCCGGATCTGCCCGAGTGGTCGCTGATCAGCATCATCGATCCCTCACCGCATGATGCCGGCACCTGCTACGTCGCGGCGACGGCCTACAAGCTCGACGACACCAGCCCCTACATCTACAAGACGAACGACTACGGCGAAAGCTGGACAAAGATCACCAACGGCATTCCGGATGGCGAATTCACCCGCGTCGCCCGTGAGGATCCAAACCGCCGCGGTCTGCTCTACGCCGGCACGGAGACCGGCATCTGGATCTCCTTTGACGACGGCGACAATTGGCAGCGCTTCGACTGGGAACCGCTGGCCCCGGCGCATGACACGCTTCCGGTGACGCCGATCCACGATCTGGTCGTCAAAGACAAGGATCTCCTCGTCGCGACCCACGGCCGCTCGTTCTGGATCCTCGACGACCTCTCGCCGCTCTATCAGATGAGCGAAGAGACGGCGTCGGCGTCGATGCAGATCTTCGAGCCGCGCGACACCGTGCGCTTCAAGCACTATGGCCGCGCCTTCGGGATGCAGCCGGGTATCGTCAATTACAAGATGACCGGCCCGGTCACCGTCGCCCACGTCCCCGAACGCAACGCCTGGGGCACATTGAGCGAGAAGTACCTCGATGCAGGCGAAAATCCGCCCGAGGGCGTCGTCCTCCACTACTGGTTGGCCGATGAGCCAGGCGAGGACGAAGAAGTGAAGGTCACGATCAAGAATGCCGACGGCGTCGCGATCCGAACCTACTCCAGCACCAGCAAACGACCGCCGCAAGCGCCAGCCAACGCCGGCGCAAACCGGCTCGTCTGGGACTTCCGTGCCGAGCCGCCGGACCCGATCGAACGCGACCGCGAGCCGGAAGGCATGGAGGCGCTGATCGAGCTCTTCTTCGGCCGGCTGATCCCGCCCGTCGCGCCGCCCGGAACCTACACGGCGACGTTGCAGAAGGGTGACGAGGAGCAGACTGTCGAGTTCGAGATCCTGCCCGACCCGCGCATCCCGACGACGCAGGCAGACCTCGAAGCGCAATACGAGCTCAAGTCGAACATTCGCGACCGTATGAACGAGCTGCACGGCGGCGTCAACCGCATTCGCCGCATCAAGAAGCAGGTGAACGCCTGGCAGGAGCGTGATCCCGAGCAGTTCGCCGACGCGATCAAGGCGCTGCTCGACGAGATGCAGTCGATCGAGGATGAGCTGGTTCAGACCGATCCCGACGCGCTCAAGCCCGGCCCTGCGCGACTGAACATGCGTTTCAGCTCGCTGGCGGTGATGGTCGACGAGGCGGACGCGCGGCCAACGGATCAGGCTGGCGAGGTCTACGACAAGCTGGCCGAAGATCTCCAGCGCGAGCTCAACCGGCTCGACGACCTGCTGTCGGAAGAGGTCGCCGCGCTGAATCGGCAGATCCGCGACGCCGACGTGGACCCGGTGTCGATCTAGCCGACGGTTGCCGCTCACAGGTAGGCTTGATAACGAACTGGCCGGGTACCCGGCCAGTTCGTTGGATATTCTGCCCCCGGCTATCCGAAATGAGATCCAGCGTTGCATAGTGAAGAAATCATCGCCGGCATCGCGATGATTCTCGGACTCGGCATGCTCGCCCAGTGGCTTGCGCACCGGCTCCACGTCCCATCCATCCTGCTCTTGCTCGCTGCCGGGTTGATTGCCGGCCCCGGCATCGGCATTCTCGACCCGACCGAACTCTTCGGGGAGTTGCTCTTCCCCATCGTTTCGATCTCGGTCGCCATCATCCTCTACGAAGGCGGACTGGACCTCAACATACGGGAACTACGCGCAATCGGCCCGGCCTTCCTGCGCCTGATAACCGTCGGCGCACTCGTCACCTGGGCGGTCACCACGCTCGCAGCGCACTTCATCCTCGGCCTCAACTACGAGATATCGATCTTGCTCGGGGCGATCCTGATCGTCTCGGGGCCGACGGTCGTGATTCCGCTCCTCCTCCACATCCGGCCTGCTCGCAGAGTAAGCAACCTCCTGAAATGGGAAGGCATCCTGATCGACCCGATCGGCGCGATCCTGGCAGTGATCGTGCTCCAGGCGATCCTGAGCGGCGATCTTGGCGATGGCAGCTTCCAGTGGTCGGCCACGCTCAGCGTCTTCGAAACCTTCCTCATCGGCGGCGTCATTGGCGGCGCAGGCGGCCTGGCAGTCATGTACGCGCTGAAGAACTATCTCTTGCCGGACCTCTACCAGAACATGCTCTCGCTGGCCGTCGTCGTCGGCATCTTCGCGGCGTCGAACTCAGTGCGGGCCGAGTCCGGACTCTTCGCCGTCATCGTCATGGGTCTCGTCCTGGCCAATCAGCCTTACGTCTCCGTTCGCCGGATCATCGACTTCAAGGAGAACCTGCGCGTCGTCATCATCTCGTCGCTCTTCATCGTCCTGGCCGCCCGGTTGGAACGTTCGGAAATCCGCGAGGTCCTGACTATCCAGAGCATTCTCTTCCTGCTCGCGCTCATCCTCGTGGCGCGGCCGCTGGCGACGCTCCTATCGACCTATGGCAGCCCACTCAGCTGGCAGGACCGCGTCTTCATTGGCTGGATGGCGCCGCGCGGGATTGTTGCGGCCGCCGTGGCTTCGATCTTTGGCCTGGCGCTCGCTTCGGAAGGTATGGGCGGCGGCAGCCAACTGACGGCGTATGCCTTCCTGACGATCATCGGGACTGTCTTGATCTACGGGCTGACCGCGCCCTACCTCGCCAAGCGGCTCGGGCTCGTCAGCACCGGACCGAGCGGCGTCCTGATCCTCGGCGCGCATCCACTCGCGCAGGAACTGGGACTTGCGCTGCTTGAAGAAGGCTTCCCGACTCTTCTGATCGACTCGAACCGCACCAACATCCAGGGCGCGCGTCTCGCCGGCCTCAAGACACACTATGGCAACGTCCTCTCCGAAGACACCATCGAGGACCTTGATCTCTCCGGCATCGACAAGTTCATCGCAATGACGCCCAACGACGAGATTAACGCGTTGGCAGCGGTCCGCATGAGCGAGCTATTCGAAGAACGCAACATCTTCCAGGTCGCCCCCCAGGGCGCGACGACGAGCCCCGGCCTGAGCGCGAGCCCGGCCCGTCACCTACGCGGGCGCATCCTCGGCAATCCCGGCACGTCGCTCGCCGAGATCAACCGCCGGCTGCGCGCTGGCGCAACGATCAAACGGACTGTTTTGACCGAGCGCTTCGACTTCGAGCAGTTCCAGGGACTGTACGACAACGCGCTGCCGCTCTTCGTCATCAGCGGCAGCCATGTCCTACGGCCGGTCGCCTCCGACCAGCAACGCCCGATCGTGCCCGGTGACCGCCTGATCAGTTTGGTTGAGGATGAAGGCGTCCGGGTACGCACCGCCGTCCAGGTGTCGCCGGACCGCGTTCTGACAACCGACGAGATGGAGGCGGCGGGACTCATCGCATCCTTCTGCGAATGGCAGGTCGATGTGTCGTCCGGCCGGCGACCGCAGCGCCGGGAAGGCGCGCGCGAACCCGCCGGTGTCGAAGACTAGCGCCATGCGCCTGAACGCGCTCCCGCGGGTGCGGCTCGGAACACTGCCGACGCCGCTGCAAGAGCTGCCCAATCTCCGCCGCGAGATCGGCGGGCCGCGTATCTTCATCAAGCGCGACGATCTGACCGGCCTCGCGTTGGGCGGCAATAAGACGCGCATGCTGGAGTACCTCGTCGGGGATGCGCTCGCAAGTGGAGCAACCCATCTCATCACCGAAGGCGGCCCGCAGTCGAACCACGTACGCCAGACCCTGGCGGCCGCCCGCATCCACGGCCTTGCGACGATCATCGTCCAGAACCCAGTCGATCCGGCCCCGGACGTCCAGGGTAACTTCCTCCTCGACCGGCTGCTCGACATCGAGTACGTCCAGGTCGACATCGAAGCGGAACGCGGCGCAAAGATGCGCGAGATCGCCAGCAAGTTACGCGTGGAGGGCGCACGACCCTACATCATCCCAGGCGGCGGGTCGAACGATGTCGGCGCGGTTGGGTACGTCGCCGCAATGCTCGAACTACAGCACCAGCTATGGGACCAGGATCTCAACCCCTCCACGCTCTATCTCGCGTCAGGTGGTGGCGGCACCCAGGCCGGAGCCGCGCTCGGGGCGGCGCTCTTCCACTGTGATTTCGAGGTTATTGGGATCGCCATCGAGGACGACGGCAAGACGATCAGCGACCGCGCCTGGGCGATTGTCGAGCCTGCTGCGGTCCGGCTCGGCATCAGGCCGCCACTCACACGCGACGACCTGATCTGCCGCGATGGGCATGTCGGCCCAGCCTACGCCGTTCCGACTGAAGAGTGTCTTGTCGCGCTGAAGCTACTGGCGCGCACCGAAGCGATCTTCCTGGAACCGATCTACACCGCCAAGGCCTTCGCCGGGATGCTCGCAGCCATCGACCGGGGCGAGCACCGGGACGACGACGCAGTCATTTTCCTCCACACCGGCGGCTCACCGGTGAACTTCGCGCTGGTCGATCAGCTGGGCGGCGCTATCGGCTGACCGCCGGCGGGTAGACGGCGACGCCGCGCGGGCGGCTGAACTCGCCCATGTCATCGCCGACGCCCTCGGCGATCACGGACCACTCGCCGTCCTCGTACTTCTGGATGCGGTGAGCGGCGGTGTCGGCGACGTAGACGGCGCCGAACTCGTCGACCGCGATGCCGTAGGCTTCGACGATCTGCCCGCTGCCGTACCCCGCGCCCTCGGTGATCACCGACCACTCTTCGCCGTCATACATCTGGATGCGAGCGTTCGTGTAGTCGATGACGTAGAGCGTGCCATCGTTGGCAACGCTCACCCGCCAGGGGAACTGGAACTGACCAACTTCTTCGCCCTCGCCATTGGAGATCTCGATCCACTCGTCGCTCGCCGCGTCGTAGACAAGCACGCGGTTGGCAGCAGTGTCGGCGACATAGATCGTCCCGTCGCGGCCGACGGTGACGCCTTCCGGCCGCTCGAAGCCGTCGGCGAAGATCTCCCACTGCTCGCCGTCCCAGACCTGGATGCGGCCATTACTCGAATCGGCGACGAAGATGTTGTCGTCGCGGTCGACGGCGATGCCATAGGGCAGGCTGAACTCGCCCGGCCCGGGCCCAAAACCGGTGGCGATGATCTCCCACTCCTCGCCGTCGAAGCGCTGGATGCGGTGGTTGTTCGAATCAGTGACGTAGAGCCAGCCCTGGCTGTCGGCGATGACGCTACACGGGAAGTCAAACTGGCCTGCCTCGACGCCCTGGCCGCCCTGGCCCGGCACAAGCGTCCACTCCTCGCCGTCGAAGGCGAGGATGCGGTGGTTCAACGTATCGGCAACGTAGATGATCTGGTCGACAACCTCCGGCGTCGCGCTTGCGGCCGGAGTACGTGTCGCCGTCGGCGCGCGGGTGGCCGTGGCGGACACGGTCGCCTCGGAGGTTGCTGGCGCGGTCAGTCCCGGCTCAACCGTCAGCGGGCTCGTTGCGGTTGGTTGTGCTGGGGTCGTTACCGTCGGCTCTACGGCCAGTGGCGTGGGGGTGTCGGGTGGCGCGCTGGGAGTCGGAGTCTCTGCACTGCTCGGGGTTTGGTTCTGCTGGCCAGCGGCCGTAGCCTCCGGGGTCGCCGTCGCATCACGGGGTTCATCGGCGTCGGTCACGTCCGGCCCCGAACAGGCGGCGAGAATCAGGCAAATCAGCAACGGCAAGCACAGCATCGGTCGCTTCATGCCCATACGATACCACTGGCAACGCAGTGTACGTACAGCAATCGAGGGCAATTCCGAACTACACTGCCGCGACGGGGCCTATCGACCTACACAGCGGGACTGAAGCGCATGGCCGGGCAACTTGAACTCGGAATAGACATCGGCGGCACCTTCACCGACTTCATCGTCACAGACAACGAGCGCGACGCTGTCTTCGTCTGGAAGACGCTCACGACGCCCGACGACCCGTCTCTGGCCGTCATCTCCGGCATCGACGCGCTTTGCGACGCCCACGGCCTCGACCCGGCGGACGTTGAGCGGGTCGTCCACGCCACGACGCTCATCACCAACGCGCTGATCGAGCGCAAAGGCGCAAGCACGGCGTTGCTAACGACCAAAGGCTTCGCCGACCTGATCGAAATCGGCCGCGAGGTGCGCTACGACCTCTATGACATCTTCCTCAAGATGCCGGAGCCGCTCGTCTCCGCGGAACGCCGCTTTGAGATCGCCGAACGGATCGACCACACCGGCGCAGTCGTCGAGCCGCTCGATGAATCCCACCTGGAGTCACTCGCTGAAGCCCTGACCGCGTGCCGCGCGGAGAGCCTCGCCATCTGCCTGCTCCACAGCTACGCCAACCCGGACCACGAACAACGCATCGCATCAGTACTCTCCGAGCTGCTGCCGGAGCTGCCGGTGAGCACGTCAGCCGATGTCGCTGGCGAAATCCGCGAGTACGAGCGTTTTAGCACGACCGCAGCAAACGCCTACGTCCAGCCGCTGGCCGCTCGCTATCTCAATGTCATGGCGGAGCACCTGCGGGACGCCGGGATCACCGCGCCGCTCCAGATCATGCTCTCGAACGGCGGCACGACGACGGCCGGCGAAGCGGCGCGGCTCCCGGTGCGGCTGGTCGAATCCGGGCCGGCAGCCGGGGCGCTCATCGCGGCACACTACGCGCGTCTGCTGGGAGAGAATCACGTCCTCGCCTTCGACATGGGCGGTACGACGGCGAAGCTCTGCGCCGTCGACGCCGGACAACCTGCCATTGGCAGCGCGCTCGAAGTCGCCCGAGTCCATCGCTTCAAGCGCGGCAGCGGTTTACCGATACGCGCTCCCTCCGTCGAACTCATCGAAATCGGCGCGGGTGGCGGGTCCATCGCCAGGATCGACGAGCTTGGATTGCTGACCGTCGGACCGGACAGTGCCGGCGCGGACCCTGGCCCCGCCTGTTATGGCCTCGGCGGCGCGCTGCCAACCGTCACCGATGCCGATCTCGCGCTCGGCTATCTCAACCCGGACTACTTCCTCGGCGGCCGCATGTCGCTCAATGCACACCTGGCAACAAATGCGCTCGATACCAGCCTGGGAGAGGCGCTGAAGCTACCCACAGTCGAAATCGCCGCCGGGATCCACGATGTCGTCAATGAGATGATGGCAACAGCCGCCGGCGTCTACATCGCCGAACGCGGCCAGGATCCGCGCCGCTACGCGCTCGTTGCCACAGGCGGCGCCGCGCCGGCGCATGCAGTTGAGGTGGCGCGCAAGCTCGGAGTCGGCCGGGTCATCGTCCCACCTGCCGCCGGCGTTGCGTCAGCCGGCGGATTGCTCGTCGCGCCACCGCGGCTGGACTATGCGCGCTCGGCGCTGACACCTCTCTCGGAGATCAGCTGGGAATCAATATCGGAGCTATTCGAGGCGATGGAGTATGACGCCCGGACAACGCTCACCGCGATGGGTGTCGCGAACAGCGCCGTAACGATCAACCGCAGCGTCGATGCCCGTTACGTCAACCAGGGTCACGAGATCAGCGTGCCCCTGAATGACGCGATCACCGACGACGCGAGCGCGAGCAGCTGTATCCAACGCGCCTTCGACGAAACGTACCGCCAGCTCTTCGGACGCACCGTAGATGGTGTGCCGGTTGAATGCGTCACCTGGCGCACGACGGTGCGCGGCGTTGACGGCACGCTCCCTCGCGCCGTCACGACCGACGCAGATGCAGCGCCACCCACGACGCGCAGCGCCTACTTTCGGGGACACGGCGCGCTCAAAACGCCGGTCTTCCAACGCTCGGCGCTCCTGCCCGGCGAGCAACATAGCGGCCCCGCGATCATCGAGGAAGCACAGTCGACAACCGTCATCGGTCCCGGCGACGTGTTCGCGGCCGACCAGCACGGCAACATCATCGTTCAGCTAGCAGTGTCAGGAGCAGCGTCGTGAGCGCAGACGGAAGATACGATCCGATCACCTTGCGGATTCTCTGGAACCGGCTGATCGCAATCGTCGACGAGGCTGCCGCAACACTGCGGCGAACCTCGTTTTCGACGCTCGTGCGCGAGAGCAACGACTTTGCCTGTGTGCTGCTCGACCGCCAGGGCCGCTCACTGGTCCAGAATAGTGCCGCGATCCCATCCTTCATCGGGACGCTGCCGATCACCGTTCGGCACTTCCTCGACCACTTCCCCGCAAGCGAGCTCGCGCCGGGCGACATTCTGGCGACGAACGATCCCTGGCTCGCTACCGGGCACCTGCCGGACCTGACGCTGGCGTTGCCGATCTTTCGCGACGGCGAGCTCGTCGCCATCGCCGCCAGCGTCGCCCACTTGCCTGACATCGGCGGGCGCATTCGCAGCGCCGACGCCCGGACGATCTTCGAGGAGGGTTTCCAGGTGCCGCCGGTGAAGCTCTTCCAGGCCGGCGAACCGAGCCAGCTCCTCTTCGAGCTCTTCCGGCAGAACACACGCGTGCCGGACCAGGTGGTCGGCGACATCATGGCCCAGGTGGCAGCAAACGAGGCGACCGCCCGCCGCCTGCTCGCGCTCATGGACGAGCTCGACGACGACCTCGCCGAATTGGCGGCGACGATTCACCGCCAGTCGGAAGCGGTCATGCGGCAGCGCATCGCGGCGATCCCGGATGGCGAGTACCACGGCAGCGTCCGCCCCGATGGATTCGACCAGCCGCTTGAGATCAAGCTCGCGGTCCGCGTCGCCGGTGATCAGATCGTCT
>JAUIIK010000206.1 GCA_030431755.1 Chloroflexia bacterium
GTACTACGACTACTACCAGCCTGAGGCGTACATCCCCTCCAGCGATACCTATATTGAGAAAGATGCCCAGATCAACGACGAGATCGACAAGCTGCGTCACGCCGCGACGCGCGCGCTGCGGTCGCGGCGTGACGTCGTCATCGTCGCCTCGGTCTCGTGCATCTTTGGTCTCGGTTCGCCATCGGACTACGACCAGCAGACAATCGTCCTGAACGTCGGCGATCAGATCCGGCGCGACCGTGTCCTGCGCCATCTCATCGACATCCAGTACGATCGCAACGACATGACGCTCGTCCGCGGGACGTTCCGCGTCCGCGGCGACACGCTCGAGATCTATCCAGCCTACGAGGATCTGGCGCTACGGATCGAGTTCTTTGGTGACGAGATCGAGCGCATCGTCGAGCTTGACGCGCTCACCGGCGAGATCCTCTCCTCGCGCGACCGGACCGAGATCTACCCGGCCCGTCACTTCGTGACGACTGCCGAGAAGCTCGCGCTGGCGCTCAACGACATCGAAGACGAGCTTGAGGAACACCTGGAAACGCTCAACGCACAGGGCAAGATCCTCGAAGCGGCGCGACTTGGTCAACGCACACGCTATGACATCGAAATGCTGACCGAGACGGGCTTCTGCGCCGGTGTCGAAAACTACTCGCGGCATCTGGCCCGACGCGAGCCCGGCCAGCAACCGTGGACGCTGCTCGACTACTTCCCCTCGGATTGGCTCATCTTCGTCGACGAGTCGCACATCTCACTGCCGCAGGTGCGTGGCATGTACGCCGGTGACCGCGCGCGCAAGGACACACTTGTGGAGCATGGCTTCAGGCTGCCGTCAGCGCGAGACAACCGGCCGCTCACCTTCGATGAGTTTGAGAACCAGATCAACCAGGTCGTGTACGTCTCCGCGACGCCTGGACCGTTTGAGATGGAGCACTCGGAAGCCGTCATCGAGCAGGTCATCCGCCCGACCGGTCTCGTCGATCCCGAGATTACCGTGCGTCCGACCAAGGGCCAGATCGACGACCTCCTCGACGAGATTCATCAGCGCGTGGCACGAGGCGAGCGAGCGCTTGTGACGACGCTCACCAAGAAGATGGCCGAAGATCTCTCGGACTTCCTCAAGGAGATGGGCATCCGAACACACTACCTGCACTCGGAGATCGATACGCTCGAACGCGTCGAGATCCTCCGGGACCTCCGGCTTGGCGTCTACGACGTCGTCGTCGGCATCAATTTGCTGCGCGAAGGTCTCGATCTGCCCGAAGTGTCGCTTGTTGCGATTCTCGATGCGGACAAAGAAGGCTACTTGCGTTCGACCTCGTCGCTCATCCAGATCGTCGGACGCGCTGCCCGGCACGTCGAGGGACATGTCGTCATGTACGCCGACCGGGTGACTGGATCGATGCGGGATGCGATTGACGAGACCTACCGGCGTCGCGCGATCCAGCTCGAATACAACGAGCGTCACGGAATCGAGCCGCGCACGATTGTCAAGGAGATCCGTGACATCACGGATCGTGTGAAACAGGCTGCTGAGGACTCGCCGGCCTACGAGACGGCGGAGCCGAAGGGCGGCATCATCGCCGAGATTCCTGCCGACGAGCTCGCACGCCTGATCATGGATCTGGAGCGGCAAATGAAGCAAGCGTCGCAACAGCTAGAGTTCGAGCGCGCGGCTATGTTGCGCGATCAGATCGTCGAGCTGCGGCGGGTCCAGCAGACCGGCGAAGTCGGCATCGGTTAGATAATTCTCGGAGGTTTGGTTGTCCGATACCTCACCGCGTCACAGTGATCCGCTCAACTCACGTCCCTACGGTTCGTCGGCGATCATCTCGATTGGGATCGTCGGCGTCGTCATGGCGATCCTCGTGCTCGGATCGCTCTTCATTCTGAATGGGCTCGGCTCCGATGACGATGGCGACGACGATCAGGCGGCGATCCCATCACCAGCCGGCACCTCAGAGCTCGTCCAGATCGTCTCCACAGCAACCGAGGACGGCGCGACACCGACTGAGGCTGGCCCAGCGACGGCCTCCCCGACCAATAGTCAGGGCGCCGCGCCAACCACTGCGCCTGAGACTTCCACCGAAGCAGAACCGGTTGCGACCGATCCTGAGCCAACACTCGCTGAACCGACGGCTACTGAGCCTGTTGAAGCGCCGACGGCCACCGACGAACCGGCCCCCGAGCCGACTGAGCCTCCGCCACCGGAGGCAACGGCAACTGAATTGCCGCTCGAAGGCGCATTCGGTTTCCTCCCGCCGGCTCAGCTACCGAGCGGCGGCGTCGCATCGACCTTGACGCTCGAATACCAACTCGGCCTATCGCTCGAGTCCCTGCCAACAGTCGGGAACGTCAATCGCATCATCTGGCCGATCTACACCCTTGCAGATGTCGAATTCGCGCGCGATCGGTTGGCGTTGCAAGCGGCTGTCGTCGAAGAAGGCGTCGGCGTCTATCGGGTGGACTCGGATCGCGGCGCGCTATTCGTCTCGCCCACGGAGATCATCTTCCGCGCGGCCGGGTTCGTCGACGAGAGCGGCATGCCGGCGGACGCGGAAGCGCTCGCCAGCGCCCGTGAATGGGTCGATCTGAGCGGCTTCATAACCGGGTCAATGGATGCCGGCGAGATCGTCGGGCGCGACGACACGCTTGAACGCATCGTCGTCAAGTTCCGGCCAGTCGAACCGCAGCCGAACCTCGCGCCTAATCCGTCGGCAACGGTCACGGTTGGCCCCGGCAGCACGGTCATTGAGGTTCGCATCGCCTGGCCCGCGGATTTGGAGTCGTCCCAGTACGGCTACAGCGACGCGCTCGACGTCTGGCGCGAGATCCAGAACGGGCAGGGCTACCTCGAAGCCGATATCACCTCTGTCTTCGCGACCGGCCAACTCACTGGCGTCGCGACGATCACCGACTACTCCACCGCCTACACGCTGGCCGGCAACCCGACGACCGAGCAGTACCTCGTCCCGCTCGTTTCGTTCCACGGTACCGCGCGTATCGACCAGACCGGCGATGAGATACCAATCACCGTGTCAATCCCGGTCGTGTACTTCGAGGAAGGCACGGCGGGTTGAGCTCACGTCTCGTGCTTGCAGGCCTCGCCACGCTGGTCGTGCTCTGGACCCTCGCCCCTGCGAGACCGGTAACAACCGCTCCGCCAGCGTCGGGATTCCTCGGACGCATGGCGTATTATGTCTACTATGACGATGAATCCTGGACGACCCTGCAACGCGAGATCGACCGGCTTGATATCGTCGCTCCCTACTTCTTCCACCTCACGCCGAACGGCTCGATCAAAGAGCTCGACGCGCGCGAAGAGGAAGTCACCGCCTTCGTCCAGGAGAACAACACCCGCATCATCCCGATCATTCAAAACGAGGCGAAGTGGGACCAGTTCACTGAACAGATGGAGACCGACGACGCCCGGGAAGAGATCGCAGCGGCGCTCGCTGAGATGACTGAATCCAAGGGCTTCGACGGATTGCAGATCGACTTCGAAGCAATCAACGCCGATGACCAGGACCTGCTGACGGACTTCATGCGCGCCGTCGAGGCGGAATTCCGTCCGCGCGGACTGATTCTCTCTCAGGCGGTCATCGCGAGGTCGAGCGATGTACCATCCGAATGGGGTGGCGCTTATGACTACGACGCCCTCGGCCAGCTCAACGACTTCGTGACGGTCATGGCCTACGACTACAACTCGGTGAACTCGCCCCAACCCGGATCGGTCGCGCCTATCTGGTGGGTCGATGAGGTGCTCGACTACGCCCGCAGCCGGATTGCGTCAGAGAAGATCTACCTCGGCGTGCCGTTCTACGGTCGCGACTGGAACGTCGACGAAGGTCCGCCGGCTGAGTCGCTCGACTTCACAGCCGCGAGCCGCCTGATGGCGGAGCAGGATCACGTCGTGGGCGGCTTCAGCCCGAGCGAGGGCTCGCCCTGGTTCAGGTACCACGACGACGATGGCGATCTACATGAGGTCTGGTACGAAAACGCCGAGAGCCTCCAGGGGCGGCTCGACCTCGCTCTCAATCACGGCATCGGCGGCTTCGCAGCCTGGCGCATTGGCCAGGAAGACCCGCGCAGCTGGCAGATCATCGCCGGGGTTGAGACGCCGGCCACGCCGGTCGGTCCCGCGAGCGCCGGCGCGGACGCTGAATACTTCGAGTTGACCGGTCACACGCTGGCCGGTGAGTTCCTGGACTACTGGGAGACAGAAGGAGGTTTGACTCGCTTCGGGTATCCCCGAACCGAGGTCTTTCGCGAGTACGATCCCATCGTTCAGGATAGCTTCCTCGTCCAGTACTTCGAGCGTGCCCGCTTCGAGTACCATCCCGAGTATGTCGGGACCGAGAGCGAGGTGCTGCTTGGCCACGTCGGCCGCTGGGCGCTCGCCGAGCGCGGCATAGACCCCTGGCTGACGGCAACCGCACCGATTGACGACCGGACGCACCTCCCCGAGTCCGGGCACACGCTCGGCGGCGCGTTCCATGACTACTGGCAGGCGCAAGGCGGACTTGTCCGCTTCGGCTATCCTCTGAGCGAGGAAATCGTCGAGCGCTCGGACGAAGACGGCAATGTCTACGTCGTTCAGTACTTCGAGCGCGCGCGCATGGAGCTACACACCGATTCGGCAACGGGGGAGACGCTAGTGCTGCTGGGATTGCTTGGCAACGAAATGTTGCGCGAACGCGGTTGGATTAATTGATGAGCGAACAACGTGCGCGGCACATTGCCGTCATTCATGGACCCAACCTGAACTTGCTGGGCCGCAGGGAACCTGAGATCTACGGTCACACAACCCTCGACGAGATCAACGAGGCATTGGTCAGTGCGGCGGCGGCGCGCAATGTCGAAGTCTCGACCTTTCAATCCAATTACGAGGGTGCAATCGTCGACGAGGTCCAGCTGCGTGGCTGGGAATCCTTCGGCATCATCATCAACGCCGGCGCGCTAACGCACTACAGCGTCGCCCTCCGCGATGCCCTCGCCGCGGTGCCCGCCAGCGCGATCGAGATCCACATCTCGAACACGTTGCAGCGCGAAGAGTTCCGCCATCACTCGGTGATCGGCCCCGTCTGCACCGGTTCAATCGCGGGACTCGGTCCGAGCGGATACCTGCTCGCGTTACACTATCTGCTGGACCGGCTGGATATTGAGGAGCAGGGCAGCGATGAGTGAATTCGACGGGCGCGTTGAGCGGACACGCGCGGCGCTGAGCGAGCGCGGGATCGACGGGCTAGTGATCACCCATCCCACCAATCGCCGCTACCTCACTGGCTTCACGGCTGACGACATCCCGCCCAACGAATCGGCAGGCTACGTGCTCATCGACCCCGGCCACATTGACCTCGTTACGAGCTCTGTCAACGAGTTCCAGGCAGCCGCCCAGGCGCCGCACGTCGAGATCGTCAAACGCGAGACAGGCTGGGCGCCGCACATCGCGGAATTCATCATCGAGCACGATCTTCACCGCATCGGCTATGAGCCGAACGCCATGCTCGAAGGCGTCTTCCGCAACACCAATGAGCTGCTAGTCGAGGAAGGCCACCGCGTTGAGTGGGTCGACGCGGATGGACTCGTCGACGAGATTCGCAAGGTCAAGAGCGACGCCGAGATTGCCCTGCTGCGCAAGGCGTTCGAGATCACCTGCGATGCGTTCAATGAGATAGCGGCGACCATCGAAGCCGACATGACCGAGAGCGCTATCGCCCACGCACTTGAGGCGGCGATGGTCGAGCGCGGCGCTGAGGGACCGTCATTTCCGACGATCGTTGCCTCGGGTCCGCACGCGGCCCGCCCGCACCATGAGCCCGGAGCCCGAAAGATCGAGCCAGGTGACGCCATCGTCATCGACATGGGCGCGCGCTACGAAGGCTATTGCGCGGACCTCACCAGAACGGTCTGGGTCGGCGAACCGGACGCCAGGCTGACTGAGATCTACGATCTGGTCTACG
>JAUIIK010000046.1 GCA_030431755.1 Chloroflexia bacterium
ACGATTCAGCGGAGATCAGCCCCGTCGAGAATCTCGACTCGACTGCCGCCTCGCTCAGATTAGGCACCATCGCTGACGGCGCTCCGCCAACTGGCGCGGGGTATACGTGCCTACGGCCCCTTGCGTACAGTGCAGCGGATCGGTTCACTTGAGCGCTTCTCGGGTAGTGAGCTGCCAGAAGTCGCACGGACGCTAGGGTCGCTCGGCGGCATTGCGATACTTGCAAGAGATGAACTCAACGACATCCGACTCGAGCAACTGCGGACCGGCCTCATGCAGTCCGACAACCCACCCGCCATAGTTGTCAAAGACCGACATGCCGCGTCGGAAGAGCAGATAGAAGCGCTCCTTGAACCGGGCGATGTCGGGCTCTTCATTGATGGTCCATGATGGTCCATAGTATCTGAGGTGCGCCTATTGGGATATGTCGCCTACGATGCCGCAAGCACGTTCTGGATTGTGTCGGTGCGGCTGTTGAGTCCACTGTGTAGCACTGCGAGCCGACCGAATCTGGGCGTCACCAACGAGAGAACGGCATGATCCCCCCCGGCTTGCATCGAAATTGGCGATCTCTCGCGGATCAACTTCATCACTATCCACAGCGGGATCGAGATCAATACCGGGCGAAGATGAACTCACTCGATTCACCTACTCCGGCGCAAGTACCTTAGCGGAGGCTTAGCAGAGCAGACGGATCTCGACGTTCTGGAGAGTCATCTGCGAATTAGCTGGAACCGGTGATCTTAAACTCCACGATTCATGCGTCAGGTTAGGCATAGGACAGGAAGGCTGTGTCCATGCTCTCCACCGCGCGCCGCCATCCGTCGAAGACTGTCACGGCCGCTGCGTTGCGGTCGATCACCGGCACCTGCGCCGGCGGGCGGCACGCTCGCAACAAGATCCCTCGGGCGCAAAGCCTTTCTCGGGATGACTACGGTGTTGCTGTGGTGTCTGCGGAATGGCGCTGCGTGCCAACCGAATCCGGGAGCCGTGCGAGCGATCGACTTTCTCCGCAACACGTGACCATTTGAGAATGCTCGGTAGCCCATGGACATCTGGGATATGTCGCCTGCAATGTCGGACAGCGGCTCGCCCTTACGCAGGCTGAAAGGCCACCAGCACATCCTCGCCGGCTGCGTCGCCTGCCGCTGCAATTGGAGCGCCCAGGCAGTCTGCCACGGCGTTCGCAACATCGTCACACCAGTCGATCCGCGATCCCGCACGAATCGCGCGCCGGCGGCCACCGAGCGAGAAGACCAGAATGATCTCGTCGTCGCCCGGGAATGTCGCAATCAACGTCGAGAGGCGCTGGAGCGTCGACCATGAGACATCCTCAAGCCCGACCACTACCCGCCGACCCTCCGGAACAACGACGTCAACGTCCGCGTCGGGTTCATCATCGGAGATCGGCTCGACCTCATCGACGACGATCTGAATCGCGTCGTTGCGCTCCTCGACACGGCCCTTGATAACAAGCGCGCGATCCTCGAACAGATGCTCGGAGACCTTGTCGAACGTCGAAGGAAACACTACGCACTCAACCGACCCGCCGAGATCTTCAACCGTGAGTATCGCCATTGAGCGGTTCGTCCGAGTCACGATGCGACGGACGCCCGTGACGAGCGCCAGCAGACGCGTGTTGCGATTGACACTCTCCATGTCGAGATCAGCAATGCTCTCGAAGGTCAAACCACGTCGCCGCGCTGCCTGCTGGATATCGCTCAACGGATTCTCAGATAGATAAACGCCGACGAGCTCCTTCTCCCAGGCCAGTAGCGTCTTTTTCGGGATTGCAACAACGTCCTGATCCAGTTCGATCGCCACCTCGGGCTCGTCTTCCAGCCCGCCGAAGAGACCGATTTGACCGCGCTCAGCCGCTTTCTGCTCCTGTTGTGCAGCGGCGAGGATCCGGTCAAGCGACGCGAGCATCGCAGCGCGCTCCCCGAGCGCATCACACGCACCGCCCTTGATCAGGCTCTCGAGCACGCGTTTGTTCATCCGACGGGCATCAACTGACTTGCACAGATCGAACAGCGAGTCGAATTGCTTGCCCGGTTTCGCTTCACGGGCCTCGACCAGCGCTTCGACCGCGCCTTCACCAACATTCTTTATGTCAGATAACCCGAAACGAATTGCCCGCGCGCCGTCATCGAGCTGCTGGACATTGAACTTGACGCCGCTCTGATTCACATCCGGCTCGAGTACCGAGATATCGAGCTTCATGCATTCGTTGATGGCCGCCGCGATCCGGGCCTGTGCGCCGGATGGGTGGTTCTGCGCCAGCCGCAGCACAGCAGTCATGTACTCCGCTGGGTAGTTCGCCTTGAGGTAGGCCGTCTGGTACGAAATCGTTCCGTAGCAGACGGCGTGAGCCTTGTTGAAGGCGTAACCGGCGAACGGCTCGATCAGGCTGAAGATTAGCTCGGCATCCTCGGTCGAATAGCCGCGCTCGTTCGCGCCCTCGATGAACCGCACACGCTCCGCGGCCATCTTCTCGACGATCTTTTTACCCATCGCCTTCCGCATGATGTCAGCTTCCCCGAGCGTATAGCCTGCGAACTGCTGGGCAATGAGCAGCACCTGGTCCTGATAGACGATGACGCCATAGGTCTCGTCAAGAACTTCGGCCAGATCGGAATGCGGATAGCTAATCTCTTCCTCACCGTGCTTGGCTTTGCAATAACGCGGGATATGCTCCATCGGGCCGGGCCGGTAGAGCGCGACCATCGCTGCGAGCTCGGCAACCGAGCCAGGTCGGAGCTGGCGGATGTACCGCCGCATACCAGCACTTTCGAGCTGGAAGACGCCGAAGGTCTCTCCGTCGGCAAGCATCGCGTAAGTTGCTTCGTCCCCGTCCGGAAGTTCGAGCGGGTCCAGAAGCTCCCCGCGCTGCTCGCTGATGATATCCACGGCCTCGCCCAAGATGGTGAGATTTGAGAGGCCGAGGAAGTCCATCTTGAGCAAGCCGATCTCGCCGACGGTCTCCATCGGAAATTGCGTTGTCGGTAGCGAGTTGTCGTCGTCGCTGCTGCGGGGCGCGCGCTGTAGCGGCACATGGTCGATCAACGGGTCCCGGCTGATGACAACGCCGGCTGCGTGGGTGCCGGCATGGCGCGCAATGCCTTCCAGGCGCTTCGCCCGGTCGATGAGCGTCGCAACCTGCGAATCCTCGTCGTACAGCTGCTTCAGGTCCCGGCTCTCGTCCAACGCCCGGTCGAGCGTCATATTGAGCACCGAGGGAATCATCCGGGCAATCCGATCAGCGTCACCGTGCGACCAACCGCTGGCGCGCGCAACGTCACGCACGGCGGCCTTCGCGCCCATTGTCCCGAAAGTGATGATCTGGGCGACGCGGTCGTGGCCATACTTCGTCGCTGCATAGTCGATCATCTCCTGCCGCCGGTTGTCTGCGAAGTCGAGATCGATGTCCGGCATCTCGCGCCGCTCGAGATTCAGGAAACGCTCGAAGACCAGGCGGTTTTCCATCGGGTCGATGTCCGTGATCCCGAGCGTATAGAGGACGATGCTCGCCGCCGCCGATCCACGCACGCCCAGCGGGATCTTCTGCTCACGCGCATACTGTGCGAAGTCGCGGACGATGAGCATGTACTCCGGAAAGCCAGTTTCTTCAATGACATGGAGCTCGTAGTCGAGCCGCTGCTGGATCTCCTCGGTCACATCGCCATAGCGGTCGCGGAGCCCGGAATTGCACAGTTCGATCAGATGCTGCTGCGCCGTGTAGTTCTCGGGGAGATCCGGGTTCGGCAGGTTCAACCGTCCAAAATCCAGATCGAACACACACCGCTCGGCAATTGCGACCGTATTCTCAATCGCGCCTGGGAGGTGCCCAAAGAGCGCTTCCATCTCCGCCGGGGACTTGAAGTACATCTGATCGGAGGACATCTTCATGCGGTTAGGGTCGTCGAGGGTGCGGTTTGTCTGAATGCAGATCAGGAGCTCCTGAATGGCCGCGTCATCCTGATTCAGATAGTGGACGTCATTTGCCGCAACTAGCGGCAGATCGAGACGCTTCGCCAGTCGTACCAGGTCCGGGTTGATCTGATCGTGCTCCGGGATGCCGTGATCCTGGATCTCGACGTAGAAGCGGTCCTTCCCGAACATCTCAGCAAGCGTCCCGGCCAGCTCTTCCGCCTTTTCGGGCTCGCCGTTGAGCAGGTGGTTCGAGATCGGCCCCGCCAGACAAGCTGAGGTGCAGATCACGCCCTCCTTATATTGATCGAGCAGATCCAGGTCGAAGCGCGGTCGATAGTAGAAGCCCTCGAGGCTGGCGCGTGACGTGAGCTTCAGCAGATTCGAGTAGCCGGTCGCATTCTCCGCAAGCAGCACCATGTGATAGGGACGGCGGTTCTCGCGGTCCTGGATGCCGTTGCGAGCCATGTAGCCCTCGACGCCCAGGACAGGATTCAGTCCGTGAGCTCGCGCAGCCTTGTACCAATCGAGCACGCCATACATGACCCCGTGGTCAGTGATTGCCACATGCTTCATTCCATACTCGACGGCGCGCTGCATGTACTCGTTGATGCGCCCAAGCCCGTCGAGCAGCGAATACTCTGTGTGCAAATGCAAATGCGCGAATTCAGTCACAAGATGCTCCTGGGAAGACTTCTCGGCGTCGACGCCGACACCTGACGAAGACTCGATTGACGCCGCCGACCAATCCTACCGCTGGACCCAGGTAAGGAGCTCCGGATCGGCGCTGCGCTTGTAAAACGGATACGAGAGCTAGCGAGCGCGGCGGCCGGTACCGGCCGCCGCCTCATCTGCTAGTCGGCGTTGGCGGCCGAGGTCATCACCGACGGGGCTGGCTGCCAGCCGGTTACTGCGCGCTGCGCTTGACGAAGCGCCATGCGGATTGCGCTGCGAAGGTCCTCGCGGACATCGCCCGGCAGGGTGCCGTCGTTCAGCACCGCATAGACCTCGCTGACGATCGGTTCGTCAGCGAGCAGGTTCTCGACCTTCAGCGGCAAGAAGCCGGCGGCGGCGAGCAGGTAGTCGCGATCAATGTCAGCCAGCCCCATCGCGTCGCCGAGGCTCAGGACTGCGTCACGCGTGGGGGCTCTGCTATCACTCTCAAGTCTGCTCACGTAGGAATGGTCGTAGCCAGCGCGGGCTGCCAGGCGGCTCTGCGAAAGCCCCGAGGACTCACGCGCCTGACGCAGCGCGGTGGCGAAGTTCACATCGGTTTGCCGGGAGATTGCCTGGGTCAACACTTGCGGCCCCTTTCAGGAGGTACTCGCGGTACACGCAACCCCTCCTCGCCTCGGGGTGTTCAGTCTTGGACAACGCTCCTGCGCTGTGTTGTCAACAGCCTAACACATAGGTGACTGGCGGGCAAGTCGCGCGCAGTGTATCCACAGGATTCACCGACGCGCCAGAGTGTCGCCAGCTATGCGCCACTATGCGCCAGCGCAACGGTGGATAAGCGCCGGAACAACCCGCTGGCAGGTCATCAACTTCCTGCTTGATCGCCCGTCTCAGGGCAACGTCGCGCTTCGTGACGCGACTGGCGCCGCGCTGTTCATAGGTAATCAAGGCCGGACCGAGACCTCAATTCGCCAACCTTGGATCGCCCGCCTACGGTGCTATACTCGCCTGTCGTTTTGACTGGAGTTGGGAGTTGTGTGTGGGCGCTAGCGAAACTGGTGATTGCCGGCCGCCATTGGGAAGTCGGAGTGTCGAAGAACTAGCTGCGCATATCGCCGCGCCGCGCCAGCACGTCGGTGGCGGCTCCGCCGCTGCTGCGTCGGGAGCACTCGCGGCGGCCTGTGCGGAGCTAGTTGTCACGCTCTCGATCCGGCGCTCGACGCCGGCCGACGCCGCCGAGCAACTGCGTGGCTGGCAGAGCCGGCTGAAGGAGCTCCAGGCAGAACTCCTTGCGGCCGGCGACCACGATGAGGCCGTACTAGCGGAACTCATGGCTGCCTACAAAGCGCGCGCTACCGACCAGGAACAGCACCTGACCGCCGCCGCAAGGAGCGTCCTGGCAATTGCCGCGCTTGCCTCCGAGGTCGGCACAATCGCCGCGGCAGCGGTCGATTTTGCCTCCCGCTTCACCGTCAGCGACCTGGGCGCTGCAGCGACTATCGCCCGCGGCGCGACTCAAGCAGGGCTGATGACAGCAGAGATCAACATCCAGATGCTCGCTGAGCTGGACAACGCCCCAACGAGTGAGGTGGCCGAGCTCCGCGAGGCCCATTGCACAATCGACGAACGATCGCAGGTTGCCGCCGATCGCGCTATCGCTGGAACGCGGGCACGCCTGAACCCCGGAGGCGCGCCATGACCATGACTGCAAGATCACTTGAGGGAAAAGCAGTTGCGCTTGAGTTATCCGAGAGGGCGCGTGACGAATTAGCCGAGATCCGGGCGCAGCACAATGTCACGCCTGCGCTAGCGATCGTGCGCGTCGGCGACGACGAGAGCTCGGTCGCCTATGAACGCTCGATATCTCGCACAGGCACTCGCGCCGGCATCGTTGTCGGAGCGGAACACCTCGCCGAATCCGCCACCGCCGACGAACTTGCGGCGACAATCGAGCGGCTGAACCGCGACCCTGCTATCCACGGTGTCATCGTGCTCCAGCCGCTCCCCGCCCATCTGTCACGCTTTGCGGTCGCCGACGTCGTTTCACCGGCTAAAGACATCGACGGAATAACGACCTACAACGCCGGCCGCCTCTTCCACGATGACTACGACGTCCTCGCGCCCTCGACCCCCGCCGGCGGCATGGCGTTGCTCAAGCACTACGAGATTCCGTTGAGCGGCCGGCACGCAGTCATCGTCGGACGCAGCTCAGTCGTCGGCAAGCCAATGGCGATGATGATGCTGGCAGAGAACTGTACAGTGACGATCTGCCATTCGCGCACATCGGACCTCGCCACGCTCTGTAAACAGGCCGATATCCTGGTCAGCGCCGTCGGACGCGCGAACATGATCGATGAGCGCTTCGTGAAGCCCGGCGCGGTCGTTGTCGACTTTGGCGTGAATTTCGTTGACGGCAAGATGACCGGCGATGTGGACGAGCAAGCGGTCGCGCCGGTAGCCGCCGCGCTTACGCCGGTCCCGGGAGGAACCGGCCGTGTTACGACAATGGTGCTCGTCCGCAACACCATCCGCGCCGCCCGCCAGGCACTGGACGCGGCACAATAATAGAAGCCGTCGCTGCGGCTTGGAAAAGCAAAGAGCCCGAATACCCGGATTGGATCACAGATGCTGACAGACATTGAAATCGCCCGCGCCGCGACACTCCTACCGATTGATGAGGTCGCCGCGAATCTTGGACTCCAACCCGACGAGGTCGAGCTCTACGGTCGCTACAAGGCGAAGATCAAGCTTGATGCGATTGCCAACCGCGCCGACGCGCCACAGGGCACCTATGTGATCGTCACCGCAATTACCCCAACGCCGCTCGGCGAAGGCAAGACAACCACCACAGTGGGACTCGGCCAGGCATTGCACAGGCTCGGCAAGAACTCCATCATCGCTATCCGGCAGCCATCACTCGGGCCCGTGTTCGGCATCAAAGGCGGAGCGGCGGGGGGCGGCCACTCCCAGGTGATTCCGATGGAGGACTTCAATCTGCATCTGACTGGCGACAGCCACGCGGTCACAGCCGCGCACAATCTCTGCGCGGCATTTCTCGACAATGCGCTATTTCGCGGCAATAAGCTGAACATTGATCCGGAATCCGTGATGTGGCGCAGGGTCATCGATGTCAACGACCGCGGCCTGCGCGATATCGTCACCGGTCTCGGCGCAGGCAACGGCCTCGTCCAACAAACCGGCTTCGACATCACTGCCGCCTCCGAGATTATGGCCATCCTCGCCCTCACGACTAGTGTCCAGGACCTGCGCCAGCGCATCGGCCGGATCGTCGTTGCATTTACCTACGACGGCAAGCCGGTGACCGCCGAAGACATCGGCGCGGCTGGCGCCATGACGGTCCTGATGCTCGACGCTATCAAACCCAACCTGATGCAGACGCTCGAAAACTCCCCGGCCCTCGTCCACGCCGGCCCCTTCGGCAACATCGCTCACGGCAACTCCTCAATCCTTGCCGACCAGATCGGTTTGAAAGTTGCGGACATCCTGGTTACGGAGGCAGGGTTTGGGGCAGACCTGGGCGCGGAGAAGTTCTTCAATATCAAGTGCCGCGCCTCGGGCCTCCGCCCATCGGTCGCGGTGATGGTGGCAACCATCCGAGCGCTCAAAGCGCACAGCGGCCGCTACCGGGTGGTCGCCGGACGCGACCTGCCGCCCGAGATGGTGACGGAGAACCTCGACGCGATTCGCGAAGGTCTACCGAATCTCACGAAACAGATCGAGAATGCGAGGCGGCACGGGGTCCCAGTTGTCGTCGCTGTCAACCGCTTCCCTGACGACACCGACGCCGAGGTTGAGCTCGTGCGCAAGGCCGGGCTGGACGCCGGCGCAGTCGATGTCGCCGAATCGAACGTCTTCGCCGAAGGTGGCGCGGGCGGTGAAGCGCTTGCACAAGCAGTGCTCAAGGCGGCCGAAACACCGAGCGGTTTCAATTTTCTGTACGACGCTGAAGCGCCGATCAAGGAGAAGATCGAGGCGATTGCGACCGAGATCTACGGCGCGGGCTCAGTCTCATACTCCCGTGGCGCGAACCGGGCGATCCGCCGGTTCACCGATCTCGGCTATGACAATCTGCCCATCTGCATGGCCAAGACCCATCTCTCGTTGAGCGGCGACGGCTCGCTCAAGGGACGCCCTGAAGGTTTCGATCTGGCAATCCGCGAAGTGCGGGCGTCCGTGGGCGCAGGGTTCATTTACCCCATCGTCGGGACGATGCGCACCATGCCCGGCCTCGGGAGCTCGCCCGGTGGACTCGATGTCGATATCGATGAGGACGGCAACATCGTCGGGCTCTTCTAGCCGTCGCGATGTAAATCAAACACACGGCGCAGCCGATGGAACTGGCCTGCAAGCAGTCGCCGGTTGGTTGGGGCTACAACGCGGTGCGGATCATGAACAGATCATGAACCTGGTCCCCAACGGACCACATCTACGCATGCACGTCCTGGACCGGCCGCCATACGATTCGTTGCGTGAGCGCAGGCTGATCCGACAAGCGTGACCGACTCCCCGAGTGACGGGCAGTCGAACTGACGCGAGCATATCTCATGTTGCGGGGGCTGGGGAGCAGGGATTCGAACCCCAACTTTCTGATCCAGAGTCAGACGTCCTACCGTTAGACGACTCCCCATCGTCTGGCGCAAAGCGCGACGAGAAGTATAGGCCAAACTCGCGTTCCAACGCCACCTACCGTCTATGACCTTCGTCACAGTCTCGGTCAACTCGCCGGTGTGAACTCGAGCTCCCCTGGCGCAGTCAGCACCGCCAGGCCCAGGCCCCGCAGCGCATCGTGATCCGCAAGCTCACGGTCTGTCGCTGTAACGAAGAGCTGGCAGCCAATGGTGCTGATCCGTGCAAGGAGATCCTCGCGATGAACTCCGTCGAGTTCGGACAGCACATCATCGAGCAACAAGGCTGGCCGGGCGTCAATACGCCCCGTCATGAACTCAATCTCCGCGAGCTTCAAGGCAACGATCGCCAAGCGCTGTTGGCCGCGGGAACCAAAGCGCTGGATAGGCCTGCCGCCGAGCAGCAGCTCCAGGTCGTCGCGGTGCGGACCGACGGTGGTGACGCCGCGCGCGATATCCTCCCGTAGTGCCGCCTGCATCGCCGACTCGAGCACGACAGCGACTCTCTGACTCAGACTGCGAACGTCACCGCCGGATTCGGCAAGAGACGCCCACCACTCCGGCGGCTGATCGAGCGTCGAGGCATAGCGCACCGACAGCTCAGCGGGGAAAGCCGCGATCTCCCGGAACATCTGCGCCGCATGATCTGCAATCGTGCGCGCCGCAAGCACCCGCGCAGTGATCAGATATGCCCCGAGCGCTACGATCTGGTCGTCCCAGTAGCCGAGCTCGTTGCGGTTGCCCTGCCCGGAGGCAATGGCCTTGAGCAATGAGTTGCGGTGCGTCATCATCCGCCCGTGACGCGACAGATGCCGCATGTACTCGCGGTCAGTCTGCGACAACGCGACATCGAGGAACCTGCGACGGACGCTTGGCGACCCAATGACAAGGTCGAGGTCTTCCGGCGAAAATGAGACCGTCGGAAAGAGGCCAACCACATCGGCCGCCTTGCGTGGCGCATCGCCAACTCGCAGCAGCTTGCGCGTCATATTGCCATTGGTTCGCTCGATGAAAATATCGACCTCCGCGGCAACCAGCGGTGATTCGACATCCCCTTGGACCCGCGCATACGGTCGCGTTGCAAGCTCGATGCCACTTTCGTGGTGGATCAGGTCGGCGTCGAGGACGCCTTTGCGCGACCGCGTCGTAGAGAGCAGCAGCAACGCTTCGATGATTGACGTCTTACCGGACCCATTCGGACCGGCAATGCGTAAGCCGCCATCGTCGAGCGCAAGCTCAACGTGCCGGTACACGCGAAACTCATCGAGTAGGAGTCGCCTGAGCGTTACCGCTTCAACTGTCACGCCATCAACGGGTCACTAGTTTGCGCCAATCACCATCGGCATGATGACGTGGACGAACTGGTCGTCGTCGATGGGCCGGAACACGCCGGCAGCGTTGGGCCCCTGTAGCTCCAGCGCGATCGAAGGGCTATCTAGCACCGAAAGCACATCTGATAGGTAGCGTCCATTGAATGCGACTTCGAGCTCGGTGCCCTCGATCTGTGCATCAAGCTCGTCACGATTGTCACCGGTGTCCGCCGCCGTCGCCGTGATCGTCAGCTTCCCGATCCCGTCGTCGCCACTGGCGGGATCGAGCGCGAACTTGATGACGTCGTTGTTCGAGCGGGCGAAGATCGCCGCTCGTCGGGTCGCGTCAAGCAACACCTCCCGCGAGATCACCGAGCGGGTGTTCCAGGCCTGCGGGATGATCTGCCGCAAGTCCGGAAAGGTTCCGTCGATTAATCGCGTGACAAGCATCACGTCGGGCAGATCCACCACCATCTGAGCCTGGTTCGGCGTGATGCGAACCTCCGCCTGCTCCTGGCTATCCGCGAGGATTCGGCCTATCTCCTGCATGCTCCGGGCCGGCACAACGATTGAGAGTGGCTCGTCGAACTCGCCTGCCATCGGCATCTCGCGGAAGGACATGCGGAATCCGTCGGCCGCCGCAAGCGCCAGCACATCGCCTTTGCTCTCGATGTGTACGCCGGCAAGCACCGGCCGCGAATCGTCGGTCGCGGCGGCAAACACTACCTGCTCGATCGCGTTCCGGAACTCGCCACAGCCGACTGCAAACTGCATGCCTGCCGCGGAGTCGGGGGCGATCGCCGGAAAATCATCCGCATCCTGACCACGCACATGAGCCTGCGTCAAGCCCTGCTTGACCAGCATCGTCGTCGGGCCGGAGTCCTCGAAAAGCTCAATCTCGCCGGATGAGAGCGTCGAGACGAAATCGCTGAGCACCCGTGCCTGGAGCGCCGCTTTACCCGGCTCGTCGATCCGTGCCGGAATGCGACAGACGATGCCGCGCTCGAGATCAGTCGCAGACACAATGAGCTCGTCGTCGGCAGTTTCGATGAGATAGTTGCCGAGCACCGGCAAGGTCGTTCGTGACGCCACCGCCCGTCCAGCAATTGACAAGGCGCGTTGCAGATTTTCCTGGAGACAGGTGACTCTCACGTTGGCAGGCTCCTTAGTGTCCGTACACCCTGAAATGGACCCGGATTATAACACTTGACTCTCAGGAATCGCAGCAGTAGAATAAACTAGAACATGCGTTCGGTATTGAGGACGGGAGCCCGACGATGCTCGATCAGTACACAGAACAACCAGCGCCACCCGACTCGACGTTGATAGATGACCCTGCACGTGCCATACGCTTGTTGGAGCAACGCCTCGAGCGTGGTTGGGGAGTCATCGCGAACGCCGAGCTGCGCGGCGAACCGGTTGCTGCCCTCTACAGCCACTTCGAGGATCTCCTGCGCCAGTATGAGGCGCTCTACGATCAGCACGCCGCAGCGTGAAGTGCGCCACATCGGCGCGCAATTGACCTGCCTGCCAGCTAGCTGCTAGTCTCCGCCAATTGACCTGCGTGCAAGCGAGGAATGGCAATGACTAGCTACGATCTCCAGGGAGTGCGCTCCCAACTCCCGATTCTCAATGAGTGGACCTACATGAACACCGGTACCGTCGGTATCATGCCCGATCCGGTCTTTGAGCAGCTCACCGATATCATGCGGCACTACGAGCAGGGCGGCCACACGGCCCAGGCCGACGCCGTGGCTGGGGCCGAGTCCGCCAAAGAGGCGCTGGCTGGCTTGCTCAACGTTGCCTCGGCGGAGATCGCGCTCAATCGCAACGCAACAGACGGTATCAATCTCGTCGCGGCGACGTTCCCGCTCAAGCCAGGCGATGAAGTGATTACTTCGACCGAAGAGCACCCTGCCATGATCCTCCCGCTGCTCGCGGCCTGTGAACGGGGCGGCGCAACCTTGCGATTCGCCGAATTCACTCCAGACGCCGAGCAGCTTCGGGCGAACATTTCGCAGGTTCTGACCGACAAGACGCGGCTGATTGCCATCAGTCACGTTTCATGCGAGACAGGCACGCGGTTGCCGGCTGCAGCGCTGCGCGAGATCGTCGGACCCGAGGTCGCAATTCTGATCGACGCCTCGCAATCGGTTGGCCAGTTCCCGGTCTCGATCCCCGAGCTCGAGGCGGACTTCGTCATTGGCAATGGCCACAAGTGGTTGGCCGGTCCGAAGGGCAGCGGCTTCGCCTGGGTCTCGCCCTCCTCGGAACACCTCGTGCCGCCGGCCTACGTCGCCAGCGACTCATTCGATCCGAGTTGGACACGCGCGTACTACCAGACCGACCCCGCGCCGGCGCTCAAGTTCGCGGACGGTGCGAGCCGCTACGAGTTCGGAACCCGCATGTGGCATCTGCACGCGGGCCTCGCGGCGTCAATCGAATACCAGGCCAATTTGGGCTGGGACGCTATCTTCGCGCAGGTAGCGGACACCTCTGCAACGGTGAAACATGAACTCGCGGCGCTGCCGGGCGTCACGGTACATACACCAGCAAGCTGGGAGCAGTCGTCGGGCCTCGTCACCTTCTCGATTGAGGGCCACACTGGCGTCGACCTTGCGGGAACGCTCTGGAATGACTACCGCATCGCTCAACGCCGGGTGGAGTCGCCTTCGGCGGTACGTGTCTCGTGCGCCTATTTCACCGACGACGAAGACATCTCCAAACTTGCCGGAGCCGTCCGCAATATCGCGAGCGGAATCTGAGCAATACGGGGAGTGCCTCGACCGGAAGTTGCGCATCACGGGAGAAGCGGCGAGACACTAGTCGGTTCAATCCCCTGGAGTGCCACGACCGCCCAGCAATTGCGTCGATTGGATGCTGTGTTGCCCAGGCGGCACGCGCTGCATCCACAGCTGCGTTGGACCGGGCGCAGCGACCACAGATTGCTCGCGCAGCTCGCGAGCAGCGGACCCGGATGCGCGCTTGCTAGACGGTGTCTACCAGCCGCCCGAACCCATCGTCCCAGAAGAGGCGATTGTGAAACTCCAGGTTCCAGCCACTTTGGCTCCATCCCTCTTCCTCGCGAGAGAAACAGGTCACGCCGCAGTTGCCCAGCTTGAGCGCGTGCCGCGCCTGCGGGTCCATGCCGAGTAGCTCCGTCATCATGGTCCGAATCGTCCCGCCATGTGTCACGACCGCAATCTCGGCCTCAGGCTGATCGCCCTGTGTGACGTCGGCGATAAACGCCGTCGTCCGCTCGACTAGGTCCGCCAGCGATTCACCACCCGGCGGAGCTGCGCCGTCGACGCTGAAGACGCCACGGCCCCAGCTCTCACCCACCCCATGGCTGCGGAGAACCGCCTGGAAGTCGCCGTATGCGACACCCTGCAACACGCCGTAGTGCATCTCGCGCAACCGCGCATCCGGCTCAACGGAGATGTCACGGCCGCCGGCAATGTGCTCAGCAGTGTGGAAAGCTCGCTTGAGGTCAGAGGCGAGGATCCGTGCAAACGGAACACGCGCGAGCGCTCGAGCGGTAGCCTCAGCCTGCCGTCGGCCAACATCGGTCAACTCGGTGTCAAGCTGCCCCTGAAAGATTCCATTGATATTATGTTCAGTTTCGCCGTGACGAATGAACCACAACCGCACCGCTGCGCTAGTTCCGCACGATTTCGATGTTGGTGACAAAGACCGGTTCCACCGGCTTCGAAGGTTCGCCCGTCTCGCTCGCCGTCACTTCAACCGCGGCGATCTGGTCAACCACTTCGATTCCATCCGTCACCTCGCCAAAGATCGTGTAGGCCTTGTCCAGGCGGCCGGTGAGATCGTCGAGGACGATAAAGAATTGCGATCCGTTGGTGTTCGGACCGGCGTTTGCCATCGCCAGGGTGCCCTTGGTGTAGTCGCGGACGATCGCCTCGTCATTGAAGCGGTAACCAGGGCCGCCACGACCGGTGCCGGTCGGATCGCCGGTCTGGATTACAAACCCGCTCAGAATGCGATGAATCGGCACATTCTCGTAGAACCCTTCATCCGCCAGAAAGACGAAACTGTTTACCGTGTTCGGCGCTTCATCTTCGAACAGGTCAACGACGATCTCGCCATGGTTCGTCTCGATGCGGGCTTGATAGTCCACACCATTCTCAAGCATCAACGCCGGCGGCGTATCCCACTGTTGCAAGTCCTCAAATCCCTTCGTCGGCGGCGCGTCGGCCGCAATACTCTCATCAGGCTCTGTGGCCGTGGCCGTCGCTGTATTGCGCGGCGGCTCCGTCGGCGCAGCGTCGGGCTCCCCGTCACCGCAGGCCGCGACCATTGCCGCCACGCATGCCAATGCGGCAACCCCAGCCGCGAGCCGTCTAATCGCCAACTGCCGCGCCCTGAGACGCCGCGAGGCCCAGCTCCGCTGATATCGGCTTCAGCCCCTCGATGACCGTGACAATGTGCGCGTCGAAATCCACGCCGAACACCTCGGCCGCATGACGCATCTCATCCCGGTCGACCGCGCGGGCGAAGGCCTTGTCCTTCATCTTCTTCTTCACAGAACGCGGCTTGACATCGTCCAACGATTTAGACGGTCGCACCAACGCGACCGCAACGATGAAGCTCGGCAGCTCGTCAACCGCCGCGAGCGCCTTTCGCAGGTTCGTGTCGCGTGGGACGGCTGTGTGCTCGGCGTGGCTCAGAACATCTTGAATGATCTCTTCCGGCACGCCTTTCTCTCGGAGAATTGGCGCGCCATCCTGCGGATGCTGGTCAAGTGTCGGGTGGATCTCGAAGTCGAAATCGTGGATGAGCCCGACAAACCCCCAGCGTTCCTCATCCTCGCCGAGCCGCCGAGCGTACTCACGCATCGACGCCTCGACTGCGACGCAGTGTCGAATCAAGGCCGGACTCTCAACATACTCATCGAGAATCGCCCTGGCGTTCTCGCGTGTTATCTCCATACCTACCGCACCATTCAGCTATGTTGTCGTGCCAAACCGCACCCATCCTACACAATCAGCATCGCGTCTCCGAATGAATAGAAACGATAGTCGTGGTCGATTGCGTGGCGATACGCGCTCCGCATGAGCCTGTTGCCGGCGAATGCTCCGATCATCAGGAGCAGCGTCGTGCGCGGCAGATGAAAGTTCGTGATCTGGGCACCAACCGCATTAAAGGTGTATGGCGGGCGTATGTAGATCGACGTTCTCCCGGTCAACGCCGCGGCAGTATCGCTACTACCGGCGACTGTTTCAAGCACCCGCGTCGTCGTCGTCCCGACGCTCACGACCCGACGCCCGGCAGCTCGCGCCGTCACAACGTCTCGCCAGGTTTCAGCGGGCACCGAATACCACTCCGAGTGCATCCTGTGCGACGCGACGTTGTCAGTGGTGATAGGCCGGAATGTGTCTATCCCAACATGCAACGTCAGGCGCGCGAACCTGATACCGCGGCTGCGACACCGCTCAATCAATCCCTCGGTAAAGTGCAGTCCGGCAGTCGGCGCTGCCGCCGAGCCATCACGATCCGCATAGACGGTCTGGTAGCGTTCGCGGTCGTCGCCAGTCGCCACGCGACGGATATATGGAGGGAGCGGCGTTTGGCCATATGCGTCCACTACAGATTGCGCGTCAAGCCGAACGAAGCCAAGATCGCCGGAGCGTCCTTCGAAGCAGACGCGTCTGTCGCTGTCACGGCCATCGCGATCCAGGACAATGAGCTCCTCACCCACTCTCAACCTCGCGAGCGGCCGGACCAACGCTCGCCAGCGCCGCTCCTCCCGCTCTTCAAGTAGCAGAATCTCAACGCGTCCGCCGCTCGAACGGCGTGCGGCAATCCGCGCTGAAACCACACGGGAGTCGTTCACGACGATCAGATCACCAGGTGCGAGAAGCTCTGGGAGGTCTCGAAATCGATAGTCGGTCAATGCACCGCGTGCCCTATCGACAAGCAGCAAACGAGACGCATCACGCGGTTCGGCCGGCTCCTGTGCGATCCGTTCCGGGGGCAGCTCGTAGTCCAGGAATGGCGCATCAGCGTCCGATGCGCCCACCGCCGCCTGGCATTGACTAGTTGGCTTCAAAGAGGCTCGGTTGCTGCGACGCGTCGCCCGCCTGTGGCGGCTCCAACCCGAGATGTGCATAGGCCCGATCCGTGATGACCCGACCGCGCGGTGTCCGCCTGAGAAATCCAAGCTGGATCAGGTAGGGCTCGTAGACATCCATAATCGTATCCGACTCTTCGCTCGTTGCCGCCGCGAGCGTGTCGATACCGACCGGTCCACCATCGAACTTCTCAACAATTGCCAGCATGATCTTGCGATCGACGTCATCCAGCCCAAGCTCGTCGACGTCCAGCAGTTCCATCGCGTCGTTGGCGACCTCGCGCCGGATCTCGCCATCGGCGCGAACCTCGGCGTAGTCTCGTGCACGCTTGAGCAGCCGGTTCGCGACCCGTGGCGTCCCGCGCGAACGTGTGGCAATCTCCGCCGCGCCATCGTCGAGAATCGGCACGCCAAGGATGCCGGCAGAACGCGTCACGATCTCCTGCATCGCTTCATCGTCGTAATACTCAAGCCGGAACACCGCTCCAAAGCGGTCGCGCAACGGCGAGGTCAGCAGCGCAAGCCGCGTCGTTGCGCCGACAAGCGTGAATCTCGGCAGGCTCAAGCGCATCGAGCGTGCCGCCGGCCCTTTCCCGAGCACGATGTCCACCGCGAAGTCCTCCATCGCTGGATAGAGCACTTCTTCGACGATGCGGCTCAAGCGGTGGATCTCGTCGATGAATAGCACGTCGCCCGGCTTCAGATTCGTCAAGATCGACACGAGGTCGCCCGGACGCTCGATCGCCGGACCAGAGGTCATCCGCACATTGACCCCCATCTCCGCGCCAATGATCGATGCGAGCGTCGTCTTGCCCAGCCCCGGTGGCCCGTAGAGCAACATGTGGTCAAGCGCTTCGCCGCGTGCCAGCGCTGCCTCAATGAAGATCGACAGCGTATCCTTGACCCGTTCCTGCCCGATGTACTCGGCGAGGCGTTTCGGCCGCAGGCTCAACTCGGCAACGGCATCCTCTTCCATCTGTTTGCCGCTGACTACTCGGCCGCTCATTGCTGCTCGCACCTTCTATCGTCGCTTCGAGACATGCCGTAGAGTATATCAATCGAACCAGAACATTTGTTCAGTCTCGCGACCCATCGGGCCGGAGATCAGGCACGCTCCTGCGCGCAACCACGGGCTTGCCGCAGCGCCGGCACGACCAGGATGCATCGAGCCCCGCGCCACACTGCGGACAAGCCACACGAGCCAGCAGCCGCTCCGACGGCCGGCGCCTCTCCGTGGCTCGTGACCGGTCCAACCCAAGCCCGACAATGGCGTCGCCTAGCGACTCAAGCGCCGCGCTGGTCTGACCCAACCCAAGCTCAGCGACCGCGCGTCCGGCGACAGCATAGACGCTCGTGGACGCCGCCGCCTGCGGCGCCGGCAGCACAATCGCAAGCGGAGGTTCGGCCGGAGTCGCGGCCAGACCCGGAAACCGCGATCCGTATGCACCAGACAGAACCTCTCGATACCCGTCGACCATGTTCACCATGGAGTGTCGCTTCAGGACGAACTCACGCGCGGCGTGGCCGGCGTCTTCCCGCAGCCCGGCATCGTCTGCTAGCGCTTCGAGCAAGCGCGCAAGGACCCCGATCTCGTGCCCGTCAACCGGGATCTTCAATCCCACGCCGGGAGGCAGCTCCGCGCTTGCGCCAGCGTCCGAAACGATCACCGGTAGTCCCGCGCCGAGCAACCGCAACAGACTCGCCGATGTTTCGCCGGCAGTCGGGTAGCGCAGGTTGACGCAGGCGTCCAATGCCGAAGCGAGGACTCGGGCCGTGCGGTCGTCAACGTACCCGAGCTGACGCACATGGCTACGGAGGCCCAGGATCTCAATCTCGCGTGTCAGGAGCTCGCCATCGGATCCGGTTCCGGCAAGCACAAGCATCGCGTCCGGGCGTGTCGCGATGAGCCGTCGCAACGCCCGCAGGACGACCGGCAGCCGCTTGTTCGGATTGACATGCGTGATCGAGCCGATGACGAACGCTGACTCCGACAATCCCAGCGCCGCGCGTGCAACGTCGCGCTCGATGGTCGCCGGTGTCGGAATCCCCATAGGGACGATGAAGACTGGCGTGTCGGGCACAAGGCTCCGAACCTGCGCGGCCGCGTGCTCATTGTGAACGACGACAGCCCGCGCGGAGCGCACGAAGGGCTCGACCAGTGGGAAGCGGTCGATGTTCTCGATTGATTGACCGGCGAGAATTGCCCGTCCAGCCGCAACCCCGGCGTCGCCATATTCAGCTTGTAGATCACGCCAGTACTGCCGTTCTCGACCGGTTCTTAGTGCTCGGCCCGCAAGCGCATGGTGCAAGAAGACATCGTGAAGCACGATGATTGACGGGACAGCGTGCGCGAGGTCGAACGCTCGGTCGTGGAATTGGCTGTTGCCCAGGTGCAGCACCGTCGGGACATGCGGGTCTAGATTCCCAGGATCAAGCTGCTTGACCGTTCTGTAACTGGAGAGTGACGAGCCGGTCTCGACCACTGCGTCAACGTGCCATGTGCCATCGACGGCGGCGAAGATGTCAGCCGTATAGTTGGCGATGCCCGTCCTCAACGGCGGATGCGGGCTCACCCATTGCAGCCTGGGGTTCAACGTCCTACCTCACCTGCCGGGCCGAGGAGCGCCTCTACAACGTTGTCCCAGGTCAATCCCCGCGTCGACCGTTGACCGGTCTCACCGTGACGCTGTGCGATACCGGCGTCCACATAGCGGTTGATCGCCTGTGCCAGTGCAGCGGGTGTGAGCGCCGTTACCTGCCCGGAGACCTCGTGCTCCACGAACTCGAGCACGCCACCCGAGTCCGGCGCGGTGACAACCGGTTTGCCCGCAGCCAGCGCCTCGACCGCGACATAGCCATAATCCTCGTCAATAGGCGCGAAAAAGACCGCCCGGCAACGCCGCATCAGGTCCGCAAGGGCTGCGTCCGAAACACGGCCGAGAAACTCGACACGCTGCTCGATACCAAGCTCCCTGACCCGCGCTTCGAGCACTCCCCGCTCTGGTCCGTCGGACGTGATCTTCAATGTCAAGCTCTTGTCAACCTGAGGCCAGGCGTCAACGACTGCGCCGATGCGCTTCAGGGGATCTATGCGTGAAGCACTCAGCACGAACGGTTCGTAGGCTTCCGCATACAGATCTCGATCCTGAACCGGAGGATAGAGCGCCGCAGCGTCGAGTCCGTTGAACTCCGCCAGCCTCGACGCAACATTCTTGCTAATCGCGAATTGACGCTTGCACTCGCCAATGCCGACACCGTCAATCCGAAAGACCGCGTCGCGAATCTCACCGTGTTGTGGTCCAAACTCCGTGTGTGTCGTGCCATGCAGATCGTAGGCCTGGCGGTGCTGGTGAACCAGCCATAGCACCTTGTTCGGGTGCCGCACCGCCCAGGTTGGGAACTTTGTGCAGATGACGGCGTCAACCGCGCGGCCATTGACGCTCGTGAGATCGAGCATGCGCCATGCCAGCGCCGTGTCGAGCAGTCGCTCAGGTGGATTCCACTGCAGCGGCAGCGCGACGATCTCTGCCTCATGTCCACGTTCAACGAGGGCGCCAACGAGACCATGCGCCAGGACCTCGGCGCCGCCGGTGACGAACGGAATCTGCGTGTGAAGCACAAGCACTCTCATTGAGCGTCACGTTGCTGTTTATTGACACTAGCTTGATGCATATTGCGAGTTATTGCGTGTATCTGCGCCTCTAATTCGTGTAATGCCGCTAGTACTGCAAGATTGTAGGCGTTTTGCTGCTCGACGATCGGATTGATGTACCATCGCAAGAGGATACGCATCGCACGTTTCCCGAGTACCTCGACCCGCCCGAGCACCGGCCAGCTTGGCGTGATGCCCCAGTGTGCCTGTACTTCTAGCTGCCGCCGCACCTCGGCTAGCGCGCGCTCAACGTCTCCGCCCCCCTGAGCAGTTGGCACACGCTCTACTTCAGCGCGAATGGCGTCAACCGCCGCCGCCGTGCGTGCCTGCGCCTGTTTCGCATCAGCCTCAGCGATCACGCTACCTCGATTCCAATGATCCGTGAGAATCCGTCAGCAATACGCTCCAGCACCTTATCCCAGGTGTATTTCTCGCGTACCTTAGCGTAGCCTGCCTCGCCCATGCGTTTGCGGAGCGCAGGCCGTGTCGCAAGCTCGCGCACTGCGGAGGCGAGCGCCGCACGGTCACCGAACGGGACAAGCCGGCCGTCAATACCATCGCTAATCACTTCAGCAACAGCTCCGACGTCCGCCCCAATCACCGGCACGCGTTCGGCCCAGGCTTCAAGGTAGACGATCCCAAACGACTCTGTGCGCGACGGCAGCACGAACAGATCAGCCTCTCGAAACAACTGTGCCTTCACCTCGTTCGCGACGACTCCCAGCACGTTGATCCAATCGCACTCGGCAGCGCCGCTCTGCGCTAACCACTCGTCGAATGCAGACAATGACGGGCCGATGAGCACCAACCGGTGCCGCATGCCTTCGGCGGCCAACTGCATCGACGCGGCAACGACGTCGGGAGTGCCCTTGTCATGCGCCATCGCCCCGGCGCAGAGGATCGTGAGCTCCCGGTCATCGTTGCGTGTGTCGCAGGTCATGTGCGCTGGGAGCTCGACGCCAGCGCCGGCCACGACGATCGATCCCGGCCGTGCGCCTATCTCGCACAGAAAGCGCGCCTCGAACTCGGTGAGCGCGATGATGAGATCCGCGTGCCACAAGAGCGCCCGCTGATGGGGCATCGACACGTAGCGCCGGGCCACGTCGTCGTCCTGGCGGCCAACATGCGCAAACGGCAGGAGGACAAACGGAACATCCATCTCCGCTGCCGCAGCCGCCGCAACCTGCGGGAGCCCTTCCAATCCCAGGTTTGCCGCGACAACCACATCGGGCCGTGGGTGATCAAGAATGGCTGTCGCAAGTCCAGGGACATGTGGCAATCTGGCCGCGGCGGCAGCAAATGGCTGCGGAGTGTGTAGCGCCCGGCTCGCCTCGCCCATGAGTCGCCGTCCTCCCTGGAACAGTACCGGGGCCATGGGAGGATGAGCGACCGGCAAGCGCCGGATATCAACGCCATTGAGCGTTTCCGAGGACGCGCAACCGACGGATCGCTTGCGTGCATCCCAGAAGTACTCCAGGTCGTAGGCGTCCGTCGTGACAACACGTGCGCCCCACCCGCACGCAGCGAACCACTCTGCAAGCGCCTGTATGTAGGCCTCGGAGCCACCATGGAACGGATGATAGCGGTGGTTGACGAGGACGGCCTGCATACCGCTTACGGCGTGGCGGTTGCGTCAGCCGCGTCAAGCTCAGCAAGCCGTTCTTCGGCCTGCCCTGCGATCACGGACTCCGGGTCGCGCTCGATCGCAATCAGGTACCACTCGCGGGCTGCGTCCTCATCAGGCTCGGGTTGTTGCTGGGCGATCTGACCAAGGTAGTACGCCGGGCTCGGACTATTCGGCAGCAGTTCCAGCGCCCGCTCAAGCTGTACACGGGCGTCCAGGAAGCTCCCGCCACGGTAGAGCGCGATGCCGAAAGCCAGCCGGAGGTTGCCATCATCCGGTCGTCCGGCGGTGGCGCGCTCGTAGAGTGGAACCGCCTCGGTGATATTGCCCTGGTTCGCGTAGATGTTCGCCAGAATCGCGGCTGCGCCGGCGTCGTCGGGATTCTCGGCGACCTGAGTCTCCAACTCCGCCTGCTGTCGTGCCGCTTCATCAATCGGCAACGTATCTTCTTCAGGGCCGGAACTGAATATCGACCCGCCGAAGACGACAAGCGTCCCGAGCACCAGAAACACCACCATGACGATGGCAAAAATCGTAAACGACTTTGATGGACCACCCCGTCGAGACGCCACGCAATCCTCGTTTCGCAACTGCGCTCATACGCCGGCCCGGACCGGCCCCAACTCGTCACGCTCAAGCCTACTCCAAAGCGGCTCGGCGCTTTACGCTATCGCTGTTGGCATGCTACAATTCTCCGGTTGAGGCCTTCGCGCCGAAGTGGCGGAACCGGAAGACGCGCTACGTTCAGGGCGTAGTGCCCGTAAGGGCGTGTGAGTTCGAATCTCACCTTCGGCACCACCGGCGGCTTGCAAGCCTGGCTTGCAATGTACGTTAAGAATTGACGATCATCGAACGGGCGGTCGCTGGCCATCGGCCAGAGGAAAGTCCGGGCTGCGAAGAGCAGGGTGCCTGGTGAAAGCCAGGGTGGCGGTTCCGGTGACTGCCAATAGTCCAGATCGGCGGCGGGCTTCGGCCCGTCGAGAGCAACAGAGACCAATGCTGCCAGGCAACTGGGCAGAGTGAAAAGGGCAATCCTCCCCGCAGCAATCCCAAGTCGGCCAGCATTCGAGTTGCTCGCTCGGAGGCCAGGTCGGGAGCAGGCGCAACCCGCGCCCGGCGATCACTTCGCCGAGATAGATGACCGCAAGAAACAGAACCCGGCTTACGGTTCGATGTCGTCGATGATGGTGCCTCTAGCTCAATAGGTAGAGCACTGGTCTGTGGAACCAGTGGTTACGGGTTCGAGCCCCGTGAGGCACCCTACCCTCACTAACGAGTCGCCCAGGTCGCGGACAATGCGTGTCCACGCCTGTTCGACAGCCTTGTGTGCCTGCGATAGGATTCCTCTCGCAATCGCCCTCGTAGCTCAATGGATAGAGCACTTGTCTTCGGAACAAGGGGTTGGGGGTTCGAGTCCCTCCGAGGGTACCGTCGCGCGTGTGCACAGTACGCGCATTCATTCTTGAGTCGGTGTGGTGAGCAGCTTGATGCGCGCTTCGATAATCTCCGTTGGATCTGAGATTCTTCGCGGAACGCTCCTCGACACCAACGCCCAATACTTCGCGCAAGAACTCCACGCGCTCGGCGCATCGGTAGCTCAGATCACGCAGGTTCCCGATGAGCTTGACGCGATCACTGAGGCACTTGCATCGGTATGCGCGCGATCAGCCGTCGTGGTTATGTCGGGCGGCCTCGGCCCGACCGACGACGACCTCTCCCGCGAGGCTGTCATCGCCCTCACCGGCGAGTCACCTACGATCAACACGACAATCGTCGACGAGATCCGGGCGCGTTTCGAACTGCGTGGCGACGCGATGCCACAGCGCAACGAGAAGCAAGCGTGGCAGATTCCCTCAGCGCGCATCGTGCCAAATCCGCACGGCACCGCCCCGGGCTGGATCGTGAGCCACGGAGAAGCGACAGTCGTCTTACTGCCAGGGCCGCCGCGCGAGAACCGCCCAATGTGGGTCGACGAAGTGCGTGGAAGCCTGGCGAGGCTTATGTCAAACACAGCGATCGTAAGCAGAACAATCAAAACGATCGGCATCGGCGAGTCTGCCGTGGCCGACCGCCTGGCTCACCTGATCGCGCGAGGATGGCCGGAGATCGCCACCTACGCAAAGCGCGACGGTGTGCATGTGACAGTCACCGCCAGTCAACCCGATCTCAATGCCGCCGACGCAGCCGTGCGTGCCACGATCGCCGCTATCGTCGACGAGCTCGACGGCTGGGTGTATGGCTATGGCGACGATTCTCTGGCGGGCGCGGCAACTCAGCAACTCGCCGCAGCAGCCGCGAAGCTCGCCCTCTGGGAAGCCGGAACCGCCGGGGTTGTAACGAACATGCTGATGTCGGATCCACAGTCAGCCGGCGTCGTCGCGGACGCTCGCGTCTGGAACGCCGGCGATACATCGGCGCGCGAGCTTGCGCGCGCCGCTACGCGCGAGTCGGGCATCGGCATCGCGGCGGCCGTCGTTGTCAACATCTCCGATGAGAGTCAGAAAGTGACCGACGGCGCGGTAGAGATCGCGCTCGCCCACGCCGGCACGATCATCGACGACACAGCCAACGTCCGCGGCGCGCCCGAGGAGATCCGCCGCCGCGCGGCGCTTCTTACCGCCGAGTTTCTCTGGCGTGAGCTGCGGAGCGCGGCAGGTCTCCTGAACTAGTCCGCTGCTGCCACCCGGTCTTCCACAGCCGGCCGTTACCGTCGCGTCGCACGCGCCAGAGCAGACCCGCTGGATAGCCCAGCATCTTCGCAACGTCGCCGAGCACGATCTGCGCTGTAGCAAGCGCCAGGGCACTGCCAAGTGATCCGCCGGACCTTGACTCACGCGATCTACGCCGGATGCGCTTGAACACCTTCAACAGGTGCGCGGCGCCGGCCAGCGCGAGCAAGCCGAGCTCCCGCGGACGGCGGCGGGCAACAATGAGCGCCGCCACCCCATACGACGCGTAGCGAATGCAGTGCCGTGCGAAGAACAGTCCCGCCTTGCCATCGCCACGCGCGTAGGCATAGTACTGTCGAAAGAACGAGCGCGGCCCCCGCCTCGGCATGAATCGGACGATTGCGTCCCGCGCTGTCACCTGCCGCGCGCCTGCACGCCGCAGCTGGAGGTCAAACACGAGATCTTCGCAGTAGTCCAGCCACTCCGGATAGCTGAAGCCCGCTTCAAACCAACGTCGCCTGACCGCTACCGAGCGGCTCGAAGGGAGAAAGCGATCCTCGTCAATCTCCTCGGCATCTGGCAGGGTGGCTGCCGCGAGCGCGTAGGTCCACCGATCAGGCGTCTCCGGGCGAAAGAACCCGGCGGAGACATCTACATTCGGCGACAACTCGAACGGCGCGATGAGAGACGCGAGCCAATCCGGTTCGGCCACGGTCCCGGCATCGGTAATCGCAACAACGTCCCCGCTAGCGCTCGCGATGCCGATGTTCCGTCCGGTTGAGATATTCGCGCCGGGCGCGGAGAGAATGCGTATCGGGAACGGTAATTGCGTTGAGCTCAGTAGTTCGAGCGTTCCATCAGTGCTGCCGCCATCGACGATCAGGCACTCGTCGGGCAAGCGGGTCTGCGCCGCAAGTCCATTGAGCCAGCCCGGCAGGCTGCCATACTCGTTGAGTACCGTTGCGACGACGCTGACGCTCGTTGCGCTCATGGCTGTCGCTGTCCCATTGTGCGAGCGAGCGCGATCAGTTGCGCCTGGCGGTCCAGCATTGCCCGGCGAGCATCGTCGTTCTGGTCGTCCCAGCCGACGAGATGCAGCAGGCCATGTACCGCCAGGAAGACGATCTCGTCGCGCCAGTCATGTCCCGCAGCCGCGGCCTGTGACCGGGCGACATCCAGACAGATTGCAATGTCCCCGTCGACGACTCCCGCGCGTGTATCACCAGACGGAAAAGTAATAACGTCCGTCGGGCCCGGATCGTCCATGAACCGCTCGTGGAGGTTGCAGATCTCATCAACGCCCACAATCAGGACCGTGACCGTGCCAAACCGAACGCGCTCAGTCGTCTCGATGACACGAGCGATCAGGCCGATCTGCTCAGCCAGTGACCGCAGTACCGCTGCACCGAGGCCGCACCCGGCTGATTGCTCGACCGCAATCACAGCTGAAGTCTAGTTAGCAGATGGCGCGGCCGCCGGTTCGGCGACTGCGGGCTCATCCTGACGGCGGTCAGGCACGCGCTCCGGATACTCGAGTCGCGGATGGTAGATGCCTTCGAGTATCTGGATGAACGAAGTCTCGATCACTTTGAGATCGCTAAAGGTGAGCCGGCACTCGTCGAGCTGGCCCGCGTCCACGCGTGCGCGGATAATCCCATGAACGAACTCTACCAACCGTTCGGACTCGCTCTTGCGGTCACCATCCGCGGCATTCTCGAAGAGCTTGCCGCTCTGGGCCATCGACCGCACCGCGGCTTCTACTGAGTCCGCCAACATGATGATCGCAGCTTCCCGCGTCTGCGGCTTTGGTCCAGGATAGGTGAAGTCCGCCGGATCGACATCCTCATTCGCTTGCATAGCCTTGCGGTAGAAGAACTCGACCCGTGTCGTGCCGTGGTGCTGCGCTATGACGTCGACAATCGACTGCGGCAGGCGCTGTTTCTTAGCCATCCGGACACCGTCCCGCGTGTGGTCGATGATGATCTGGGCGCTGACGTGCGGGTCGAGCCCGTCATGAACGTTCCCTATGTTCGCCTGATTCTCGATGAAGAACGTCGGATGCTCCATCTTCCCGATATCGTGGTAGAGCACGGCGACACGCGCAAACAGCGGGTCCGCGTCCACGGCCGCCGCCGCCGCCTCTGCCAGATTGCTGACGATAATCGAGTGGTGATAGGTGCCTGGGGCTTCCTGGGCGAGGCGCTGCAAGAGTGGTTGACGAGGATGGGCCAGCTCATGTAGCTGGAGATTCGTGAGAATGCCGAAGATCGACCCCAGTACACTGAAGGAGAGGAACGTGATCGACGCTGCGAGCGCGCCCGACAACGCCGTCTCGATCAGAATGCGCCCGGCCGTCGCCCCGTCGAAGCCGCCGGAGATGAGCGAGATGCTCAACCCCACAGCAAAGGTCGCGACTGCAACCGCGATACCGGACCAGACAAAGTCAATCGTGCGGTCCGCGCGATGGATGACGACTGCGCCGGTCAGCCCGGCGATGAAATACAAGAGCGTCAATTCAAGCGACAACCCGGTGATTACCCCGGCGTACAGCGCGATGAAGACCGCGACCACCGTCGCAAATTGAATGTTTACGAGGATAGCCAGCAACATCGCGGACGCGGCGATGGGGAGCATGTACTGAATGTCCGGTTGCGGCAGGAGCACACGCGCCGCAATGACTGGCCCCAATACGACGATCGCCACGAGGATCAGCTGCCGATTGCGCCAGACAGCCTCGCCAAAGAGGAACAGGTAAGCCGTCAGCGCGACGGTCAACACGACCATCATCGCTGCGACACCGAAGCTCTCGTCCGAGTCCAGCTGGCTGCGGAGCAGCCCAAGCGCCTCCAACGCTTCGATGTCGCGCTCAGTTATCGCATCTCCATCGCGAACAATCGCCTGGCCGGCCTTGACCGAAACAGTGACCGGCTCAACGGCGTCGATTGCCGCTTGCCGCGTTGACTGCGTCGCCTCGTCGTCGATGAACACGTTTGGACGCACGAACGCCGAGGCAATCGCCACAGCGAGATCCTGCTGAGTCGTCGTCAGGAAGGACGAAACCTCGCGGTCGAGTCCCAGCCTCGCAGCCTCCACTCCATCGCTTTGAAGCTCGTTGCTCATCGTCTCGTCCACGAGACGTTGTGCCTGTGTCCGGATTTCCGTCCACGAGTTAGGCGAGATCTGGACCAGTAGAGCCGACTCCTCGTCGGTTAGCGCTGGCAGCGCCGACTGCACGATCTCGATCTTCTCAGCCTCAGGCGCGCTGGATTCTCGCACCTCAGTCGCACTGCTCAGAAAGCTCCCGAGATCGCCAAGCGCATCCTCGCGCACTTCAGGATCGTAGGACTTGACGATGTTGTTGACATCCGACCCGGCCTCGCGCCGGGCTTCCTCAGTCCGGAGATCGCTGACATAGGAGACATCGCCCTCCGCCTTGTAGGTTTCCTGAGCGATATCACCAGCCTGGAGCACAGTTTCGCCAGGAGTCCAGTTGATGAAGACTGCCGCCGTCGTCACGGCAGAAACTGCCAGCATGAAGATTGCCAGCCGCAGCACATCCTTCAACGTCCCGCGATCACCTGCAATCGGCTGGTCGAGGAAACCGCCGTTACCCTTGCCGTTTGGTTTTTCGGTCCCGGTCACCGTGCTGACCACGATCGAGTCCTTCAGTGAATGCTGGCGGTAGCTGGTCTATGAGGTCGGGGATTCGACGCTTTCGGCACGCCGCCGCAACGCAGCCGACGCAAGCTGACTCACGAGGCGGTTGTCCGCTCGTCCTCCAGTTGCCTCGATCACTGCCGGCATGAGGGTCCGCATATCAGCCGGACCTGTCAAACCGAGCTCGTCGATCTTGGCGACGACAACCCGCTCGAGTTCGTCGGCCTCCAGCGGCTTCAGGTCATTGGGCAAGTACGTCAGCAATATGTCAAGCTCAAGCCGCTCTTTGCCGGCGAGGTCTTCGCGTCCGGCTTTCTCGTAGGCGTCGATAGAATCACGTCGCTGCTTGATCTGGGCCTGGACGACTTCAACCTCGTCGTCTGCTTCAAGCTCGCGCTGGAGCTCAATCTGACGATTCTTGAACGCCGACCGCAGCAAGCGCACGACATCGCGCCGATCGGTATCGCCAGCCTTCATGGCGGTCTTGAGATCCTGGATGAGACGGTCCGAAATCGACGTTGACACTTCCATCGTCCTCTCGCCTGTTCGAGCGGCCCCCTCACAGGCTCCTCGGTAGGCGTCTGTACAATCGGTAGGCGAAACGGAATTATACGAATCGCGACCAGCCACGGTCAATGACGGGCAGAGCGGCCCGCGCATAGAACGCGTAAGGGACGAAAGTCAAGCCATGCCAGAGCTTCCCGAGGTCGAGACAGTCTGCCGAACACTCCGTGAACCGTTGGTGGGGCGCACGATTTCCGCCGCGGTCGTCACCTGGCCGCGGACGGTCGAGCCACTTGATCCCGGCGACTTCACCGCACGAGTCTCCGACGCGACCGTCGACGCAATCGAACGCCGCGCCAAGCTCATCGTCGCCCGGCTCTCGACCGGCGACACCCTCACAACACACCTCCGGATGACCGGCAAACTCCTCTACACCAGGCACGGCGCAACGCCGCCCGAGGAGCCTGAGCGCCATCTGCGTATCGCTTATGAGCTCGACAATCTGGACATGCTCGAGTTCTTCGACGCACGCAAGTTCGGACGCGTGCGGCTTCATACGGCCGAGGAGTGGGACGATGTTTCCGCCAGCTACGGACCGGAGCCGCTCGATCCCGACTTCACCAGTGACTGGCTCTATCAGCGGCTGCGCGCGACGACGCGGCAGATCAAGCCGCTGCTGCTCGATCAGAAGTTCATCGCCGGGATCGGCAACATATACGCTGACGAGGCGCTATTTCTCGCGCGCATTCACCCCTTGAAGCCGGCGAACACGATCTCGCGTCGCAAGGCGGAGGCGCTCCATCAGGCAATAGTCAGCGTCCTAAGCCAGGCGATCGCCAATGCCGGAACGACACTGCGCGACTATCGTTCCGGCAGCGGCGCTATCGGCATGAACAAGCCCAACCTCAATGTATATGGCGCGCCGCCCGGCACACCGTGTCCGCGCTGCGGCGCGCGTCTCAAGCGGCTCGTCGTCGGGCAACGCGGAACTACGATTTGCCCGCGCTGTCAACGTCTCCGTTAGGCCTCGTTCGCGTACCAGTTGTCGATGACGTCGGCGACATCCCCGGCCCCCGGTGTCAGCACCGGATAGTCGCCGTCGACGAGATCGACATGCTTGAGCCCGGAGCCGGTCCCGAAGATGATGACCTCGTCCGATTCCGATAGGAACCCGGATTCCCGCAGTTGACCGGTTGCCGCGACACAGGCGCCGACCTCTGGTGACATGTGCATGCCTTCGACCGACGATATCAGCTGGGTCGCGGCAAGCAAGTCCTCATCCGTGACGGCAATCGCCGTCCCGCCGCTGGCGCGCACCGCGTCGAGGATCAGGTAGTCACCAATCGCCACCGGCACCCGCACGCCGGGCGCGATCGTTGTGGCGTTCTCCCAGAGCGGCGCATGCCGTTCGCCATCCTCATAGGCCTTGACAATCGGCGCGCAGCCGGTCGATTGGACAACGACCATCTTCGGCCGCTTGCTGCCAATGAACCCCATCTGTTCGAGCTCGTCAAAGGCCTTCCACATGCCGACGATGCCGGTTCCTCCGCCTGTCGGATAGATGACGGCTTCCGGCACACGCCAGCCGAGCTGTTCGACGATCTCGTAGCCCATCGTCTTCTTGCCCTCAGCCCGGTACGGCTCCTTCAACGTCGAGACGTCGAACCAGCCGCGGTCAGCCGCGTGGGCGTTGACAATCGCGCCGGCGTCGTTGATCAGACCGTCGACGAGGAAGACCTTGGCGCCGAGCGCCCGGCACTCGCGCTTGAACGTCTCCGGCGCGTCCTCTGGCATGAAGACATAGGCGTCCATCCCACCGCGCGCTAGGTATGCGCTGGCCGCAGCCGCCGCGTTGCCGGCGGAAGGCAAGGCGATCGCTTTGACGCCAAGCTCCCGCGCACGTGAAACCGCCGCGCCGAGGCCGCGCGCCTTGAAGGAGCCGGTCGGATTGCGCCCTTCGTCTTTGACCAGCAAATTGGGAACACCGAGCTGCGCGCCGAGGCGTGACGCGTGAAGCAGCGGCGTGCCGCCCTCGCCAAGCGTCAAACGGTGCTCCTCGGCCCGCACCGGCATGACCTCAGCGTAGCGCCAGAGATCCCATGCGCGACGTTGTAGCGACTCCTTGGTCAAGGTGGTGGCGGCGCGCTCAAGGTCATACTCGACCAGGAGCACCTTGCCGTCCTCCGGGTCCACGGTTAGCAACTGGTCAGGGTCGTAGGACTTCCCCGACATCGAACCGACGATTGACGTCATAGCGCTCTCGAACGCCACATTTCCTCCCTGCAAGATTCCGTGCTGTCGTTGCGCTGCCCGCCGACCGAGGGTCCGCCTCTCGGCGCTGATGGACACGCGGCGCAGGCGGCACTATAATGCAATCGTGAGCTACGCGGGTGTAACTCAGCTGGAAGAGTGTCTGCTTCCCAAGCAGAATGTCGTGGGTTCGAGTCCCATCACCCGCTCCCCCAGACCCGTTTTCCGCATGGGAATCGGGTTTTTTCATGCCTGCTAGTGGGACGTTTTCGTGTTGGACTAATGCCACAGCGCATGACGACACTATAACTCCTACAGAAATAAACATGGGCATGGCCATACGAGGGGACCAAAGGATGAGTCGAAATCGGGCACTCGCTGTCGATCTCACAGGATTGCCAGTGGACTTCAGACTACTGGCAGAATCTTGGCGCTTGGCACTGATGGCAGAGAACAAGTCTCCGCGCACGGTCGAGACCTACTTATCCAGCCTGACGAAGTTCGTAGAGTTTCTGGAGACTCGCCGCATGCCAGTCGATCCGGCTGATGTCACTGGCGAGCACGTTCGAGAATTCATCGCAGACCAACTCGCCAACTGGAAGCCGACGACGGCGCACGTGAGATTTCGAAGCCTTAAGACCTTCTTTCGCTGGTGCCTCCAAGAAGGTGAAATCGAAGCTGATCCGATGTCTCGCGTAAAGCCACCCAAGCTCCCAGACGAGCCGCCAGAGGTGCCGTCCGAGGTGGAAGTCAAGAAGCTGCTGAACGCGTGCTCTGGAGGCGATTTCACTGCTCGCAGAGATACGGCTATCGTCCGGTTGCTACTCGATACGGGGATGCGTGTGGGGGAGTTAGCCGGGATCGCCCTGGATGACCTCGACCTTGCTAGGGGTGTCGTACTTGTCAGAGGTAAGGGAGCAAAGGTGCGACTGTGCCCGTTGGGACGGAAGGCATCAAGGGACATTGATCGCTATCTCCGCATCCGCCGTCGACATCGCGATGCGGAACTGGAGAATCTCTGGCTTGGTCATGGCGGACCGATGAAGTCCAACGGCATTTATCAGGTCATCCGAAAGCGCTCGAAACAGGCAGGCGTCGAGGGCATCCACCCGCATAGCTTCCGTCACCTCTTTGCCTCCCAGTGGCTCAGTGAAGGCGGCAACGAAGGCGACCTGATGTTATTGGCAGGTTGGAGCACGCGGGACATGCTAGACCGCTATGGACGCGCTACAGCTGCCGATCGCGCCCGAGAAGCCCACAAGCGTCTCAGTCCCGGAGATCGGCTCTAATGCCGCTCAAAGCGCGATTGAGCGCCAATAGGCTGACAGTCCGTTGTGGTCGACGAGGATGTCAGGGAGCGTTCGGCGAGGTGTATTCCTCCGGCGATATACGCTACTTCACCTTCGACCCCGGTTGGACCGAAGATGACGCTGGCGTCTGGCGATTAGGGCAACACAACCGCAAGCGATGGCAGCGTGGCTACCGTCCCCGCCATCGACGTCCGATGCCAATCGGACACGGACTAACTCGGAGAGGCAAAGGAGACACACGCGGTCGTCACCCGGAGACAATTACATTCAGCTTCCCCGCCCGGATGGAGTGTCCAGATCCGCAGTGCGGCTTCATCAATGAACTAGAAGCGCCGACGCTAGACGTTGCGCCGCGTCCTCTTTTCGAGGTGTGGGATGTCGACTAGTAGGGGCGTGGCCGCTGTGGCAGAATTTCTCTAACTAAACTTGATTGGTCGACGGACGGCCTTCCCTCTGCAAAACGCCTACGGGCGGCAGGGTAGGAAGGTCGTTTCCTATGTCCGCAATCTCTGAGCGTCCAGACCGGTGCAAGACCCGTCGCTACGATTCTGCCGACATGAGGCGACGCGGAAAGCTCGGCGCTCACGTCACCCACAGCTTGCACGACAGTCGTGAACTGACAGCCAACGCCCGAGCCGCATTCTTGGCTCGATTTGAAGCGCAAGTCGATCCCGAAGGCCTGCTTGATCCGGCGGAGCGGCAACGGCGCGCCGATCACGCTAAACGCGCCTACTTCCAGCGGTTGGCACGCAAAAGCGCACAGACTCGCCGTGCCAAGAAAGAGGCGAGGGCGTGAGGCGCGAAACCCCGGCGGGCAACCGGGGCAGCGCAAAGGAACTGATTGAGAATGACGCGAAGAGTGTAGCACGGGGTTCGGCATTGCCGATAGTCACAGGTGATATTCCTCGCGAACTACAAAACCTGCCGCGATGGACTGGCTACCAGTTTGGGCTGCGTGAAAATGGACGACTCGCAAAGATACCAACGACGGAGTCGGGCTTTCCCTGCGACTCCACATCCTCAGCCAATTGGCTTCCGTTTGATCGTGCATACGCGAACTGGACGACGGCTCCGAGGGAATCGAACGGCGGCATCGGCATCCAACTGCCGAATGACCACATCGTGATCGACTGCGATGACACACGCGATCCCGTGACGGGAGAGTTGAAGCAGTGGGCGCACGAACTCGTAAAGATGTTCGATTCCTACACCGAAGTCAGTGTATCTGGATGCGGGATTCATATCTGGGTCCGGGGCGATTGGAAAGGGATTGATGAATGGTCCGGTATCGAGGTCAAGCGCGGATCGTTTGTTGCAGTCACCGGGCTCCGCCTCCCAGATGTGCCACGAACTATCGAACGTCGACAAAAGGAGCTAGATGCCCTAGAACGGAGTGAACGCCACATGGTTAGCGCCCGATTCGTCCGTGACCGAAGATTCCGACAACTCTACAAAGGCAGCGTGACGCCTAGCCGTTATCGAAGTCGAGAGCACGCAGATGATGCCTTCGTGTTGTCCCTATTCTGGCTCCTACGGGAGCGTGAGGCCGTTGAACGAGCACTCAGGAGGAGCGGACGATACCGCACAAGATGGGATCGGCCAGTCGAGGGGCAAACGTATTTCGATCTCCTCCTCGATACTGCTCAGGCGCTCTACCTAGAGGCCAGCCGTGAACAGCATCTGGCCGACCTCCGAGACCCTGTAAGGTGGCTCCAACGTGCTGGCAAGCGAGTGACGAAGACGCGCCGTATCGTGCTTGAAGCCATGACCGGTTGCGACGCGCCGATTTGGCCAGCCGTACTTGCTCATATGACCGGTCTGACTGCGGATGCGGTGAAGGCTTGCTTAGCTGGGCTTCGAGATATTGGCGTCGTTGACCAAAGTTCCGAAGGTTGGCAGCTCCCCCTAAGACCCCCCACTCTAATAGCGTCTTCGAGACACTCTTATCCACACTCTGACAACTCAGTGGTGATTGCTCTCGAACGGCATCGGCAACGCCGGGACGTCGAAGCCGAAGCCCAGCACGCCGAATCACAGATCATCGAAAGGATGAGCGAATGAAAGTCACACGTCGAAAACTTCAGACCCAACTTGCTGAGATCGAACGCAAACGAGCCGAAGCCATCGCCGCGTTGTACGAGGATGGCAAGCCGGTTTTCGTCGACCACGAGGACCGCGTCGGTCGAATCGAGGCCAGATTTAGGCAGCAGACAAGGGAGCTGCAATCGCAAGCGCTCGAATCAGCAAGAGCACTTGAACAGGCAGCAAGCGACGGTGACATCGTTGACACCTACGGCCAGGGAGCTGAGTCCACCCTAAATATCGCGTCCCTAGCCGAAATGTTGCTCGCGGACCTTCAGACTGAGGGTAATGTCCCCGGAAGTGTGTAAATAGGAGAGATGGGGGTTGACGGAGTCAGCCACCGGGTGGTTCTCATCGGAAGAGAGCAATCGACCGATGAAGAAAGGACCACGACGATGGCTGATGAGTTG
>JAUIIK010000207.1 GCA_030431755.1 Chloroflexia bacterium
TCATCATCATTGTCCTGGTGCTCACAACCGTCGGCGGCGCGATCAAACGTGGCTTCATTATCGGCGTCTATGACGTCGTCATTGCGATCGTTGGGCTGGTCTTTGCAGCCATCGCCTACGATGTCGCCGCCGAGCTCCTGGGCCGCTTCCTCAAGCTTAGCGAACCATCGCTGAATCTCATCGGATTCATCGTCGCCTACGCCGTCGTCAGCGTGCCGGGTGTATTGCTGTTGCGACCGGTTGTCGCGCAATTTCGGTCATTGACCGGCATCGTGCCGGGCGCGCATCCACTGGATCACGCGCTCGGCGCAATACCGGGTGTGCTTCAGGGTCTGGTTGTTGCGTTCGTCGTGGTCCTGGCAGCGGGTTTCTTCTCGACTGCCACGGTAGCCGGTGGCTGGCTCGAAGACTCGCGCATCGGGCTGCCGCTCTACCGCACAGGCACGAGCCGGGTACTCGACACGGCCGGGAATCTCGGCTTCCGACCGTCAGAGTTCTTCGCGCTGACCCGGCAGGCACAGCGCGGCAGCCATGTCTTGCCGTTCACCGAGAACGCCGCCGACCTCACGATTGCGAATGAGGATGAGGCGCGGATGCTGGAGCTGGTCAACACCGAGCGGGCAGAGCGCGGTCTGCCGGTGTTGAGCATTGATCCGCAACTGACTTCCGTCGCGCGGCTCCACGGGATCGAGATGTTTACCGAAGGATATTTCTCACACGAGTCGCCAATCACCGGAACGCCGTTCGACAGGATGGATGCCGGCGGCGTCAGCTACTTGCAGGCGGGCGAGAATCTGGCTTTCGCGCCCGATGTCGAGCGCGCCCACAGCGGCTTGATGGATAGCCCTGGCCACCGTGCCAATATCCTTGAGCCCGGCTATCGTAGAGTAGGTATTGCCGCGGTCGAGTCCGCAATCCACGGCACGATGTATGTCCAGGTATTCGCGGACTAGGCACACAGACCGCAAACTAGACAATCAATATGGGAATGAAGAGGAAGCATGCAAATCGTTCTGCCGGTGGCCGGCTTCGGCAGCCGTTTGAGGCCACAGACCTGGAGCAAGCCGAAACCGCTCGTCACTGTCGCTGGGAAGACGTTGATCGACCATGTGCTCGACCGGCTCGCGGTGCTCGATCCGGAGCGCGTGGTCTTTATTACGGGCTATCTCGGAGATCAGATCGAGGACCATGTGCGCGAGCACTACGCCTTCGACTCGGCCTTCGTCGAGCAGTCGGAGATGCTGGGGCAGGCGCACGCAATCCTGCAAGCCCGCGACGGCCTGACCGGGCCGATCGTCGTCCTCTTTCCGGACATGATCTTCGAGGCCGATCTGACCGTCGCTCAGACGACTGACGCCGACGGCATTCTCTGGGTCAAAGAGGTCGATGACCCGAGCCGCTTCGGAGTGGTCGTCAAGGACGGTGAGCGGGTTACGCGGTTGGTCGAGAAGCCCGACGAGCCGATCTCGAACCTCGCAGTCATGGGAATCTACTACTTCCGCGATGCGGAGGCATTGATTGCGACCATCGAACGGCAGATCAAGGCCGACAAGATGACGAAAGGCGAGTACTTCATCGCCGACGCTATCCAGATGATGATCGACGGTGGCGCGACCTTTACTACGAGCGACGCGACGGTCTGGGAGGATGCTGGCACAACCGAGTCGCTGCTCGATACGAATCAGTACTTGCTCGACCGGGCTGAGACGACAACAGCGCATGACGGCGCTCACATCATTCAGCCGGCGCTCATTGACCCGACGGCGAATATCAAGGGATCGATCATCGGGCCCTATGCCAGCATTGGCCCGAACGCCGTTGTGACCTCGGCAATCGTGCGCGATTCGATCATTGATGCGGGGGCATCACTCAAGGACGTCAACATCACTCGATCGATGGTTGGGCGTGACGCCCGCCTGCATGGCGCTCCGTCGTCGGTCAATGTCGGTGACACGAGCGTCGTCGACCTATCGAGCGGTACTGATGACTAGCGCGCGTGAGGCCGCGACCTGGATCGAGCTTTCGGTGCTGGCAGATGCCGAATCCGTCGAGAGTGTCGCCGAGCTCTTCAGCAAGCACGGCTATAACGAGGGCGTCGTCATCGAGGAGCCCTATCGTCAAGATGGCGACGGCGAGAACCTGGCCGTCGACCCGACGCGGCCAGTCACGGTCCGGACATTCCTCTACGATGATGTCGATGCGCCCGGGAAGCGGGCCGCGCTCGATCAGGGACTGTGGCACCTGCGGCAGCTTGGCGAGGTCGGTGAACTGACCGAGCGTATCGTGCGCGAGGATGACTGGGAGTCAGCCTGGAAGGCGCACTTCCCAGTGCTCCGCATCGGCAGGCGCTTCGTCATCAAACCGACCTGGCAGGAGCACGAGGAAGCTGATGGAGACCTTGTCATCCACCTCGACCCGGGAATGGCCTTTGGGACGGGCTCGCATCCGACGACCGAGATGTGCCTGTTGGCGCTGGAAGATCTCGATTGCGCGGGCGTGGAAGTGCTCGATGCCGGCGCGGGCAGCGGCATCCTCAGTATCGCCGTTTGTCTGCTGGGCGCGGCAACCGTCGACGCCGTCGAAATCGATCCCTACGCCGCCAATGCTCTCACCGAGAACCTGAGGCTCAACCACTTCGACGACCGCGCGACGACGATCGTTGGTCCAATCGGCGCGTCGGTGTCGGAGGGTAAGCAGTATGACCTGGTGCTGGCGAACATCATTGCGCGCGTACATATCGAGGACGCCGCGACCTTTGGGGCCGTCCTGCGTCCGGATGGACGGATGATTGCGAGCGGGATTATCAGTGAGCGCGAGGGGGAAGTCGTCGACGCGTTAGCGGCCGCCGGGCTTGCCGTCGAACGTCGCTTGACGGCCGGTGACTGGGTCACGCTGACGCTCCGTCCGGATGCTCGGTGACGATCCATCGGTTCTATGTTCCTGCCCTCGATGGCGCGGCGCAGACGGGCGCATTGTCACGCGATCAGAGCCGGCAAGCAAGCCGGGTACTGCGGCTCGGGCGAGGCGACACCATCCATGTCTTCGATGGCACCGGCGCGGAATACACTGCCACACTGGCCAGCGAACAAGATCGTATCTGGCAATTGGAACTAACCGAAGAGCGACGACCGCAGCGCGAACCACGACTGCGATTGACTTTCGGGCTCGCGGTGCTCCGCAACGAGCGCTTCGACCTGGCTGTCCAGAAGCTGACTGAGCTTGGGGTGGCGAGGATTGCGCCGCTGGCTGCCGAACGCTCCGTGATATCCTATGCGGATGCCCGGATCTGGGCAAAACGCCGGGCACGTATTGAGCGCATCATCGTCGAAGCGGCGGAGCAATCCGAGCGGGTGACGCTCCCGGCGCTCCAGGACCCTCTAACGGTCAGTGAATTTCTTGATCAAGCGTCGGATACGGAAGTGGTGACGCTCCTGGAACGTCATGCGGCTGGTCATATCAGTGACCTGCGGTTATCGGCAGGCAGCGCGTCATTGCTTGTTGGGCCAGAGGGTGGCTGGACGGAGCCCGAGATCATGATGCTTCAGCAACGGTCATCAACAGTGTCGATGGGAGCGCTGATTCTACGTGCTGAGACCGCTGTCATTGCTGCTGCTAGCTATCTTCTCTTCTCCGACTATGCGGCGGGTTGATGATTACACTTGATAGCTGGCGCGCATGTCAAAGACGCTACGCTCAATGAGCACATGCCCGCGTCTAGGGTGACTTGCAGATCATGGTCATCCTGAGCGAAGGCTTTGCGAAGCCGAAGGATCTATCTCCGCAAGAGTTCGGCTTGACAGTGGCTAGATCCTTCGGCTCCACTCCGTTTCGCATAGGATGACGACATAAAGCCAGAGAACCACGCGCCTGGTGGATCCCCGGCGCAGACTGGCGGAACAGGTGGACGTATGAGCAGCCCTGACATCTCAACCGGCGTTGTGCGGCCCAAAGACATCGCCAACCCGCAGAAGCGACGCAGGGTCGCCCTTGCACCGGAAGTTCCGGCGGTCATCAACTCGATCGCGCCCGGCTCGCTCGGCGACGAGATCGGGCTCGCGGCGGGCGACCGCCTGATTTCGGTCAATGGCCACCGGCTGCGCGACGTCATCGACTTTGCCTTCTACTCGGATGAGGAGGAGGTGACGCTAGAGGTGCTCCAGGGCCACGAGATCGTCCTCTACGAAGTCGAGCGCGGCTACGACGAGCCGTGGGGCGTCGAGTTCGCCGACCCGACTTTCGACGGCATCCATGTCTGCGACAACAGCTGTCCCTTCTGCTTCATCAAACAGATCCCGAAGGGCATGCGCCGCAGCCTCTATGTGATGGATGATGACTACCGCTATTCGATGCTCTATGGCAGCTTCGTGACGCTCACGAATCTGACCGAGGACGACTGGCAGCGCATCGAGGATCAGCGGCTCGGCCCGCTCTACGTCTCGGTCCACTCGACGAATCCAGAGCTGCGGACCGCGTTGATCGGGAACCCGCGCGGGGCGCAGATCATGGAGGATCTCCAGCGGCTCGAAGATGTCGGCATCGACTACCATGCCCAGCTCGTACTCAATCCCGGCATCAACGACGGCGAGGAACTGGATCGGTCTCTGACGGACCTCGAACAGGCAGGCCCGCACCTGAAGTCGATCGCTGGCGTGCCCGTCGGTCTGACGCGTTTCGGTCAGGAACGCCAGAGCAAGCGTGTGCGCCTATCGCGGACCTGTATGCGCACGCTGCCCGGCAGCGACTTGCACGTGCGGCGCTACGAAACCGACGAAGCACTGGCGGTGATCGAGCAGTCGGAGCGCTGGCAGGCGCATTTCCGGACGACGCGCGGCGAAACGTTCTTTTACCTGGGTGACGAGTTCTACCTGATGACCGGGACCCCGATTCCGGCGACCGATCACTACGACTCGTTCGGTCAGCTTGAGGATGGCATCGGGCTGACCCGGCGCTTCCTCGATGATGTCGAGATGCTGCTGGCGCGTCCGGCGGGGTCGAGTCCCGGCAGGACCGGCGTCGTCGCTTGCGCCACCCTCATCGGCCCGACATTGGTCGAGCGCGTCGAGAAGATCAACAAGCACCTCGGTAGCAAGATGGACCCGGTCGTCGTTGACAACGAGTTCTTCGGGCCGGAGATCAACGTCTCGGGTCTGTTGACCGGAGGTGACATCGTTGCCGCGCTGAAAGACAAGCCAGGTAGCGCCCCGGTCTTTGTCTCGAATCACATGATCTCAGCCCGCACCAGCACGCTGCTCGATGACATGCGGCTTGACGAACTCCAGACGACGATTCAGCGCGAGGTGATCGTCGCGGAGCACCTGTCGGATGTCTGCCGGATGCTGGAGCAGCACAACTGACAGCGTCTCGCGACTGATGGTCGCAAGTAGTCGAGGCTGCGTCGACAGCCTACTGTCAGTTGGTGAAACGTGTGTGACATTGCTGCTGTCTTGACTGTATGCCGTGGCTCCGAGTTAAGGTCATCCTGAGCGCAGGCTCTGCGAAGCCGAAGGATCTTGCTGACACCTTTTGACTGGCATGGGCTCAATGTGCTTTGGCAACGAGGTCCTCGACCTCCGACAGGCTTCACAAACCACGTAGATCCTTCGGCTTCGCAGAGCCTGCGCTCAGGATGACATAATCATGAGTGGCTGCCTGCTATGGCGGACCGTCGAGTAGTGACGGCCTAGCCGCGTCGACGGAGGGTCGCCAGCATGATGACGGTGAGCGTAACGAGCAGGACGGTGATGCCGACGGCAACGGAGCGGGGGGCGCCGGACCAGCCCTCGGTGACATGATGCCGTGGCTCAATGCGGGGCAGCTCGATCGAGCGCATCCGTAACCAGAGCTTCACCGTTTCGCCCATCGCCCGGAAGACGACGCGCGGGCTGCCGCCGGACGACTTGCCGGCGGTGCGCGGGTAGTGGCTGACGCCG
>JAUIIK010000047.1 GCA_030431755.1 Chloroflexia bacterium
CCGTGCCCCAGTATTCGGCAGCCCGCCAGGTCATCCACGCGAGCGGGGTGTCGAGCAAGGTAGCTTCGATGTGCTGACCGCGGCCACTCGTCTCCCGGTGGTAGAGGGCCGAGATGATCCCCAGCGCCCCGTACATGCCGGTTCCGAGATCGCAGACCGGTGTGCCGGCCTTGACCGGCGGCCCGCCGTCGGGGTCGCCGGTCACGCTCATCAGGCCGCTCAAGCCCTGAGCGATTAGGTCCAGCCCGGCCAGGTCGGCATAGGGGCTGCCCTCGCCGAAGCCCGAGATCGAGCAGTAGACCAGCCGCGGGTTGATCTCTTTGAGCGTGTCGTAATCCGCGCCAAGCCGTTGCATGACGCCGGGGCGGAAGTTCTGTACGAGCACGTCCGAGGTCTTGACCAGGCGGTGGAAGAGCTCCTGACCGCGCGGGTCTTTCAGGTTGACCGCGAGCCCACGCTTGTTGCGGTTCGCGATCAGAAAGTGCCCGTTCTCTCCTTTATATGCTGCGAGCCCGCCGGCCATGCGTTCACCCGGATCGGGATTCTCGATCTTGATGACGTCTGCGCCGAGGTCGGCCAGCACGGAGCCGCAGAACGGCCCCGCCAGCGCGAGCGTGCAGTCGAGCACCCGGATGCCTTCGAGCGGCCCTGGCATTCGAATATCCTTCCTTTAGCCTCTGTCGAGGGTTATTGCGGATCCAGCCAGAGTTCTTCTTCCTCGAAGTGCTCGATGTAGAGCACCGGAGGAATACCCTTGACCCGAGCGTTGGCGGCCCAGTTGGCTGGCTGAACCCAGATGTTCCCCCACCACGCGGTCTCGTGCATCAACTGTTGGACTTCTTCGTAGATCTCCTGGCGTTCGTCGCGGTCGTAGCTCTCGCGTCCCGCCGCAATCAGGTCCCAGATCTCCGGCTCGTCCATGCGGGCATAAGCCGCTGGCCCATCCGGCGCCCAGGTGAGCGTCCAGTGTTGATCGGGATCTGGTGGCGCGCCGGTGCGCTGGGTCGCGACCTCGAAATCGTTGGCGCGGCGCACCTGATCACCCCAGGCTGCGCGTTCGACGACCTCGACTTCCAGGTTGATGTCGATCTCGCCGAGCATCTGCTGAATCATCTGGGCCATCTGTTGGTCGGCCTCGCGCGCGATGATCGTGATACGGGTGTCGAGCGGCGTTGGCGCGCTCGACTGGGCGCGCAGTTCCTTGGCTTTGTCGAGGTCGAACTCATAGTAGGGCAGATCGTCGCTGTAGCCGATTGCGCCCGGCAGCAGGTTGTACTTCGCGGCGAATCCGAGACCACCGCCGACTGCTTCGGCGATCGCCTCGCGGTTGATCGCGTACTGCACCGCCTGGCGCAGCGGGAGATCCTCGGAAAATGGACCTTGCTGGGCGTTGAAGAAGATGCGATAGAGCGTGCCGCCGCTGGCCGGATGCTCGATGTATTGGAGATTCGCGTCATCCTTGACGGTGTCGATGTCGCGCCCACGGACAAAGAAGGTCATGTCGGCTTCCTGGCTGCGCATCTCGATCAAGCGCACGGAATCGTCCGATACCCAGCGGTAGACAACTTCGTCGACATAGGGCAGCTGGTTGCCGTTGGCATCGCTGCGCCAGTAATCCGGGTTGCGCTTGGCGGTGAGCGTCGAACTAGTTACCCAGTTGTCGAAGATGAATGGACCTGTGCCAACGGCGTGCAACTCGATACCGTCTTCGCCCATTTCCTCGAATGCTGTTGGCGAACCGATGCCGGTCGTGCGCTGAAGGTCGGAGAGCTCGGTTAGCAGCGAGCCGGTCGGCGCGGTCAGGTTGAGCTGAACCGAGTAGGTGTCGACGACCTCGGCCGGGTTCGTCTCGTCGAGGCCGGCGAGCGAGTTCTTGGCAATTGACTGCGGGTGGGTCGCCCACATCTCGGCGTTCCAGCGCACAGCTTCGGCGTCCAGGTCGGTGCCGTCGTGGAACTTGATGCCCTCGCGCAGGTGGAAGATCGCGGTCGTCTCGTTGAGCTCCCAGGACTCGGCGAGCGAAGGCTGGACTTCCCAGCCTTCGCCGTTGAAGCGCCAGGCTAGCAGCCAGTCATAGGCTTTTTCGAGGGTCGGGCCGGTCGTGAACATCGGCCACATCGAGACAAAGTCGTTCGGGTGAACGATGGTTAGTGTCCCACCGTATTGCGGCTCCCCATCTGAGCCACCCGAGTCACCGGAATCGCTCGAATCTTCCTCGTCGTTGGCTTCGGTGGCATCCGACGAGTCCGAAGAGTCGGCCGCGGTCGTTGCGGTTGGGTCTCCGGATCCACCACTATCACTGGAATCAGTCGAGCCGGAACCGCCACTGTCGTCATCGTCATCATCGTCGTCGTCATCGCCGCCGCAGGCAGCGATGAGGCCGGAGGCGAGCGGGAGCGCCATGCCGACGGCTATCGCTCGCTTCAGGAAAGTGCGCCGAGCCTGTCGTTCATTGAGCAGCTGTTGTCCGAGCAAGCCCTCGTGGAGATCAGTCATCTGGTTTTCCTCCATATTGCTCTGGAATCCGTGGCGAGGATCCGCAGGTCGCCGGTGCGGCGGCGCACGTTCCCCCTGTGCAATACATGCGTGTTGAATGGCGCGGATTGCAGCGATCCCCCTGGTCGCGCTGCGTCGCACACTGTCTTCCTCGCTAGAGATCCACCTCCATTCCTGCCCCGGATGCGACCGCGGCGTCGTAGATACGCGCCGCCACCGCCATATCCTGGAGTCCGAGTCCAACGGATTTGAAGATGTTGATCTCGTCATCGCGCTCGCGTCCCGGGAGGTAGCCCAGGACGATGTCGCTCAGTTCGCGCACCTGATTCCAGTGCAGGTGGCCGGCATCCACCGGCACAAAGAGGTCGCCGGCTTCCAGCACGCTCTGGTCAATCGCTTCGACAACGATCCGGCTGGAGCGCCGGATGACGGTGCTGTCGATCTCGCGCTTTTGCAGCAGATTCGATCCGGCGGCGACGACGGTCGTGCCGTCGCGCAGCTGCTTGCCATCGAAGACCGGGTCTTTCGAGGTTGTCATCGTCACGACGACGTCGGCGATTTCGATGGCTTCGTCTGCCGTTGCCGCGGGCGTGATGTCCGTCTCAAGCTTCGCGCTCATCTCCTCGCAGAAGCCGGCGAGGCGCTCGGTGTTGAGGTCGAAGACGCGGATCCGCTCGAAGGGCCGGGCATTGACCATGCCTTCGAGCATCGCCTTGCCCATCGTGCCGGCGCCGAAGAGCGCGCCCTGCCGGCTGTCCGCGCGCGCCATGTGCTTGATGGCAACGGACGCCACCCCGCCGGTGCGGAGCTCTCCCAGACGTTGCGCCTGCAGCAAGCCTTTGAGCTCGCCGCTACGAGCGCTGTAGAGCAGGACCAGGAAGCGGATGCCTGAGCGAAAGGCTGTGTAGCTCTTGAGGCCCAGCGCGTCCATCTCTGGAATCGCGGCCGGCAGGACATGCAGGATCTCGCCGCCGAGCTTCACGCGCGTGCGCGGGTTATTGAACGCTTTGCCCTGGCCGAGCTGGCGAAATGCCTCCTCGACCGCGTCGGCGGCGTCGCTCATGCCGAGGAGCTCGTTGACTTCGGCTTCGCGGATTAGCAGCGCCACGCCAACCCCGCTCTCATCGTGGTCGGGACTGCTTCCGCTGTTTGGCGATGTCTAGCTGTTGCCATTACGCACAACCGTCGCCGTCGCGATGCCCATCAGGGTCTTGTCATCGTCGTGGGCCATGACTTTGCAGTCGACGACGTTGCCGTCCTCGTTGGTGATCTCGCCACTCAGGGTCAGGCGCGTCCCGGCGTGGACCGGCCGGATGCCTTTGAACTCGAGACGGCTGCCATGTTTCAGCAACGCGCCCGGACCAAAGGCTTGTTCGAGCACTTCGGAGCAATAAGCGGTCGTCGCGACGCCCATGTTGACGGTCCCGCCGAAGATCGTGCGCTGAGCGAACTCGGGGTCGCTGTGGAGGCTGGCGGAGATGCGCGGCCGGACGCGGGTGAGCTCGGAGTAATCGTCGATCGCTTCCTGCGTTTCGAGCTTGGTGATGGCCTGGAGCTGCCGCTCGGCCGGGGCCGGTTCTTCGGCCGGACGCGGCGGACGGGCGGTCTTGGCGGCATTTGGGTCCTGCGGCGCTCGCCGCCAGATGATCGTGTAGCTGTAGTCGACGACCTTGTCGCCGTGCTGATTGACCGCGCCGATCTTCCAGGTAATGAACTGGTTGTCGCGGCGGATGTACTTTTCGGCCAACTCGACGACCGACGTGATCGTGTCGTTCAGGCGGATCGGCCGCTGGAAGTGGATCTCGGTCTTCGCGAACGGCGTGGCGCGGTCGCGCTTCTCCTCGGGCGAGGCATAACCCTGGGCGTGCATCACCTCGTTGCGGCGCATCGGCGCGCATTTGAAGACGTAGGTTGGCGGGGCGATGATCGTGCCAAACGGCCCTTGCCGGGCGGCGTTCTCATTGAGATAGAGCGGATTGGTGTTACGCACGGCTTTGCAGTAGTCGGCGATGCTCTCGGCGGTCGCCGTGTGCATGAACGGCGGCGCCCGGTGGCCGATTTCGGCAATGTCCCACTCGTAGAGCGGCATGCTCTCGACTTGCTCCAATGTCAGCGGCTCTTCGTAGATTACGCGCTCTCCAACGGTCGTGTCGCTCACTGCGTGTTCCCCATTTCACATGCGACGAGAGAGTCTCTAGATCTGGCTTGCGGCAGCCCGGGCTTCGGCGAATAGGCGTGCGCGTGCCTCCTTCACTTGTCCTTGGTCGGCTTCGAGGCGTGCGCGGTCGGTGGCGAGGCGCTCGCGTCCGGCCGCGATCATGCGGCGCATTTCGGCGGGCGCGGTGCCGCCCGTGACGGTGCGGCGGCGGATGTTCTCGGCCGGGTCGAGGGCGTCGTGGAGCGCCTCGGGCGAGACGCCGAGTGGACGGTTGAACAGCTCCTGGGAGGCGCGCTCGAACATGTCATGCGTAAGCTCGTCCGCGGCCAGGCCTTCAGCAAGCGCCGCGACGACCGTCTTGCCGACGATGTTGTGGGCGACGCGGAAGGAGACGCCGGACTCACGGACGATGGTGTCGGCGACCTCGGTCATCGTGCCGTAGCCGGTGCGGGCGAGGTCGAGCATGCGCTCGGCCCGCACCTCCATCGACTGCAACCCGCCGGCCAGCACTTCGAGGCAGGCGATGGCGGTGGCGCAGGCTTCGAGCATCGGCTCGTTGCCGCCGTCCGACGCGTCGCTGGCGTCGGTGAACCAGGAGCCCTTGACGGCGGCGAGCACCTGCGTCGAGCTGCCGATCAGATGCCCGGCCTCTTTCTTGACGAATTCGAGCAGGCCGGGGTTCTTTTTCTGCGGCATGATGCTGCTGACGTTGGCGAAGTCATCGCCAAACTCCACCAGCCCGAATTCGGCGGTGTGCCAGACGAAGAGGTCTTCAGCCACGCGCGCGAGGTGGACACCCAGAACGGCCAGCGCGCAGGAGGCTTCCTCGCTGTCGTCGCGTGAAGCGACGGCGTCGAAGCCGTTTTCAACCAGGCCGTCGAAGCCGAGCAGGTCGGTCGTTGTCTGGCGGTTGATCGGGAAGCCGGTCGTTGTCAGCGCCGCCGCGCCAAGGGGGTTGCAATTGTTGGTGGTGTAGGCGGCCGCGATGCGGCGGGCGTCGCGTTCCAGGACATCCGCGAAGGCGGCCATGTAATAGCCGAGGGTGATTGGCTGGGCGTGTTGCGAATGGGTGTAACCGGGCATGACGACTTCGGCGTGGGCTTCCGCCAGGTCGAGCGTGACGGCGCGCAGCCGCAGCAATGACTCGCGCACATCGAGCAGCCGCTGGCGGATAGCCATGCGCCAGGTGGTGACGCCGAGATCATTGCGGCTACGGGCGGTGTGGAGCCGCCCGGCGACATCCGCCCCGAGGGCGATGACGATGTGCCGCTCGATGTGGGAGTAGAGATCTTCGAGCGTGTAGTCGATCTCAATCGAGTCTGCGCCGTTGTCGCAGAGCTCCAGGAGCTTGCCGAGGATCGTCGCTCCATCTTGTTGCGGGATGATTTCCTGCTGCATGAGCATCAGGCAGTGTGCAAGATGGATTTCCATCTGCGGCTCGAAGGCGACGGCGAACTGGTGGCGGATTTTCGGACCGGACATGTGTTCGACGAGGATAGCGGCCGGGTCCTTGGACAGGCGTTCGCGTAGCTGGACATCTGAGGTCGCCGGGTTCACGAAAGAGGTCCTCCTTATGATAAATTAGCCATGCGCTGTACTTCTGCGCGCACACGAATCCCTTTGCGCGTTATCACGCAAATGTGAACGCTAACATGCTAGATTCCTGTACTATAGGCGGGCTGGATGACACTGTCAACCCCAGCAAGTAAAGTCAATGTGTGATCCGCCCAATGCGGTCACCCCGCTTTGTTCATATTGACGAAGAGCACGCGGCCCCCGGTCAGCCGTGCCGGTACAGAAGATTGGGTTGCCGTTGTGTCATCCAGAGTCACGCTCGCCGATGTCGCCCAGAGGGCCGGAGTTTCAACCCAGACCGTCTCGCGCGTGGTCAACCACAACCCGGCAGTTCGCCCGGAAACACGCGCAAGAGTGCTCGAAGTCATCGGTGAGCTTGGGTATCGCCCGAATACGGTCGCCCGGAGCCTGGCGACGCGCCGGACAATGACCTTTGGGATCGTTGTGCCGGACATCGGGAATCCGTATTTCGCCGATGTCGTGCGCGGCGCGGAGGACGCGGCGCGCGGGCTTGGCTATCAGATCCTGCTCTGCAATACCGATCAGATGCCGGAGCGCGAACTGACCGCCATCGAGGCATTCCAGGAAAAACAGGTCGACGGCATCATCCTGTGCTCCACGCGGATTCCGGAGGAAGACCTCCCCGACACCTTACGGACGCATACGCCGATCGTGCTCACGGGCCGCGAGTGGGTCGAGGGCGCTGTCGGGGCAGTGCACGCCGATGACGACCGCGGGTTGCTGCTCGCGATCAAGCACCTGCTGCAGCGGGAACGCCGCAATATCGTCTTCGCCGCCGGGCGGCCAGGCGGGCCCGGCCATGCGCGCCGCATGCGGGCCTGGCACGAATTCGCCGATAGCGCCGGGTACTGCGCGGAGCAGCTTGTCGCGATCCCCTGTGCGACAAATCCCGCCGGCGGCCAGGAGGCCGCCAGCCAGGCGTTGCGGGACAACCCGGAGGTCGACGGCATCGTCTGTTTCAACGATCTCGTTGCCATCGGCGCGGTGCACGCCTGCATCGAAGCCGGCAAGCGCGTGCCGGAGGATGTGGCTGTGGTTGGTATGACCGATATCGCCCTGGCCAGCCTCGTCGAACCGCCGTTGACGACGGTCGGCCATGCCAAGCACGAACTCGGCAAGCAGGCGGTTGCCATGCTCGTCGATCACCTGGCCAGCCGCGCCCACGAGCGCGAGATCGTGCTTAAGACAGAGTTGGTGGTACGGGCCAGCGCGCCCTAGAGGTTGGTTCTCCGGCAGGCTCAGCCGGTAACGTCGCCCGGGAGGTGTTGTGGCGGTGGCGGAGTGTCTTCGTTGAGGAGCTCGTCGACCGGCAAGCGCCAGTTGGTGAAGGCCTTCAACACGCGTGTGTTGACGACGACTTCGACATCGTTGACGCCCGGCAGCGGCCCGATGCGGTCGCTCAGGAAGGTGTTGAGATCTTCAAGCGTCCGGACGACGACCATGCAGCTGACGTTGTACCGGCCAGCGGCGATTGAGACGTAGGCGGTTTCAGAGAAATCACGGATGCGCTCGGCCACCTCCGACATGCAGTTCACGTCGACCTTCAGCATGATCGTCGCGCGTGTGCGGTAGCCGAGCTGATGGATATTAGCGATCATCGCCGGGAGGATGATCTCGCGCGCGAGCAGGTCGTCGATCCGGCGTTTGACCGTCGATTCATGCACATCGGAAAGCCGTGCGATGGTTGAGTAGGGCGCGCGGGGGTTGTCCTGCAATATGCGGATGAGTTTCAGATCCAGTTCGTCAAGCGAGGCCGTTGCGGCCTCTGTCCTCTCGCCAGCGATCAATGCCTTGTTCCTTTACCCGCTGGCGCTTGGACGCCAGCGCACTATGGGAGCCTGATCTTCCAGACGCGCCGCGCCGCCACCGCTGGACCGACAGGCTCTCGGATTGTCCGAAATTGGGGAAGGTTGACACCGTCCCAGTATTGACTCTACCACTCGGTATTCCAGTGCCTATTCGATGAGACGTACCGGGAGCGCCTGCGAACGTCAGGGCGTGGCAGTAGGGGCGTCTGTCACACAGGTCCGGTTGCCTGACAAACGCTAGAACCAGCGTGCGAGGAAGAGCTCGATGTCGCGGCTCCAGCGCTCCGGTTCGCGGCGGAAGAAAGCGTGGCCCTCGCCCCAGCCCGAGCCGGTCGGCGGGTAGATGCGGGTTTCGTGGGGTTTGCCGCCGCGCGCCAGCTGGCGTCCGAGCGCGTAGGTCGGCTCGAGGTTGCTGTCGTTCTCGGCCTGGATGATGAAGAGCGGCGTCTCGCAGGCGTCGATTGCGGCGAGCAGCGCTGTCTGGATCTGCGGCACGTCGGGCCAGGTCAACGCGGCCCCGGCGAAGCAAATACCGGCCCGGAAGCTGTTCGTCCGGCCGACGCAGAAGATCGTCATGATCGTGCCGAACGACTGCCCGACCAGGCCGATGCGGTCGCCGTCGATCTCCGGTTGCCGCGCCAGCCACTCGGCGGCGGCCAGGACATCGTCGCTCTCGGCCTGGAGCGTGCTGACGAGCTGGCGGCCGACGGCGTGATACATCGTCTCGTCGTCATCCGGCTCGCCGGTGACGAGATCGCGCCAGAAGGGGCCGGGGTTGCCATTGTGCCCCCGGCGCATCGGCGAGAGCACGGCATAGCCAAGCCGCGCCAGCTCCCGCAAGCCGCTGATGACCTCCGGCACTAGCCCGCCGCTGCCGTGGTTGAACATCAGCGCCGGGAATGGCCCATCCCCCTCTGGAAGCAGCAAGTAGGCGCTCAGCTCCCACGCCCCGCTCGGGTAGGTGACGCGCCGTCCAAAGTCCTCGTAGCCTGCCGGGTTGTCCATGACTGTGGTGATCCTTGTTTCTCCTGTGTTTGCCGCGCGTTCATAGCCTAGCCCAGTTGGCCGCAGCCCGGCGCTTGTTACACTTCCCGCGCCCGCCGCTTGTCATACTCGGACCGCGCTCGACACTGATCGCTACGATTACCTGAAGGCGCTCGATGCTCGCAATCCGCCAGGCTCTCCTCACGGCAATCGTTCTCATCCCGGCGCTCGCCGCCTGCTCTGGGCCGCTAAACAGCGACGACGGCGCTGCCATCGACGAGACGCCGCCCACCGCAACCGTCGCATCGACACCGAGCGCCACGGCAGAAGCGCCGCTGGCTGAGTCGACGAGCGCTTCACCGACAGCGACCAGCGATACCACGCCGCTACCAACGCTAACCCCAACGCGCGCTGAAGTGACGACGGCCACAGCGCTACCTGCTACCGCGACGCCGGCGAGCCAGGCAGCCACCGCCGCGCCAACCCCGACCCAGGCCAGTGAGCCGCAGCAAGCGCCGGTCGATGCGACGCCCTGGCTGCCCGACGGCCGCCCCGAAGACCAGCACGTCGAGCTGCCCGACCTCGATCTCCACTACGCCCTGCACATCAGCGAGCTGTCGGTGACGACCGGCTTCGTCCAGGCCAGCCAGACGGTGACGATCCGGGAGTTCCGCGATTACGTGCCTGATCGGCTCTACTTCCAGGTCCCGGCCGCCGGCTATGGCTTCTTCACGCTGGAGAGTTTGACGTTGAACGGCGCGCCGGTCGAACCCGCCTGGCTCAACGGCGGCGCGACGATGGTGCTGGATCTGCCGAACACCGCCGACAGCCGCGTTACCGTGCCGGTCGAGATCGGCATCAACTTCCAGCTCAACGTGGGCGGGCCGGAGCCGGAGGGGTGGGGCTATCTGGCCGTCGATGCCGATGTGCTGCGGCTCGGCTACTGGTTCCCGCAGATCTCGGACGACCACTCCTTCAGCCTGACGCTCGACCCCTCCTACACCCGTGTCGCGGACTTCGACGTGACGCTCGATCTCGCTCCGGCGCTGGAGTTCAGCCACTCCGGCGAGGTCACCGGCAGCGAGCAGCTGCCCGATGGCCGGATACGCTACTACCTGCACGGCGAGAACATCCGCGATTTCGATTTTGCCTTCTCGCCCAGCTACGTCTTCGCCTCGACCGTCTCAGCAACCGGGGTGACGATCGAATACGCCTGGCGTGGTGGCGCGTCGCCGGACGTCAGCGCCCAGGTGCTGGCGACCACCGCCGAGGCGGTCGACCGGCTGTCGGCGCTGCTCGGCCCCTACCCCTGGCCAACGCTGCGGGTTGCCGACGCCGGGCCGTCGATGCCGGGCGGCATCGAGTACGGCAATCACATCTGGATCAACCCCCTCTACCCGCAGCTCGACCGGCTGATCTACCACGAGGTCGCCCACATGTGGCTCTACGGGATCATTGGCACCCGCACGCTGGAGGAAGGCTGGGTCGACGAGGGCGGGGCCGAGTTCTTCGAGCGCGGTCTGGCGACGGACTTCACCGAGGTCGCGCCCGTCGTCAGCGGCGGCTACTGCTGCCCGCTCGATGCGCGTTGGGAGGAGCTGCCGCAGACCGGCAACGGCACCTACTTCGCGATTTACGAGCAGGGCCAGCGCTTCTACATGGATGTCCTGGCGACGATGGGCTGGGACGATTTCTGGGCGGCGTTGCAGCAGATCTACAACGACTTCGCGCTCGACATCGTCACCGCCTACGACATGCTTCGGACCTGGCAGGCCCACAGCGCCACCGACCTGCGCCCGCTCTTTGATTCCTACTTCCGCTACCCCTGGATTGCCGACCTCCCGCCGCCCGGCGTCGACAGCCGCCAGGGTTGGCTGTCGTTGCCATGAGTGACGGCAACGGCAAGGCCGCGCGTCGCGGGAGTCTACGGAAAGCGCCTTCGCTGCTGAGCGGTAGGATTTGCGTGTAACGTAGGCGCATGCTGTCGAAAGCGCGCCTCATGGCGGATAATGTGGGTGCGCGTCGCCGACGGCAACCGCGAGGATGCCGCGCATCTTACCCGGCTGGATTGCCGGGTTCTCTATATGGCTGAATCGAGATCATGACGCCGACTCTTTACCTCATGTGCGGATTACCGGGAGCGGGCAAGACCACCCGCGCCAGGGAACTCGAAGCGGCTGGCAAGGGAATCCTGCTGAACGCCGATAGTTGGGTTTGCCAACTCTACCCTGACGACGCCGAGGCCGCCGCCAGGGACGACCGGAAGAGGCATGTCGAGCAGCTACAGTGGGAGCTCACAGAACGGCTGCTGAGCTACGGGCTTAGCATCATCCTGGACTGGGGCGTCTGGACGCGCGCCGAGCGAGAATACCTCCGTCAGCGGGCGCGTGAACTGGGCGCGACTGTGCGGACAGTGTACATCGACGTGTCCGTCGAAACGCTCCAGGAGCGCATCGCGCAACGCAACCGCGATCTCCCTCCCGGGACCTTCCATGTCTCAGCCGAAGAGCTCGATGCCTGGGCCGCATTCTTCGAGCCACCAACGCACGAAGAACTGACCGAGGTTCTTCAAGGCTGATTTCTACGGTCAACGCGCACGTCGTCGCAAGCTCTGGCAGCACTGAGCTGGCGACTCCGAAGAGCTTGTGGGCGGCGCGGAGTTTCGATGCGTCTGCATATCTAAACCCGCTACGACGTCGGTTCAGCTTGCCCGGTCGACTCTTCTCCATCCCGTAGCAGCGCGGCGGCGCGCTGGGCAATCGCCGTGAATTGACCGGCCTCAAAGGCTACGGCAAGATGGCCCTCGGAAAAGCGGTTCAGCCGGATGTGGACGGTCAGGAGACGTTCGAGATCCTCGACCGTGGCCCCGGCAATCGCGTCCGCGTCTTCAAGGAACCGCCGGGCCTCGTCGGTCCGCTGCCAGGTGGGCCAATCGAAGCCGGGAACGACCCAGTCGAACATCGAGACGGTGGAGATGAAGCGGCTGGCATCGGCGGAGAGGCTGAACCACGGCATCTGACCCGGCGGGCTATGCCACTCACCGAAGCTGAAGTCCGCCGCCCCAAACACCGGCACGAACGCCGCCAGCGCTGCTAGCCGTTCGCGTTGTCTTTGAGCGCTCATCCGTCTGTCTGCCTCCGGTCGCATATATGCTACGCGTCGCGTTGAACTGTAATCGCTGAACGGTGCCCGTACTACTGATTTCCGATGGAGTGGTATGTTCGACTGGTACGTGTGGAGTTCATCTCACCATTCATGCATCAGGTTGAGCCGTTTGCTTGTGGTGCGCCCGAGGGATCTTGTTGCGAGCGTGCCACCCGTTGGCGCAGTAGGCGGTGGTCGATCCCGCTGTAGCGACTGGCACAGTCTTCCTAGGAGCGTGGCGCTGGCGGTCGGAGATCCCTCAGGCGCAAAGCCTTCCTCGGGATGCCAGCCTCAGGGCGGGGCGTTGGTAAACGACGGTGCTTGGCGGTGTGCGGCGGAAAGTCCGGGCGCAATCTTCTTGTCACACACCTAACTTGATGCGTGAAGGGTGGAGTTCATCTCACCTCGCTCATCTAGTTCACTTGCTACGGTGCTCACCGAGCGACCAACTCAGTTCATATTGGTACATCTCCGTGCCACATCAATATGTAACGCAGCCGACCACTGGCGAATACGTTTCAGGCGCAAGTCGCGCGCAATACGCTACGATCCTCCCCTCCCCGCCTATACTTTCCATGAGGCTAAGGAAACCGACCGGGGCGGGCGTTGATGTCGGGGTCGATGACGGGCTACGCAGCCTGGCAAGCGAGCTTGCCGGGCCACAACCAGGAGGTGCTGCTCGATAGCGTCGAGTCGCGTGAGGCGACGACGCCCTTCGAGCGCGCCCAGAAAGGCTCGATCTGGGTCATCGCCGATGGCTTTGGGCCGCGCGATGACGCCCTCCACGCCAGCCGCCTGGCCGCCCGCATCGTCATCGAGCACTACTGGAATAGCGCGATTTCCGACGCCGAGGCGCGGCTGCGGACGGCCATCGAACGCGCGAACCTCATGCTCCGCGATACCCGCGCTGAGGACGCGCCGGTCGCTGGGGCCACGCTCATCGCGCTGGCGGTCGTCGACAACGTCGCCTACCTCGCTCACATCGGCCGGGCGCGCGGCTACGTCGTGGCCGACGGCGCGGCCGAACGAGTCACCGCCGACCATACCTGGGTCGCCCGGGAGGTTGCCGCCGGGCGAATCGCTCCCGAGGATGCCGCCGGCCACCCACGGCGCAACGTCCTGACACGAGCGCTGGGCATCGAGCGTCAGGTCCGGGTCGACATCACCCGCCACCAGCTGACCGGCACGGCGTTCATCGTCCTCGCCAGCGACGGCGCCGGGCGAGCGCTCGAGCTGGAAGAGATCGCGACGGCGCTCGAAGATGCAAGCGACAGCGATCCTGCCGCCGCGCTGGTTGCCCGCGCCCGCGAGCACGGTGGGCCAGATAGCGCCAGCGCCGTCGTCGTGCGGCTCGATGGCTCGCTGGCCGAGAGCGAATCGACCGGTGAGCGGCTGGCGATTCTCCAGAGCGCCGGGCGCTCGCTGGGCGCGTCGCTCGATCTCGACGTGACGGTCAGCTCGGTGATGCAGGAGCTGCTGGCGCTCCTGGGTGGCGAGCACGCCGCCGTCGTCCTCTGCGACGATCAGGGGCAGCCGCAGTTCGACGATGCGCGGCAGTTCCGGCTGACCCGCGCGGGGCGGGTTGAGCCGGTCGATGGCGAGATTATCTTCAGCCGTTCTATTGTTGAGGGCGTCATCGAGCGCGGCGAGCCCTTTATCACCGGCGACGCCCTGAGCGACCCGGATGTGGACACATCCGAATCCATCGTCAATCTCGCGCTCCGCTCAGTCCTCTCGGTCCCGCTGCTGGCGCGGCAGCGCGGAGCCGGTCCAGCGCGCAACCGGCGAGTTGGGGCGCTTTATCTCGACTCTTCGATTCAGCGCGGGGCCTTCAGCCGCGACGATCTCGACCTGATGGCGAGCTTCGCCGGGCAAGCCGGGGCCGCCATCGAGAACGCCCGGCTCCACGCCGAAACTGCGCGTCAGCAGGCGCACCAGCAGTCGATCATCCGCTCGGTCTCGTCGGCGCTGATAGCCGTCGACGCCGAGCGAGTCATCACGACCTGGAATCCGGCCGCTGAGCAACTGACCGGCATTGGCGCAGGACAGGCTGTCGGGCAGGCGCTTGACCAGGTTGTCAGCGGCAACTTCGCGGCCTGGCTGCGGGCGCTCAGCACCCAGGCCGAAGCCGACGACCAGACGATGATGATCGGCCACGACTGGAGCGGCGAGCTAGGCGAACGCGAGCGGGTCTTTCTGACGGCGCGTGTCGCGCTGCTGCGCGAGGGTTCCCGGCCGGCGATGCAGGGTTTCGTCTTCCTGATCAACGATCTGACCGAGGTTGTCCAACTCGAAGAGGCCCGGCGGGCGGAGGTGCGCCGGCGGCGGCAGGTGCGGCAGGTCTTCGGACGCTACCTCGCGCCGCGTGTCGTCGAGCAGCTACTGGCCAACCCGGATGACGTCCAGCTGGGCGGCGCGCGGCAGGAGGTGACGATCCTCTTCGCCGACCTGCGTGGCTACACCTCGATGTCCGAGCATCGCCAGCCGGAAGAGGTCGTCGCGCTCCTGAACCAGTACCTCACCCTGGCAACCCGCGAGATCTTCGCCGAGCTCGGGACGCTCGACAAGTTCCTCGGCGACGGCATGATGGCGATCTTCAACGCCCCGGTCGAGCTGCCGCAGCACGAGCTGGCGGCGATCCGGGCCGGGCTGCGGATGCAACAGCGCCTGCGCGAGCAGGTCGCGGATTCCGGCGGGACGTTGACGACCGGCTACGGCGTCGGGATCAACACCGGCGCGGCTATCGTCGGCAACATCGGCACCCCGGAGCTGATGAACTACACCGCCATCGGCGACGCCGTCAACGTCGCGGCCCGGCTGCAATCCGAGGCCCAGATAGGGGATGTCCTGATCAGCGACGCGACCTACGAGCGGGTCGCCGGGCGAGTCGAGGTCGAGGAATTGGGCACGCGGCAAGTCAAAGGGCGCAGTCAACCCGTACTTGTATACCGGGTACTTGGAACTCGTTGAGTACTGGAGTAGGCAGGATGGCCCTACCGCTTACTCGCGTGGCTGCGACAGAATATACAGGTAGGAGCGGGGCGGGCATCTGATTCAGCGGAAAGTGCGGCAGGCAGACCTGCCATGAGCAGCAATCCTATCGGGCAGCAGGTTCAGGACTATATCATCGAGGAAGAGGTCGGCCGCGGCGGCATGGCCCGGGTCTATCGTGCCCGCCATCGCGTCCTCGACCGGGTCAGCGCGGTCAAGATCCTGCTCCCGGAGCTGGCCGGCGACGAGAACTTCGTCGAACGCTTCTTGCGCGAGGCGCGGGCGGCGGCGCGGCTGGAGCACCCCAACATCGTCCCAATCTACGAGACGGGCCGCACAGCCGAGGGCCAGTATTTCCTGGCGATGAAGTACGTCGAAGGCGCGACGCTGCGCCAGGTCGCCAACAGCCAGCGGGGTCCGGACCCACTCGATCTACAAGCGGTCGTGGCCTACATCAGCCAGATCGCGGCGGCGCTCGACTATGCCCATGAGAACGGCATCATCCACCGCGATATCAAGCCCGGCAACGTTCTCGTCGACGCAGAGGGCGGGGCGCTGCTGACCGACTTCGGCATCGCTCAGGCCGCTGAAGACATCAACGTCACCAACCAGGGCATGCTCGTCGGCACGCCGGCCTATATGTCCCCGGAGCAGGCCCAGGGCTTCCCGGCCACGGCCCAATCGGACATCTACGCCCTCGGCGTCGTCGTCTACGAACTGTTGACCGGGACGACGCCCTTCCCACACCGCACGCCGCACGCCGTCCTGCTCGGCCACATTAGCGAGCCGCCGTTGCCGGCTCACGACCGCAACCCGCAGCTTTCGCCGGAGATGAGCGCCGTCGTCGGCAAGGCGCTGGCGAAATCACCGGAGGACCGCTACCGCAGCGCCGGGGAGTTCGCCGAGGCACTGGCCCTGGCGCTTGGCGAGCACCCCTCGGTATCGCTGCCGGAGGGCGTCGTGCCGGTCGCGGCCGACCCAGAGCCGGTCATCGAAGAGCCGCTGGGCCGCCGGTGGTCGCCGTCGAAGCTATTGAGCGAACAGGGGCGCTGGTTCGTCGCCGGCGTCCTGGCGATGGGCTTCGCCTTCGTTGTCGTCGGCTTGCTCGTCGCCCCCTTCGGTATAGGTAGGAGCGACGGCGGCGGGGCCGGGACGCTCACGGTGAGCAGCGTCCCTTCGGGCGCGACGCTAACCGTCAACGGCCAGGAAGTTGGGACGACACCGCGCGTCATTACCGATCTGCCGGACGGCGACCACGTTGTCCGCGCAACACTACCGAGCTACATGGCTGTCGAAGAGCAAGCGCGAGTTGACGATGACGACGTGGAACTGTCACTGATTCTGCAGCCGCTCCCGGTCGCTGAAACGTTGCAAGTGACCCGCGCGACGATGACGACCGCCGTCGAAGTCAATGACGAGGGCATCGAAGCGCCCGTCGATACCGTCGTCGAGTACGCACCCGATGATGAGGCGATAGCCTTCGTCTATGTCGTCTCGTCGGCCTTCGAGATCCGGGACGTCGAGTTTGTCTTCCAGACGCGCTGGTACGATCCGTCCGGCACGCTGCGTTCGACCAGCCCACCGGCGGAAGTCGTGCTCGATCAGACTGGTCAGGTCTGGCATCTCAGTGCCACCGACCGGGCCGGCGATATCGACCCGCTGGCCAGCGGTGAACCGTGTACAGTTGAATTGCTTGTCGATGACACGGTCATCCAGACGTTGCAGTTTCGGGTAGCGAGCCAGTCATGAGCGGGCGTTGGGTCGAGACACCAGATAGCGAAGGATTCCAGCGACCGAGTTGGCTGACACCGGGCCTGATTGTCGGCGTAGCCTTTGGCCTGCTGATCCTGGTCGTCGTTATCGGCGTCTTGGTCAGCCGGCGTGACAGCGAGGAGGTGCGCGGCGACCTGACGATCGCTACGCTCCGCAGCGATCCCGCCGGGTACGACGGCGTCGAGGTCGAGCTGGTCGGCACGATCAGCAACCGCTACACGATCCCTATCCTCGATCAGTACGCGCTCTACGAGCTGGACGACGGCACCGGCTCAATGTTCGTGCTCTCCGATAAAGGCGCGCCGCCCGATACCGGCGAGCCGGTCCGCGTGACCGCCATCTTCAACGGCGCGGTCGAGCTGGATGACCAGATCCGCAACCTCATCGAGGATCAACTCGGCTCGGCGGCAGCCTTCGTGGCCGACCAGTTCCTGCCCGGCATCCCGCTCAACGTCGCCTTTCTCACCCACCAGCGCTTCGAAACGCCGGTTGAGGACGAAACGCCAACCGCAAATCGGTACGATCCGGCCTTCATACAGAGCTGATAATCCTATTACCGTTGAGATGGCAGGGGCGTAGCGTCCCGGCCCGTATTGCACTACGCGATCTCAACGGAGGCCCGGATGCGCGCGCTCTTTATTCCATTGCTCCTGACTCTCACCCTGCTTGTGACCGCCTGTGGTGGTGGTGACTCCAACGACGCAGCCAATGATGACTCTGGGTTGCCTGCTGGCATCGCCGGGAATGGTTCCGGCGACGCCGGTGACGACGCAACCACAGCTCCCGATGACGCGACGACGGCTGACGGCGAAGCTCCGGTCGGCGCGGCATCCGGCGCAACGAGCGCCGCTCCGACGGCCACGGCGACGCAGGCCCGGATGCTGTCGCTGCCAACCGGCACGCCACGCCCGACTTCGACGCCCTTCCCCACCGCCACGCCGCTGCCGATCCCACCGACGGCCACCGAGGACACGCGGCAGCCGACGGAAGCGCCGTCGCTGGAGGCTACGGTCGAGGTGATCTCAACCCACGTCTACCGTAATGTCGAGGCCGGTTCCGCGATCATCTTCGGAGAGGTCCAGAACATGAGCGATGTCCCGGCGACGGGCGTCATTGTCTCGGCCCGGCTCTTCAACGCCAATGGCGACCGGGTCGGCCGGGGCGAGAGCGAGGCGGTCGGCAAGACGGTGATGAACCCCGGCGACGTCGCGGGCTTCTCGATCATCGTTACCTTTGATGGCGGTACTTATGTCGAGTGGTCGAGCGAGGAGCTCGTGGCCGACCACAACTTCACGAGCGAGGACATCGTCGCGGCCTATACTCCCGAACTGTCAATCAGTGACGACCAGCTCGTCCCGCCCGCGACCGGCTTCGACTTCGTCGACGTAGCCGGCAACCTGACGAACGATTCCAGCGAGACGCTCACCTTCGTCCAGGTTGGCGCGACCGCCTACGACGCCGCCGGCAACGTCATCAGCGTCGATAGCTTCGTCACGACCGAACCGCTAGCGCCCGGCGCAACGATCCCCTTCACCGTCGAGTTCAGCCGCGGCCGCCTCAAGGATTTCCCCGCCAGCTACGCCTTCGTCGTCGAAGGACTCGCCGGGGAGTAGGGGGAAGGGGGATAGGTGACAGGGTACAGCAGACTTGAGGATCCCCTCCGCCAAGATCTTTCATGCATGAAGGTAAGGCGTTCGCTAGCGGTGTGCCCGAAATCGGTTGGTATGCACCACCTCGCAGTAGGAGCCACAGCAACAACCGTGGCATCCCGACGCAGGAGGGATCTTGTTGCGAGTGTGTTACATGCCGGTGCGAGGAAGCGCTGACAACAACGCTGTCGCGACGGGCTCCGTGCCTCAGGATGCCAAGCGGCGCTGGATAGCTCCAAGTGAATGCAGGTTGGCGCCGCATGCGCGGAGCATGCGAACTCGATGCTCTACCGCTAGCTCCTAACTTGATGCATGATGAGTCCCCTCTGCTAGAACCTATGACCTATCCCCTATAACCTTCCCAAATCTATTTCGACCGGGAATGAGCGTTGGGCCCAGTCGGAGAGCGGTTGCTCGTCGGTCCAGTTGTGGTACTTGGCGTCGAGTCTTTGGCGGGCGCGTGGGTCCTGCTCCTCGCCCTCAATCCCCCGGGCCGTGCCGGCATAGGTTGTGTCCGCGATGCGGACGGTGACGGTCGGGTTGTTGAGCAGGTTGCTTACCCAGTCGCTCTTGCGGCCGCCGCCGGAGAGCATAAAGATGCGGTCTCCGGCATCCTGCGCGAACCAGATCTCGATCTCATGCGGTTTGCCGGTGACCCGGCCGGTCGTTGTCAGATAACAGAGCCGTTCGGCCGCGTGCTCGTCGGTCAGGACAGTCATAGATAACCTCCTCAGGATCTCAATTTTCACTCAACTGAGTATCTAGCCGCCGCGAGTTGTCGCGCATCGGGAGAACGTCGTACCGTTCCAGCCTGATCTGGTGGGCACAATGCGTGAGAGAGCGGGTAGCGGATGGCGCGGCTTCTGTCGATTCAGGTAGGGATGCCGAAGGTGTTCGGCGACGAGGGCGGTTTTCGGCCCGAGCGCTCGTGGTCCAGCGCCATCTTGAAAGAGACCGTGACCGGTCCGGTTTGGCTCGACGAGCTCAACCTGGTCGGCGACCGGCAGGACGACCTCTCGGTACACGGCGGACCCGACCAGACGATCCTCGGCTACTCGGCGGCGCATTACGACCACTGGCGCGAGGCGCTGGAGCGGCCCGATTTCCCCTTCGGCGCGTTCGGTGAGAATTTCACCATCGATGGTCTCGACGAAGACACCGTCAGCATCGGCGACACGTTCGAGATCGGCGACGTCGTCATTCAGGTGACCAGCCCGCGCGGCCCCTGCTGGAAGATCTCGCGCCGCCACGGCATCCCGGAATTGACCGCGATGGTCGAGCAACGCGGCTGGACTGGCTGGTACTACCGCACGCTCCAGCAGGGCCACGTCGAAGCAGGCCAGGAGTTCGCGCTGACTGCGCGCCCGCACCCCGCCTGGACGATCCGCCGGGTCGCAACCACGCGCCGCGGTCGCGACCTCGACGCCCTGCGCGAGCTCGAGGCGCTACCGGAGCTGGCCGAGCGTTTCCGCGGCAGCGTGCAGCATCGACTGGAGCGGCTCGCAGACAGCTAAGTCAAGCAGCCCAGATCGGACACAGGCGTTTGGGAAGAGAGCCGCCCGGGCGGTGGGGGGATGCCGCCCGGGCTGGAGGGGAAGGAGGATTGACAATGGAGGGCCGGCAATGCGCGGTATTTGGTTCCTACCTATATGCCGCTTCTGCACTCTAATGGCGGGAAGGAACCCGAGTGAGAAGCTACGCGGCCGGCCCGCGCGGTTGTCACGCAATCTATAACCGTCCCGCGCCTGCCGTTATTCCCGCTATTAGCCATTGGGCTACGGCATGGGCCAGACGATCAGGTGATTTCGTGCCAAACGTGAATTCATAGTAATGTCATCTCGCGCCGACGTCAATATTTTATTCACAGGGCATGAATCAATTCGGATCGATGCCGGATGGAGCGGTCATTGATGCGCCGCGTGCCAGTCGTCATGCTCCTACTTCTCTCTAGCCTGGCCGCGCTCGGCTTGAGCAGGCAACCAACCCCGCCTCCGGCCATCGGCGACGCCGAAGCGGAGATGCTGCTCTACGATCTCACGCACACCGGCGGCCAGGCTGCCGAGGCTGCGATGGCGCGTGTTCTCGCTGCCCGGGACCGGCGCTTTATCGCCGCCTTCATCGAGCTTCAGCGCGCGCTTGTCTTCGACACCGACCGCGACGACCACCTCGCAACGCTCGAAGCGCTCAGCGGCCAGCGCTTTGGCCGCGACTGGGTCGCCTGGCGCGAGTGGTATGCCGCCACGGACTATCAGCCGCCGCCGGGCTTTACTGCCTGGAAGGGCATTCTCCTCGGCAGGATCGATCCCGGCTTGCGCACATTCCTCTACGAGGATGCCCCCACGACGATCCGGGTCGAAGAAATCGTCTGGGGTGGTGTCACCGTCGATGGCATCCCGCCGCTCGAACAACCACCCATGCTGGCGGCGGCCAGTGCAACCGAACTGCTGGAAGACGAGCCGGTTTTCGGTCTCGTCGTCAACGGCGAAGCCCGCGCCTACCCGCTGCGGGTGATGGACCAGCACGAGATGGCGAACGACGTCGTTGGCGGCGAGCCGGTCAGCCTGGCCTACTGCACGCTCTGCGGGGCGGGCATCGCCTATCGCACAACCCAGCCCGACGGCACCGTGTTCGACTTCGGCACGTCGGGGCTGCTCTATCGCAGCAATAAGCTCATGTATGACCGCCAGACGTGGACGCTCTGGAACCAGCTGACCGGCGTGCCGGTCGTCGGCGAGCTGGCTGGAAGCGACATCAGGCTGGAGATCCTGCCGCTTGTCTTGACGACCTGGGGCGCATGGCGCGCCGAGCATCCCGAGACGCTGGCGCTCGACCTCGACACCGGCTTCGACCGCCAATACCTGCCGGGCACGCCTTATGCTGAGTACTTCGCCAGCTCCGGCACCTGGTTCCCGACACCGGGTGAGGATGATCGTCTGCCACCGAAGACGCAGGTCTTCGCCATCGAGCTCAACGGCGCGCCGAAGGCCTACCCGCTCGACGCGGTGCTGGCTGCCGGGATCGTGCATGATGACCTTGGCGGCGTCGAGATCGTCCTTCTCGGCTCCGGCGAGAACATCACCGTCGACGCGCTAACCCCGGAGGATGTCGGCATCAGCTACGCGGCCGGCGGGGCGGTCCGGGCCTACGCGCGCGACGGCCAGCGCTTTCGCCCCGGCTTGGATGGCGCAACGCTGATCGACGAGAGTGGCGCAGAATGGCGGATCACCGAGGAAGCGCTGCTTGGCCCGGCCGGTCAACGTCTGGAGCGGCTACCAGGCCACCTCGCCTTCTGGTTCGGTTGGTCGAGCTTCTTCCCCGACACTGCTGTTTACAGCCCGTAGCCGAGCGGGGCGCGTGAGGCGCCCGCATTCGGCCGGCACGTAGCGCCATGCAACAGACGCCAGAGCAACAACCGTGGCATCCCGACGCAGGAGGGATCTTGTTGGGACCGGGCCACATGCTGGCGGGATGAGATGCGCGTCGGGATGCCCCGTGCGGTGCTGGATACTCCGAACGGCTAACGGTTGGTGTCGTACCACGGAGCATAAGGACTCGATGCTCTACCACTGAGGCTTAACCTGCACGGTTCCCGGACTCGGTCGGCGCGCAGCGCCATGCAGTAGACGCCACAGCAACACCATGGTCATCCCGAGGAAGGCTTTGCGCCCGAGGGATCTCCGATCGCCAGCGCCACGCTCCGTGGAAGCCTGTCCTGGTCGGTGCAGTGCTGTCGGTCACCGTTTACGGCACCAGCGGGTGGCACGCCCGCAACAAGATCCCTCGGGCACAGAGCCTTCCTCGGGATGCCAGGTTCGGAGCGGAACGTTCATAAACGACGGTGCTTGGCGGCGTGCGATGGTGAGCACGGGCACGATCTTCCTGCCCTACATCTGACTTGACGTATGAGAGGACGTGATGAATCACGCCCCTACAACTGCCATGCGTTTTCTGTTGGCGCTCATGCCGAGCCGGATTGCTGAAGCGGTTCACGTTGAAAGCAGGCTGCCCAGCTTGGCAATGCCCTCGTCGATCGCCGCGGGCGGCACAGCCGAGTAGCAGAGGCGAAACTGATGCTTGCCGGACCCGTCGGCGTAGAACGCGTCGCCGGGCACGAAGACGACCCCCTCGGCTTCGGCGCGGCGCAGCAGCTCGCGGCTGTCCAGCCGGTTACGAAGCGTGAGCCAGAGATACATGCCACCCGTCGCCGGTTCGAGCGCTAGCAGACCGGGCGGAACATGTTCTTCCAACGCATCGAGCATGCAGGTTGCGCGGAGCTGATGTTCCCCGCGCAGACGCTGGATGTGCTGGTTGAAGAAGCTGCCAGAGAGCATACGCGCGACGAGGAACTGCTCGATGCCGGGAGAGGTCACGTCGCTACGTTGTTTGAAGAGCTTCAGCTGGTCGATGATCTCCTCGGCTGCCGCGACGAGCCCGATCCGCAGCCCGCCGGCCAGCGTCTTGGAGAAGGTGTGAATGTGAATTACGAGCGCATTGCGGTCGAGGCTAAACAGTGTCGGCGGGGGCGCGGGACGCCTACCGGGCCCGTCGAAGCCCAGCTCGCGGTAGGGCTCGTCTTCGAGGATCGGCAGCCGGTAGCGGTTGGCGAGCTCGAGGAGATCCTGCCGCACGCTCCGCCGCAGCACCCGACCAGTCGGATTTTGGAAGGTCGGATTGGTGTAGAGCAGCTTGGGCCGGTAGCGCACGATCAGATCCTCGAGCTCATCAAGGTCGGCGCGCTCGATGTCCCAGCCGATGATGCTCGTGCCGGAAGCCCGGAAGATATGGAGCGCTCCGAGATAGCCGGGACGATCCATGATCACAGTGTCGCCGGGATCAAGCAGGCAGCGGGCCACGAGGTCGATACCCTGGGTCGCGCCGGCGACGACCAGCACTTGCTCTGGGCGAGCGCCAACGTGCTGCGCTCCTGCCGACCGTAGTTCGGGCTGGCCTGCGGTCGGCGACGGGGCCAGGACGCGCAGCGAGTAGCGTTCCAGAACCTCGACGAGCGCCGTCTGGAGCTTCTCGATGGGGAAGGTGTCGACCGCCGGCAGGGCCGCGGCGAAGGTGATAACCGGCCCAAGCGGGTAGCCCTCGCTCGCCGCGTTGGTGATCCAGCCAACGGTGGGATCGAGCGTCCGCAGCGCGCCGAGCGAGACTTTCCCGCGCCATGCGAAGGGCGCGTCGGTGTGGTCGGGCCGGGCATCGACGAAGGTGCCCCGGCCGACCTGGCCGCGCACGAGCCCCCGCGCCCGCAGCTCATCGTAGGCGTTGATGACGGTCGTGCGGCTGACCTCCAGCTGCGCCGCCAGATCCCGCTCCGAGGGCAGGCGTTCGCCGGGGCTTAGCTCGCCGCTGTCGATGGCCGCCACCAGCGCGTCGCAGAGTTGCAGGTAGAGCGCGGTATCCCGGCTGCGGTCGAGTCCGATCGCTGCATAGTTCATGGACGCATGATAGCCACTGCTCGCCCAGTGTCAAATAGCCAATCGAAAATTGGATATTGGAATACGTGTGAATGATCGCCACAATCGCGGTATTGGATCTTCATTCCGAATGATCGGCGATAACCAGTGTCCGTTCTGTCGAATGCCACGCATGTTCCGCGACGCGCCATGAGCATTGCAGCCGACCGTGAGTTCCAACGCGGATTTGCGCTGATGTTCCCGCTCTGGCCGGGCGTCCCCGCGTTTGCCCTGGCCTTCGCCATCGCAGCTGGCGCAGCTGGGTTCACCGCCCTCGAGGTCGTAGCCCTGTCGCTCTTCATCTTCGCTGGCTCGGCCCAGGTCGCGACCGTCGCGCTCTACGCCAGCGGGGCCGGCTTCATCCCGATCGTGCTGACCGCTTTGCTGCTGAACCTGCGCCACACGTTCTACGGACTATCGATCAACCGCTGGCTGCCGGAACGGACGACACCGCCGAAGCCATTGCTGGCCTTCTTCGTGACCGATGAGTCCTACGGCATGACCATCCGCTCGCTGATGGCCCGGCGCGGCGGCGCGCTCTACCTCTTCGGCGCGAGCGTGAGCCTCTGGCTGATCTTCATCGCTTCGACGACGCTCGGCGCGTTGCTCGACGGCCGTCTGCCGGCAGCCGGCTCCGCCGGACTGGAGTTCATCTTCCCCTTGACCTTCGTCGCGCTGCTGGTTCCGCTGCTGCGAGGCCGGGTCGAGCTCGCCGTCGCGCTCGTTGCGGCCGTGCTGATGTATCTCGTCGATGGGCTCGTGCCGGACGGCGCCTCGATTGTCCTTGTGATCCTGCTCTCCGCCGGCGTCGGCGTGGCACTCGATGAACGTGCCGGAACAGCGGCCACCTGATGGAGCGTCTCGGCCTGATCCTCGCCGTCGCCGCCGTCACCTACGCCGCCCGCATCGCGGGCTTCACCATCGACCAGGGGCGCATCCCACACCGGCTCGACCGCGCGTTGACCTATGTCCCGATAGCTGCCTTCGCCGCCCTGGTCGTGCCCGGCCTCAGCGATGACGGCAGCCTCGCTCCCGTGCGCATCGGCGCAGCATTGCTCGCGGCTGCTGTCATCCTCCTGACCCGCCAGCTCTGGGCAAGCCTGCTGGCGGGGATGGTCGTCTTCTGGCTCTTGTAGGGCGCGTAGGGATTAGGGAGCAGGGATTGGGGATTAGTGTGGAGTCAGGGAATCGCAGATCATTCTGCTGTCCCCTGTAACCTACAACCTATCCCCTTCCCCCTAGTGTCCGTCGATTTCAACCTGGGCCGCGACGATGACGCAGCTGTTGCCGGCGAGGGTCGAGTGGCCGGCGGCGGCGCGCGCGTGGTTGCCGATCTCCGGTCCAAAGAGCTCGATGATGAACTCCGAGAAGCCGCTCATGACATAGGAGGTGCGGTCGAAACCGGGGTCCGAGGCGACCATCCCGGCGACGTAGAGCCACTTCGAGATGCGGTCGAGATCGCCGATCTCTTCCTTGATCTGGGTCAGGATCGTCAACGCCGCGCCTTTGGCCGCTTCGCGCGCATCATCGGGCGAGACCTTGCTCGGCACGGCCCCCTTCGGCGCGGCGCCTTTGCCATCTATGCCGCGCGCCGAATGTCCCGAGACATAGACGATGTTGTTACGGACGACGACCGGCACCGGCGGCCCGGTCTGCGACGACAGATATGCCCCCGGCGGCGGCAGCTCGTATCCCATCTCGGCCAGCTTCGCTTCAATCTTCAAAGGCTTCCCCTCGCTTGGTGCTCCGGTATCTGAGTACTCGCATGGACCTCAATACCCAACGTACGTTGAGAGATGCGCCATCATACAACCCATGACGGAGTGCCAGCAGTCTTCCGACCAGGGGTAAGTCAGCGGGGAGTCGTGCGTTGATGAGGAGGCGACGCATCGCGTCGCGGCTACGGGAGTGGATTCACCCCAAGATGAGTGCTTCGGAGAGCGTCTAGCCTGCGGTATGTGTGCAGGTGGTGTACGGCGCTCCACTTAGTTCCTGAATCATTGAAGGTTCGATTGCATCTCGGGCCAACCGACATCGTAGGGATGGGGCTTGTCCCCATCCGGCAAGGCGAGTGCGTACGTACGCGGATGGGGACAAGCCCCATCCCTACAAGATCCAGGGATCTTCTGTACGTGATGCCTTTGATGTCTTCGAGAATCGGTCTAACGGACGATCTCTGCTTGAGTGACAGTCAAGCTATCCGAGGCGGTAGATCATCTCGGAGCGGCCGAGGCGGATGCGGTTGCCGTCCTGGAGCGTGTAGGGCGCGCGGATCTTGCGACGGTTGACATTGGTAGCGTTCTCGCCGCCGCCATGGACGATGATGTGCGAGCCGACGCTGGAATCCCAGCGCATGTGGGCGTGGACTCTGTGGACGTAGGGATCGCTGATCCTGACCGTCGCGTTCTGGCCGCGGCCGAGGATGATGATCCCGGCTGATTCGTCGCAGGGCAGGCTCGCCATCTCGTTGCCGCTGGGGTCCTCCGGCTTGGCGGGTTGCTCGTGTTGGCCGGTGGCCGAGCGCAGGCGGTCGGAGAGCGGCCCCGAGACAGGTTTCACGTCGCGGCGGGTGTCGATCAACGAGTCATATTCATCGAGCTCTTCGCGGGTGGCGCTACCAGGGAAGAATGGATCGACGAACTCGGCCAGGCGTTCTTTGGCGCGCGTCTGCTCCAGCTCGCGGATCTCTTTTATGGCCCGGAGGTTGAATTGCCTGCGACTCATGTCAGCGCACCCCGATGATCATTGACTACAGTGATTATGATCGGATTAACGGTCGATCTAGCGTAGTCTAACAGGCGCTGTGGCCAAATCGACCTGCGTACGTACAGGACATTGGAGCCAATTGAATACCGGCTCCAACCTGGCCGGCGGATTGGGGTTTTCGATTGGCGCTCTATGCAATTTGCGTTGGTTGGACCGCTGATTATACGTTGAGGAGTGGGATTCATCTTCATCTTTCGTGCATCAAGATGAGGCTTGGACAGGAGGACTGCGCCCATTCTTTCCACCGAACGCCGCCAAGCGGCATCCATGACGCGCCCCCCTCTCCGAAGCTGGCATCCCGAGGAAGGCTCTGCGCCCGAGGGATCTTCGGCCGCCAGCGCCGCGTTCCGAGGAAGACTGTCGCTGTCGCTACAGTCCAGTAGATCATCGTCTCATGCACCGGCGGCTGGCATGCTCGCAACAAGATCCCTCGGGCGCAAAGCCTTTCTCGGGATGTCCATGGTGTTGCTGTGGCGTCTGTTGCATGGCGCTGCGTGCTGTCAGCTCTGGGGCGCACCGCAAGCGAACGGCTCAATTTGATGCTTGAAAGGTGAGATGAACTCCACTCCTACCAACCCGTGCGCCACCGTCGCGCGGTTGGCGTTTTATTGCGTGAGAGAAGGGGGCTACAGCGCGAGTTTGTAGCCTATGTGGCTGCTGACGAATCCCAGGCTCTCGTAGAAACGGTGGGCGTCGGGCCGCTCCTTGTCGGTCGTGAGCTGGACGAGGTAGCAGCCCCGCGCCCGGCATTGCTCGATGGCCCAGGCGAACATCTGCTGGCCGAGGCCCGCTCCACGGTATTGAGCCGCGATCCGGACGCCTTCGATCTGGCCGCGCCAGGCGCCGGTGCGCGTGAGACCGGGAATGAACGTCAGCTGCAGGGTTCCGGCAACGTCATCCTCTACTATCGCGACGGCGAGCAGCTGGTTCGGGTCGGCGTCGATGGCGCTGAAGGCGTCAATGTACTTCTGATTGAGCGGCGTGCCGAGGTCCTCCCGGCGCTGGCCGAGGATGTCGTCGGCGAGGAGCGCGATAATCGCTGGAATATCCGCCTCGGTGGCGCGGCGAAATGTTACGTCGGCCATTGCTTGCTGCTCCTCGCGCTTGTCCATGCTCCAGTCAATCCAGGCATCCGTCCGACTCCGGCTGCATCGCAGTGGATGGATACGCTATTGCAGGTAGCGGTCGAACCAGGCCACCGCGCGTTTGATGTTGTCGATGCGGTGCTCGATTGGACCGTCGCTCTGAAAGGGGTGGGCGCCGCCGGGATAGCGCGCGAACTCCGTCTCGACGCCCGCCTTCTTGAGCGCGATGAACATCTGCTCGCCCTGGCCGATTGGGCAGCGGTCGTCGGCCTCGCCGTGGACGATCAGCGTCGGTGTCACGGCTTTGTGGGCATGGTAGGAAGGCGAGTGCTGCTCGTACCACTCCGGCTGCGCGTGGTGTGGCCCGCCGAACTGGACCTCGCCGAAGCGTACGCCGATGTCACTGGTGCCCCAGAAGGATTCGAGGTCGAAGCAGGGCGCGCCGCAGACGGCAGCCTTGAAGCGGTCGGTCTGGCCGATGATCCAGGCGGTCATGTAGCCACCGTAGCTGTAGCCCCGGACGCCCTGGCGGGTTTCGTCGCAGTATGGGCGCTCCAGCGCTTCGTCCAGCACCGCCATCAAGTCGAGGTAGTCCTCGCCGCCCCAGTCGCTGAAGACACGGCTGGAGAAATCATGGCCGTAGCTGCCCGACCCGCGCGGATTGGCGTAGACGACGATGTAGCCGGCCGATGCCAGCGCCTGGTGGATGATGTTGAAGTCGAAGCCGTAGAAGCCGTTCGGGCCGCCGTGGATCTCCAGGACGACCGGGTACGTCTGCTCTGGATCGAAGCTGGGCGGCTTGAGCATCCAGGCTTCGATAGTCAGGCCGTCGCGTTCGACGTCGAAGCGCTCCCAGAGCGCCTGCGGCCGGGTTTCCAGCACCTCGTCGGAGTAGCCGGTGATGAGCTTGGCGCTGCCATTGGCCAGGTCGATGACGGCTAGCTCGCCGCGCCGATCCGGGCTGTTCAGCACGCGGACGGCGATCGAGCCGTCGGCCGCGAAGCTCATCGCGTTCGGCATGTTGTTGCCCTCGCGGACGAGCTCGGCGGTCCCATCGACGGTGTCGACTAGTTGGAGCACGGTTGTGCCGCCCTTAGCGCCCTGGAAGGCGACCCTGCGGTCGTCGATCCAGGCCGGCTCGGCGATCATACCGCCGCCCAGCCGCGCGCCGGGGTTCCATTCAAGGTCCGTCAGCAGGGCTTTGCTCTCATCCGCCGCGACGTCGTAGAGCCAGATGTCGCCGTGGTAGGTCTGGGTCTCTTCGCCCGAGTAGATGATCTGGCTGCCATCGGGCGACCAGGCGTAGATATCGACGATGCCACCCTGCGGGCCGACGAGCTGCGTTGCGCCGCTGGCCACGTCGATCAGCGCCAGCCGCGAGCCGACGCTGTCGACGCCGGTGACCTGGGCCGCGAGCCTCTTGCCGTCGGGCGACCAGCGCGGGTGGCCGTAGTCCTGCACGTCGTCGGTCAACTTGCGGCGTGCACCGCTTGCCACATCGACGACGAAGATCTGCTTGCGAACGTCGCCACGGTAGCCGAGCCCATCGACTTTGTAGTCGAGCCGGCTGGTGACGCGCACGGGCGGCGCGGCATCGTCGTCGGGCTGCTCTTCCTCGGGGTTGTCCGGGTCGTAATCGGTGACGTAGGCGATGCTGGACCCGTCGGGCGACCAGGCGATGTTCGCGATGCCCTGGTTGTGTCTGGTGATCTCCCGCGCGTCGCCGCCCGCCAGCGGCATGACGAAGATGCCGCTCTTGTCGACGCGGTTGGAGACAAAGGCGATGGATTGGGGCGCGCCTTCAGGACCGGGCGACCAGCGCGGCTCGCTGTTGCGGGCTCCTTCATGTGTGAGTTGCCGCTTGTTTCCGCCGTCGGCGTCGCATGCCCATAGCTGGACCTGTTCTTGCTTCTTATCTTTGTCGACGGTGGTCAGCGTGTAGATGATCGTCGAGCCGTCGGGCGCTGCCTGCGGGTCGCCGGCAACCTTGAAACTGCAGACCAGCACTTCGGGTGTCAGCTGTTCGGGCATAGCGTGGTTCCCTTTCGGTGTCGTGTTCTATTGGTGGGTATCATAGTCGCCTTTAGACGGTGGACAATGCGGAGGACAAGCGAGAAGCTGTGAGATGGAGTGCCTTGATCGTCATTGGCGGCTGCCTGCTCGCGATTGCCGCCTGCTCTGCGCCCGAACGTGGTGGCGGCGACCCAACGCCGACCGGGACGGCGAGGATGAGTCCGCCAACCCTGATGCCGATGACCACGCCAACCGCAACTTCGACGTCAACCAGCACGCCAACGGCCACCGCAACTGCCACTGCGACGCCCAGCCCGACGCCCTCACCGTCGCCGACGGCAACTCCCGAACCCACCCCGACGCCAACGCCAACACCGGAACCCCCGCCGTTAGCGGTCGCCGCGCTGACCCTGAACGACATCGATGGCGCGCCGCTCCAGTTCCTGAGCGTCGACGAGCATCCTCACTTCGGCGGCTCGACGCTCGTGCATGGCACGCTTGCAATCGAAGGTGAAGGGACGATTGCGGCGATCACTCTGGAGATCACCGACCCCGCCACTGGCGCGCTAGTCCATGCGAGTCTGACGGCTGCGGCCGGCGAGCAACTCCTCCTGCCGCTCGGGGCAGCCGGGCGGGTAGAGATCGCCGCGAGCCAGCTCCTGTTCGAGATTCCCTCGACCGCATTCGCCGGGTTCGACAAGAGCCAGGACGGCGTCGTCGAGCTACGGGTGCGCGTCACCGCTGCCGACGGACGCGAGGCGCTCTATGCATCCTCGGAACTGAACGACATCGGCAAGCTCGTGCGCTACACCGCCGACAATCGCTACTTCGTCGGTGAGGAAGAGCAGGGTGGTAATAGCTGGGTGACGCCGAACGTCAAGACGCTCGCTGAGCAGCTTCCCGACGTTCAGTATGGCGACTTCAGCAACATGAACGGTGGCTTCTTCCCGCCGCACGTCAGCCACCAGCGCGGCGTTGACATCGACGTCTGGTTCTTCGGCTACAACGATCTCGACGGCGCGGCAGCCCAGTTCATGCTCGACCTCCTGAACCGCCCCGGCATCATCGAGCGCGTCGAGCTCGCCTTCGTCGCCTACGCCCAGACCGACGGCGACCCCTACTGGGAGGTAATCCGCGACGTCGTGCTCACGGATGGCCGCCCGGCGGGAGACGTGTTCCTCCCCGAGCCTGACCACGACACGCACTTTCACTTGCGGCTATGGGAATGAGGAACAGGGGATAGGTGACAGGTTTTAGGGTATAGCAGAGTCGGGAAGCAACGCGTTCTGCTGTCCCCTGTAACCTGTCCCCTATCCCCTTATCCCCTATCCCACCAGTACCGGACAGGTCATGCAGTGCGGTCCGCCATTCCCCAGCGCGAGCGTCTCGCCTGACACCGTGGTGATGGCGATGCCGTGGGACTCGATCTCGGCGTTAACGCGGGGCGCGCCGGCGAAGCCGATGGCGGATTGGCCGCGGCGGGTGATCGTGACATTGGCGCACATGGCGTCGCGCTCGTCATCGTCGAAGGTGATGCAGGTGAAGCCGCGCTCGGCCAGGAAGTCGAGGAACATGATGTGGCGCGGTTCGCTCTTCCCGGTTTCGTAGAGGCGGCACGGGAAGACCTCGAAGGTCGGCGCGTGAACGACGCAGAGCTGCTCATCGAGCACCATGAAGGTGCCGTCGATGTGGATTTCGCCAAAGGGCAGCGGCACGTCGAGGAAGTACTGCGCGTCGTTGCCGAGGACGATCTCCCGCAGCGCCCGTGTGCCATTCTCGTTGGCGCGGTCGCAGATCGAGGCGGCGACGGTATCCTCGCCGATCGGGATGACCCCGCCGCCTTCGAGGAAGTCGGGCTGTTCGATAGCGCCGAGGACCGGGATGCCGAGCCGCTTGAAGGCCCGGCCGAGCATCGCCTGGTCGCCCCAGCGACCCCGCAGGTGCGGTCCCATCAGGACCGCGCCGCGCTTGAAAACGGTCGCCAGATCGCGGGTGTAGGTCATGTTCGGGCGGTGGCGGATATAGCCCAGGGCGTCGTCATCGTCGGCCAGGATGTCGGTCAAGAGCAACGTCTCGACGCCGTGCTGATGGAAGGTATCGAGCAGCGCGTCGTAGTCGGCCGCGAACGCTTCGACATCGACCGGGCTGTCGAAGTTGAACTCGGTCAGCGTATTCGCGGTGACCTTGCCTAGCTCCTCGCCGGGCCGGTGCATGATGACCCGTTTCAGGTCGCCATAGCCCGACCGCACCCCGTACTCCATGGCCTCGCCTTTCCCTATGATGTATCCGGCTGCACGCTAGCACAGCAGCGTTGACGATTGGACGAAACAACACAGGACCAAATCCTCCATCACTCTCGTCATTCTGAGCGGAGGCTCGGCGGGTACCCTCTGGGTGCGAAGAATCCAAGAGTCGGACGTACGGTGGAAGCGGTGCGGTACGAAGCTCGCATCAATCGGCCGCTATCGAGCACGAACACCTGCTCAAGCCATCAATCGAATCGAGTGGCCCCGATCGTAATGAGTTGGATTCTTCGCACCCAGAGGGTACCCGCCGAGCCTCCGCTCAGAATGACATGGGTGGAGGAGGCCTGGACTTACAGAAAGCCTGAGTTGGACGACGCCTGGCAGCGGCCTGCTGCCCGAATTGCACTGCTTTTTGAACGAAGGAACAGACAATCGCAGCGGACCGCAACGACTCCCCACTCCCAGCCCACGCCTCCCTGAACTGGCGGCCCGAGCTCGTCTACTGGTTGCTGATGCTCTACTTCGCCGTGCTCGGTGTCCTGGTCGGCTCGACCGGGGTTGTCTGGGCGAGCATCGTCGACGAACTGGATATCGCAAGCGGCCCATTCGGTACCGCCCAGCTCGGCTCGGCGGTTGTCTCGACGGTGATCGTCATCGCCTATGCCCGGCTCTCCGGTTGGCGCGGACCGCGTCTGATCGCCGCAATCGGCGCGGCAGCGGTCGCCGGCGCGATGGTCGTGATGACGACCGCGGGAACGTTGCTGGTGCTGGTCCTGGCATTGGCGTTGATGGGGCTCGGCACCGGCCTGACCGATGGCGCGATGACCCAGGGCTCCGTTGATTGGGAGCAGGCGATCCGGCGCAGACGCATGAGTCTCTTCCATGCCGGGTTCAGCATCGGCGCGGTTGTCGGCGCGTTCGGGACCGGTGGGCTGCTGGCGTTCGGTCTCTCCTTCAGGACGCCGCTGCTGATCGTCGCCGGGCTGCACCTCGCGCTCATCCCTCTCACCGCGATCATCGGCTACCCGCCGGTCGAGACCGCGCCGCGCTCCTCGCGCTTCAGCGATGTCGGCGATGTGCTCGGGAGCCGGGCGGTGCGGGCGTTGGTGCTGATCATCCTCCTCAGCATCGTCGTCGAGATTGGCGTTTTCATCTGGGGCGTGATCTATCTCCAGGATGAGCTGAACGGCTCGGAGCTGCTCGGCGGCCTCGGCTACGGCGCGTTCAATGCGGCGATGTTCGGCGGGCGCTTGCTCAACTCCCATGTGATCGACCGCTACGGAGCGCGCAGGTCGCTTGTGCTCTCCGGCATCGGGTTGATCCTGGGTGGCCTGGTGCTCGTTGCAGCCTGGGGGCCGTGGGTCGGGTTGGTCGCGCTAGCCGTCACCGGGCTGGGCGTCGCCGGGATCTATCCGACGGTGATGAGCGCCGCCGGCGAGCGCTTGCCGGGCCGCAGCGGCACGCTCGCCAGCGTCGTGATGACCGCTACTTATGCGGCCGGGATCGTCACGCCGCCGCTAATGGGCTGGGTGGCCCAGTTCGGCTCGCTGCGGATCTCGATGGTCGCCATCGCGTTATCCGGCGCGGGCATCCTCTGGCTGGCCCGGCGGGTCGATTGATCCTCCACGCCGCGCAGGTTCGCTGTGGCGACCGACGGGTGGAGTTGCGATACTACGGGGAGGATGTCGTCGCTAGCGGAAAGTGGATGCTGTGTCGGAAGAACGAGCGCCAACTCAGGCCCAGGAACAAGCGCAGGCGGAAGCCGAGAGCCGGCTCGATCAACAGCCGGAGCCTGAAGCCACCGCCATGACGCCGGCCGAATGCATCGACCAGCTCAAGCAGCTCCGCTCAGTCGTGATGCCGATGCTCGAAGCGTGCCGCGATGAGTACGCTGGACGGGGCCGGCCAGGCTACCCGCATATCGTCGACAATATCGAGCGCGGCGGCGTCTTCGGCATCAACCTCGATCCCGGCTTCGGCGCGTACTACATGACCGACGGCAGCTCGGTCTACGCCGAAATCCACCGCGTTGCCCTCCGCACCGACACCCTCTCGGCCGCCAACTACGAGAAGTTCAGCGGCCGCCCCACCCAGGACCGTATCGACCTCGACCTGGAGGGCGATACGGGTACTCTCTGGATACGCCAATCCCGCAACGTCATCTCCCGCCTGCTGAACGCCTGGACGCAGCAGCAGACGTTTCTCTTTCGGGTGGATTCCTGAGCGGAGCGAGGGAACAGGGAACAGGGAATAGGTAACAGGGAACAGTGCAAAGACAGCCAGCACGATCTCACCGAGACCTAATCGTTTGGCAGAAGTCGATGGATCTTGTCGAGATGATCTATCGACTCGCAAGCCAGTTTCCGAGTGATGAACGCTTTCGCCTAACAAATCAGATTACGCGTGCTGCGATCTCAGTGCCTGCGAACATCGCGGAAGGCAACGCCCGTTCGGCGCCAACGGATTATGCCCGTTTCT
>JAUIIK010000048.1 GCA_030431755.1 Chloroflexia bacterium
TTAGAAGTGGGGATGCTAATGCTATTGCCTATCATTACCACCAGGCTGAAGATGATAGAGCCGCCAGGTGGCTAATCGAGGCAGGCCAACAAGCAGAGCGGACGTTTGCATGGATGGCGGCAGTTGATCTTTACGAAGCGGCCGCGAGGCAACTCAGACCTCGACACGACACTCGCTCGGAATACTGCAGGCTAATCGCCGATATTGCTCGATTGGTCCGATTCGATGATCCGGAACGTGGACTGCATTATCTCGAGGAAGCTCTGGAACACGCCCATGCAGCTGAGGATCAGGAATTGGTCGGTGCATGCCTCGTGGAGCGCGGGCTACTGCGGACTAACGTGGGTAGTGTCAAGCTTGGAATCGAAGACGTTCTCCAGGGACTTGAGATTCTCGATGATCTAGGCCGAATAGAGGCTGTAGAGGCTCAACGAGGCTTCACTATTCGTGGCTCGGTCGGATTGCTGCTCTCGAATGCGGGTCGATTTCAGGAATCACTCGACTTCTGGATTCAGTACTTTGCCAAGGACAGTGAGCGAGTCAAAGCATGGGGAAACGGCCTCGCACGCACGTGCGCGATGCTTGGACGTCCAGACGAAGCGCGCGAAAAATGCGCTGAGATGCTGTCAGCTGCCCAGGCACAGAATCACAGCCTCAACGCCATATCTGCGGCGGTGAGTGAGGTTACCTTCGTCGCGATGCCATATTTCTTTGACGATGTGGGGTATCGAAAGGCTGTCTGGGACCAGTATCGGAAATTGCAGCTTGGGAGTAGTGGCTTCTCGAACCACCCGATCAACCTCGTCGCGCCACCAGCTGATGGTCCAGGCTTCATAGGAAGTCGGGATTGGGGCACATGGCGAACATGGCAGAGAAAGATTACCGGTTTCGGGTATTCATTCTGGGGGCACTATGGTTGTGCGATGTCAGGTATGCTCTCGAGATTGCAGGGCGATGCAGCACACGCCGAAGCGCAGGTTTCGTCAGTGCTTCTAGATGGTCCGAACACCGAACCCGGCTCAACTCCAAGTTTCTACGCTAGCACGATGTTACAGTGCCTCGCTGCCGATCTTGCGCTGGATAGAGACGAAGTTGGTGATGCATTTCCCTGGCTCGAAGCCCACGATCGCTGGCAGGAATGGAGTGGCGCAGTGCTTGGCCTCGCTGAAGGACAGCTTGGCTGGGCCCGCTATTCTCGTGTTGCAGGCAACCTCGATAAATCTCGCAAACACGCCGAACGCGCTTATGAGTACGCCTCCGATCCCCGGCAACCTCTGGCCCTCATCGCTGCTGACCGCTTCATCGGGCAGCTCGATGTCGATGAGGAGATGTACGACGAAGCAGCGGTACGGCTGACAGCGTCGCTGGAGCTAGCGGTGCGGTGCGAGGCGCCGTTCGAGCAGGCGCTGACGATGGTGGTGATGGCGGAACGGGCGGCGAAGCTGGGCGAGGTTGATGAGGCGCGAGGGCTGATCAAACGGGTGCGGGAGATCTGCGAGCCATTGGGAGCGAAGCCGACGCTGGAGCGCGTCGATGCGATTGAGGCGCTGCTGCCGAGGACGAGGCAGAGCAGCGAGGATCATCCCTTCGGCCTGACCGGGCGCGAGATTGAGGTGCTGCAGCTGGTGGCGCGGGGCCGGACCGATGCCGAGGCGGCGGAGGAGCTGTTCATCTCGCCACGGACGGTCAGCCAGCATCTACGGAATGCCTACAACAAGCTCGGCGTCAACAACCGGGCCGAGGCGACACGGGTGGCGGTTGAGGCTGGGATCGTGTGAACGGATCCGTAGGGACGGGGCTCATTCGGGGTGCTCTCTGGGTCCGCGTACGGACGCGGCCTCCAGCCGGATGGGGACGAGCCCCATCCCTACGCTGGCGTTCGGTCCCTCATTTCCGATGCACGGTGAGATTTAGGCAACCGGCTGGCGTTGGTCCTTGACGACGGGGGCGAGGGCTGCGATGTGTTCGGGGCCGGTGCCGCAGCAACCGCCGATGATCTGAGCGCCCATGGCGATCCATTCGTGGCCGTAGGCGGCGAAACGCGCGTACTCATCGTCACCGGCATCGTTCGGCTCCGGGTTGTGGGAGTAGGCTCCGATTGGGCCGGAGAAGGCAGCTCGTAGCTTGGGCAGGCTAGCGGAGATGCGGTCTGGGCCCGAGCACATCAACAGAATCGCTTCAACCGGCAACCTATCAAGCGCCTGGACGAGATCCTCGAAACTCTCGCGATACTGCATCGTTCCGGCCGATGAGGCAGCCCGAATGCCCAGCAGGACCGGGAGTCCGGCTGTCGCGCAGGCCTCGACTGCGGTGACGCACTCGTCGATCGCGCCGACGAACTCGGGGAGCATGAAATCCACCCCGACATCGGCCAGTACCCGCGCCTGATTTTCGAACTCATGGCGCAGATCACCATCGACGGGCGGGGCGATGCCGCCGGCCACGTAGGCTTCCGGGTTGACGGCATCGCGCGCCTGGATGGCAATTTCGCCGGCGGCGCGGGTGTAGCGTTCCCATTGGTCAGCCAGCCCCAGGCGGGCAAGTGGTGGCGCGCTCGTCCAGAAACTGTTGGAGATGATGATGTCCGCGCCGAGTCGTAGGTAGCTCTCGTGGATCTGGCGCACGATCTCCGGCGATTCGATGTTCGCCGGGGCCGACCAGGGGCCGAGCTGGCGCAGGAACTCCTCGTGGACCCGGCGCATCTCGGCCGGGTCCGATTCCTCGAGGTAGTCCCGGGCAGTCAGCGGGTCGGTCTCGTCGAATGTCTGCCCGCGCGATGTGTCCGCGCCGAGGCGGGCGAGCTGATCGCCGGTTGCGCCATCCATCAACAGGACCTCTCCGGCTGCAAGGCGGTCGACGATCGAACGAGTTGGCATGCGAGAGTCCTTGCTTGATGTGAATTCGTCGAATTGTGGTGGGCATGATACTTCCAACGTGCTGGAGATGGTGAGGACTGTCGACGGCCAAGCATGCGTGTAGCGCTGGCCCTCTACCCGGTTACCTGGTTACTGAGTCTCCCATTGCGGCTGCCTGGGTTTTCCGTGGGAGCGGTTATCCGCTTGCCGGCCAGGGTGCTACTTGGTCCGCAAAGATCGTAGCGGGAGCGGCACGCCGGGGATCAGTCGCGCGACGATGCTTCCGCTTCTTCGGCCGTGATCTCCAGGTCGATGCGGTCATGCTTGATCGAATGAACTGCCGAGATCGGCACATGGACGTCATGGGTGAAGATGCGGCCGGCATCGACGATGAAGGCCGTCGCGATCCCATCCTGCCCATAGACGACCTCGTCGAGGTGGCCGATATGCTGCCCGGCACTGTCGTAGACCTCCGAACGGTGGCTCAGGACGACGGCGTCGCGCGGGGCGCTGCCGGGCGTGGTCAGGACCATCGGCTCTTCGATGCGCAGTCCGCCACTGACGAATACGGCTTCGTGCCGTGCCGTAACAAAGGGTGGCAGCTTATCGACGGCGTCGGACGCTATTCGCAGATGGACGACATGCGTATCGTCGATATGGTCGATCAGCCCGCGCTGGACTATGCGATGCGTCCCGAAGAAACGGCCCTCGTGGACGACGAACTCCCGCACGGCCATCGTCTCCACCTCATAGACGATGCGGTCAACTTTGCCGATTTCTTGTCCATCGCTGGTCTTGACAGCGCTACCGATATCGATATTCACGAGCTACCCCTCCCAAACTTCCCGAACACTGTGTAAAGCGGAGCATGTCCTACACGCTTGCCGCCAGCAATGGCGACAGGCGGCCATGCCATGGGCCGTGGAGATCAACGGCGTGGGCGGCACGGAGGACTGTCGCATCCTGCCAGGGTTTGCCGGCTAGCTGGAGTGATACTGGCACATCATGCTCGCCGAGTCCGACCGGAACGACGGCTGCCGGCCAGCCGAGGGTGTTGAAGGGGCCACAATAACGGCCGTTCTGCTCGACGATGCCAATCGGCGGGGCTTCGTGGGGCACGCCGGGGAGCGCGATCAGATCGATATCCGCCAGCGTCGCCTCGATCTCCGCTCGGAGGGCTGCCCGCGCTTGCTGGATCTGGACGAATTCGACGGGGCTATAGGCATATGCGCCGATGAGCCGGTCGCGCGACCACTCCGAAACGTCATCCCAGCGATCGCGCAGGAAGCGCTCGTAGTAGGCGGCCGCTTCGATGTTGAGCACCGCCAGGTTGATCGTGTTCAGATCGCGGAGCGCCGGGAGGGCTATCTCGATGACATCCGCGCCTGCCCCGGCGAGCGCGGCAACGCCGGCATCGACACCGGCGCGGACGGCCGGGGTCGGGTAATCATCACCCCAACCATCGTCAGTGACCTTTGCCACCCGCAGTCCCTCAACACCCTGGTCGAGGGCAGCCGCGTAGTCACCAACGCTGATCTGACGGGTGCGGCTGTCGCGCGGGTCGTAACCGGCCATGGCGTCGAGCATATGGGCGATGTCGCTGGTTGTCCGGGCCATCGGGCCGATGTGGTCAAGCGACCAGGAGAGCGTCTGCGCGCCATAGGCACTGACGAGACCGTGGGTCGGTTTGATCCCGGCCAGGCCGCAGAGCGCCGACGGCATCCGGATCGAGCCACCGGTGTCGGAGCCGGTCGCGCCGAAGCACATCCCGGCCGCCAATGCCGCGCCGGTGCCGCTTGATGAGCCGCCGGTATCACGCTCTCGGTTCCAGGGATTCTGGACGACGCCGTAGTGGGCGTTGTTTGAGGCAGGCGAGTAGGCGAACTCCGGCATGTGGGTTTTGCCGATGATAACGCTGCCGGCAGCCTCCAACCGTTCGACCCCGGCGCTATCCTCATCAGCGACGCGGTCGGCCAGGACACGCGAACCGGCCGGGGTCGTCTCGCCCCGCATGTCCATCAGATCCTTGACCGCCAACGGGACGCCGTGGAGCGGTCCACGATAATCACCGGCTGCAATCTCGCGTTCGGCGCGTTGGGCCTGGTCGCGCGCCCGCGCTTCGGTGACGATGCGGAAGGCGTTGACCTCGTCGTTGTGTGTGGCGATCTGATCCAGGCAGGCGTCGAGCGCTTCGACCGGCGAGACATCGCGTGCCTGGAGCTTCCCGGCAAGGTCGGTGAGCGACAGCTTCAGCACATCAGGCGTCGCCATTGCCGGCCTCCTCCGCGACGCGAGAGCGCAGGTAGTCGGGGTTGCTGTTGTGGAAGTCGAGCCGGCTCAGCAGCTCGTCGAGCGCGCGTATGCGGACGGCAATGTCGCGATCTACCCGCTCGATGGTCGCATCATCCGGCTCGACGCCAGCGGCCCGCATGCTGGCGAGCCAGCTGGCTTTGCGTTGTGGTGGTAGCAATGTGGTGCTCCTTACGGCCCTCATCCCCTAGCCCCTTCTCCCAATCCTGGGAGAAGGGGAATCGATTCGGGAGTCGCGATAGTTGTTCCTGAATTTCCTCCCCTCTCCCAGGATTGGGAGAGGGGCCGGGGGTGAGGGTGGCTGCTTCCCTATGCCCTGTTCCCTGTCACCTGTTCCCTACTTCCACCGGCATATCATCCCGGTTACCCCACTCGGCCCAGGAGCGGTCGTAGTTGGCGACGTTGTTGTAGCCGACGAGGTAGAGGACGAACGTGCCGTGCGCCGCACGGATGCCGCCCTGTCAGTAGGGCACGATCTTCTTATCGCGTGGCACGCCAAGGTCGGTGAGGATGCGGGTGATCTCGGCGGCGGGCTTGAAGCGGGTGGCGTTGTCCCAGTCGACGAAATCGCGCCACTCGACGTAGATCGCGCCTGGGATGTGGCCCTCGCGCTGGTTGGACTCGTTCGGGGCCGGCTTCTCGCCGGTCCACTCCTCGATTGCGCGCACGTCGAGCGGGACGATCTCGTCGTTCTGGACGCCGGGCAGGATGACATCGCAGTTGGCGATCTTCTCCGGGTCGGTCTCGCTGCCGTCGATGGTGACGTTGCCGGGTGTGACGTCGGGGTGTTCCTTGACGACGGGGTGGCGGCTGGCAACCCAGCCAGGGTAGCCGCCGTTGAGGACCGCCGAATTCTCGAAGCCGTGGTACCAGAGTGCCCACCAGACGCGCGTCGCCAGGAGCCCGCCTTCGGAGTCGTAGAGGATGACCCGCGAGTCGTCATTGACGCCCAGACCACGCAGGATCTCCTGGGTCTGCGCCGCCGTGGCGACGCCTACGCCGGTCTCGGTGTTCCGGAAATAGGGGTGGATTGGCAGGATGCGAGCACTCGGGAGGATCGCCCGGCCCATGCGCATCTCAGGCCGGTCGCAGTCGATGATAACGACATCCGGGTCGTTCAGATGCTCGCTCAACCAGTCCGGCTCGACGAGTAGCTCGGGGCGGGTATAGGCGTTCGTTGCGGTCATCTCAGGGAGCACTCCTTTGCGCTAGCCCCTCAAGGCTTCGTGGCGACGGTAATGACATAGGGTATCGCGATCATAAAGCGATCCTCGCGGGCCGCCAACTCGACGGTCGAGAGCCAGCGTCGGGCCGTGCCCGGCTCGACCTGCCTGCCGGCTGTGGCGTGGTCGCTCCAGACCTCCGGCACGCCGGCGACGGTCGGAATGTCGGCGTCTTCGAAGACCTGTAGATAACCGCGCACCGTCTCGACATCCATCCCGGCCTCCCGGCAGGCATGGGCGGTTTCCCGGGCCGCCAGGGGCGAGGCGTAGACCTTCGCTGCCGAGGCCATGACTCGCGCCGTGACCGCCGGATCGGGGCCGGCCGCCATGATCGTATAGGGATCATAGTCGGTCACGACCAGCCGCCCGCCGGGCACGAGCACCCGTTGCATCTCCGCGATGACCGGCCCGAGCGGCGCGACGTGCATCAGCAGCTTCTCGGCAACGACGGCGTCGAACATCTCGTTGCGGTAGGGCAGCTCGTGGCAATCGCCGACGGAGAAAGTCGAGTTCTTGATCCGCAGCAGCTCGGCCCGGCGTTCGGCGACGTCGATGAAGTGGGGGTTGAGATCAAGGCCGTGGATGCTGCCGTCGGAGGTGACGCGCTCGTGAAGCCGGTCGACGAGGACGCCGGGGCCGCAGCCGACCTCCAACACGACGCCACCGGGCAGCAGATAGAGCTCATCGAGCAACGCGCCCCGGAGGTTGCTGAAGCGCGGGTCGTCGAGCGTCTCAAGCAGCGCTGCGGCGATTGGTTTGGATGCCTCGGCCGACCCTTCGGCGAGCAGTTCGTAGAGATCGTTCCTGCCCGGTCTATTCCTCACGATGCGCCCCTTAACATTGCTTCACGCTAACATGAGCGGGGCGGCGACGCCATGCCCCCAGACCCCGGCAAGGGGTACATAGACCAGCCCGTGTCATGGATGGCGCGGGCAAGAATAGATCCGAAAGGACGCAACACCATGGCAGCAGATCGAAGCGCATCCGTAACCTGGCAGGGCAGTCTGATGGAAGGCTCTGGCGTTATCAACAATGTCACCAGCGGCGCGATCAGTAACCTCGACGTCAGCTGGCCGGCCCGGACGGAAGAGCCCGGCGGCAAGACCAGCCCGGAGGAACTCATCGCGGCGGCCCACGCGGCGTGCTACGCGATGGGACTCTCACACGGTCTCTCCGGCGCAGGCACACCGCCCCAGAAGCTCGATGTCTCGGCAACCTGCACCTTCGACCCGCCCAAGATCACCAAGATGGCCATCACTGTCACCGGCCAGGTCGACGGCATCGATCAGGCAGCATTCGAACAGGCCGCCCGGGAAGCCGCCGACGGCTGCCCCGTCTCCGGCGCGCTGAAGGGGAACGTTGAGATCGTCGTCTCGGCTACGTTGGAGTAGGTAGTTCGTAGTTTGTAGGTCGTAGTTAACAGCCAACTCTTGCCCTGACTCGTCTCCCACGCCTAGAAGGCGCTCAGGGAGAAGGAGCTAGAGCAAGAGGGCTGCTTCGGCTTTCCTACAAACTACGCACTACAACCTACAAACTCGCGAACAGCACGAAAGGCAACAACACCAACATGCAGTACAGGCCATTCGGCAGGAGTGGGTTCCAGGTTTCGGCGATCGGGTTGGGTGGGAACACCTTCGGCCGGGCCTGTGACGAAGCTGATACGGCGGCGGTTGTCCACCGGGCGCTGGAGCTGGGGATCAACCACTTCGACTGCGCTGATACCTATGGCGGGGGTGGCGTTTCGGAGCGCTATCTCGGGAAGGCGCTCGCGGGCCGGCGCTATGAAGTAGTGCTGACGACGAAGACCGGGTTCCCGCTCGGCGAGGGGCCGAACGCCGACGGTCTGTCGCGGAGGCGGATCATCAACAACCTGGAAGCGAGCTTGCAGCGGCTCGGCACCGACTACGTCGATGTCTTCTACCTCCACCGGCCCGACTCCCGGACGGATATCGAGGAGAGCCTCGAAGCCGTCGACGATCTGGTGCGCCAAGGCAAGGTGCGCTACGCGGCCTGCTCGAACTACTCCGGCTGGGAGATCGCCCGGCTGGTCGAGCGGGCCATGGCCAACGGCTGGTCGGCGCCGATCGTCAGCCAGTCGATCTTCAATTTGTATGCGCGCGACGTAGCCAACGACATTACGCCGGCGCTCGAAGCCTATGGCATGGGGTTGGTGCCTTATTCGCCGCTGGCGGGCGGGGTCTTCACCGGCAAGTACAAGCCCGGTCAGGACACCCCGGCCGGCACCCGCGCCTACGGCAACTTGCGTATGGAGCGGCTGGTCCAGGACGATATCCTCGGCCCGGTCGCCGAACTTGACGCCTACGCGCAAGACCGCGGCTACACCGTCGGCCAGCTGGCCGTCGCCTGGCTGCTGGCCCAACCGACCGTCTGCTCGGTCATCACCGGTGTCACCCGGCCCGAGCAGGTGGAACAGAACGCCGCCGCGGTCGACATCGCGCTGACCGCCGAGGACATGGCCGAGATCGACCGCATCGTGGCGCAGATGCCGGCGAAACTGGATACGTAGGTGCTAGGGAAGGTTATAGGGGATAGCGGAGGCTGGTCTAGCTCCCTGACTTCTGCTGTGCCCTACAACCTGTCACCTACTATCTGCGGATTGCCCCCCTCTCCCAGAATTGGGAGAGGGGTTGGGGGTGAGGGCCGACAATGACACGTCTTGACGATTTCCGCGCACACCGCTCGAAGATGAACGAGCGCATTGGCGAGATCGGGCATCGGGGGATCAACCGGTTCTTCCGGCTCGATAGCGCTGCCTACGAGCAGGGCGCGCTCGACCCGAAGACCAAGGAAGGGCTCGGGCTGGTGGCCTCGGCGGTGCTGCGCTGCAACGATTGCATCGACTATCACCTCGACCAGTGCGTCGACCTGGGCTGGACCGATGAGGAGCTGTATGAGGCGTTGAACGTCGCGCTGGTCGTTGGCGGGAGTATCGTCATCCCGCACCTCCGGCACGCTGTCGAAACGATCGACCTCCTGCGGGCGGAGCAGCCGGACGAGTCATAGGCGCGGCGTGGTATTCTCCGAGTTCCGTACGGACGGTCGGAGAGTGGAGACGACCCGTTGGCTGCGAACGAACGCCCTCAACCTGACACGACCTGGACGGCTCGCCAGACGCTAGCGATCTATGCTGGCATCGGTGCGCTCTACGTCACGCTCGGCGTGTTCATCCCTGAGCTGCTCTTCTCCTGGTGGGAGGGCGTGCCGTTCCTGCTGCTCTGTCTCTGGATTGTCCACGCCGTCTGGCGTCGGCTGGCATGAGCTGGGCGGCCCATGATTTAGAGCCATATGCTTTTCAGAAGCACTTCGGTAAGCGAGTTGCCTTCATCCCATTGCTGATCGGCTCGTATGGGCCGGATATGCTGACGAAGTGGCTCGTTTACGGGGTGGGTTTCGCAGGCATCACGCTCAAGGCGGGCGACACCCAGCAGTTCCACCGCGGTTGGCCAGGCGTTGGCTTCACCCACTCGTTGGCGTTCGGCCTACTGATCGCGTTGATCATCTACGCCGTCTCCCGGAACAAGGTTTACGCCTACAGCTTTCTGATGGGCCACTGGGCGCACGCGCTCAGCGATGTCGGCGACTCGCTGGGCACGATGCTGCTCTTTCCCTTCTCAACCGAGACCTACAGTATCGGCGCCTGGGCCTATGCCGGGCAGACCGGGAGATATCTCGATGCGGCCGCCTACTTCAGTAGCTTCGGCTTCGTCTGGGACGGTATCTGGGTTGTTGTCGCGCTCTTCAGCTGGCGGGTGATCAAACGCGACTACTTCTATGATGTGGTCGTTGCCGCTGACGGCACCTGGACGTGGTTACTAAAGCGCTTCCCTGAGTACCTCGTCCTGGCGCTCTACCGGGGCAGCTATTTCTATGGCATCACGCGCTGGGTTGCCTGGCTGCTCTGGGTGCACGTGCTCCATAGCTACGACTTCGACCTGACCTGGGGCGGACCATACTGGGTCGAGCCGGTGACGACCTCGCTTGTGGAAATGACCGGGCCGTGTTCGTGTCCGACCTGCTGCGGCCCGCTCGGCGCGTGCCCATGCGTGACGAACCAGTGAGGTCGAGCGCGTGTCTGTGCCTTCGCACCTTAGTGGAACGATGCGCGTCGGGACGCTCAACCTGCGGAACACCTCGGACCGCTGGCCGGAGCGCTACCCGCTGCTGGCTGAGCAGCTCTCCGCGCTAAGCCCCGACATCATTGGCTTCCAGGAGCTGCGCCGGCCGTCGTTGCAGGCGCGGCGGATCGAGCATGGGGCGAACGCAGGCGGCGCAGCACGAGCGACCTCCTACCGGCTCCACCGCAAGTGGAAGACGGGCCTTCGCTGGTTCTGGGAAGGACTCGGGATTCTGACCGAGCTGCCGGTGCTGGCGCATGACCGGCTCGACCTGGGCGGCGGCAACCGTATCGCACAGCGGCTACGGGTGCGGCTCGACACCGGGCAGGCGCTCGATTTCTACAACACGCACCTGCATCACGCTGCCAAGGACCACGATCTTCGCGTACGGCAGGTCGAACGGATACTCGCCTGGATGGCTTCGCATGGGGCTACGCCGAAGGTGCTCGTGGGCGACTTCAACGCGTTGCCGGGCGACGAAGCGATTCAGGCAGTCGTTGGAAGCGGCGACATGCGCTCGGCATTCATCGCCGCGCATGGAGCGGAGCCTGCCGCGACGGTGCCGACGCCGCTTGGCCGGCACCGGGATGCCGAGGAGAAGGTCATCGACTATATCTTCGTCAGCCAACAGGTCGAAGTCCACGATGCCTGGATTACCTTCGACCAGCCCCACGACACCGACGACCGGCTCTCGGCCTCCGATCATTTCGGATTGGCAGCGACGATCTCGCTGGCCACATCCACGACGTAGAGACGCCGCCGCTGGCGCGTCTCGGTATTGACTTCGATATGCTCCTGGAACCGTTCATGAATCGGATGGGAGACGCGCCAGCGGCGGGGTTGGTGTCAATGCCACGGCCGAACCCGCCTGGCGTCATGGCGAGGCAGGTGCGCTACTCGTCGTGGCCAGCCTGGCCGTGGAATTCGATCCAGTCCTCGGGAGTGAGCCGGATCGAGATCGCGTCATGGTCTTGCGTGCGCTCGGCGTAACGCCGGCCCTCGTCCTGGCCGAGATAGCGCGTTGAAATGCGTCGGTGATCTTCCGGGGTGAGCGGCGGCCCGATCTCCGCCGTGCCGCGGACCATCAGCGCGTAGTAGGGCGTCTCACGCTGGTCAAGGACGAGAGTTGCGGCTGGGTTGCGCTCGATATTGCGCTGTTTCTGGGAGCCGCGCCCGGCGCTCATGATGACGACGCCATCCTCGTACAAGTACCAGATCGGCATCGCGTGCGGCCGCCCCTGCCGGTCGACCGTCGCCAGCACGGCTATCTGTGGCTCATGCAGGAACGCCTCGGCCTGTGCCGTTGCCTTGCCCATGAATGCTCCAATCAATTTGACTTCGTGGTGATCGCTGTGATCGCAGGGTATCCGACAATCTGCCGCGCTGCCACATCAGATTCAATAGCCTGGCGGGGGCGCATAGCCCTGGACGAAGGGCGCGAGCGCGCGGGCAATTGCGAGCAGCTTCATCTCGCTCCAGCGCGGGCCGACGATCTGGAGACCGATCGGTAACCCCTCAGCTGACTGCGTTAGCGGGACGACTACGGCTGGGTGGCCGGTCAGGTTGAAGGGGGCGGTGTATGCGCCGCCTGCCACCCAGTAGGCGATGGTCTGGCCATCGACATCAATCGGGGTCTCGCTCGGGCAATGGCTGATCGCCGGCGTCGATGTGACCGGGCAGAGCAACGCGTCGAAGTCGACGAAGAACTGCTCCAGGCGCTGGATGTGGTCGTCGCGTTGGTTGAGGATGTGAGCCAGATCCCGCACCGTCGCCCCAACGGCTCGGGCCATCCCGCGCGCGGTTGGGTCGCCGGCATTCGGGTCGAGGTGGTCCGGATCAATGCCACGTTCGCGTAGCTGGGCCAGCTCTTCCGCGGGCGTCAGCATCACAGTGCGTTCGATATGCGCGAGCCCGCCGCGCGTTTCCCAAATCGTTTCGAAGTTCAATCCATCCGGCAGTTTCCGCTCGACTCGCGCCCCTGCCCGGCTGAGATCGTTTGCCAACTGCGCCAACCCGGCGCGGGTGTCAGGCGTCACCGGGACGCCGCCGAAGTCGTCGGACCAGGCCAGCCGGAGGCCGGATGGCGCCGGCGACCCGACGGAGGTGAGCGGGACGGGCGGGACCTCGACCTCGCGGCCATCGGGTCCGGCGATGAGGCGCAGCGCGAGATCGAGGTCATTGAGCGAGCGCGCCAGCGGGCCGATGGTGTTCATATGTCGCACGGCGCGGGGTTGACCGGGCAGATCCGGGATGTGGCCGGTCGTCGGGACGCGGTGCTCGGTCGGCTTCAGTGAGTAGATGCCGCAGTAGTGTGCCGGAATGCGCACCGAGCCGCCGATGTCGCTACCGAGTTCCAATGATGTGAGTCCGGCTGCGATCGCCGCGGCCCCGCCGCCGGTCGAGCCGCCGGGCGTGCGATTGAGATCCCAGGGGTTGTTCGAGCGGCCGAAGATCGGGTTGTCGCACTGGAAGTCGCGTGAGAGCACCGGCAGGTTGGTCTTGCCGATGATGATCGCGCCGGCGGCCTTCAGGCGGGCCACGACCGGGGCGTCCTCGGCCGGGATGTAGTCTCGGAGCGGTTCGTAGCCGCCGGTGGTGCGGATGCCGGCGGTCGCGATAGCGTCCTTGATCGTCACCGGGACGCCGTGGAGCAATCCCCAGTAGTCGTCCCGTGCCGCTGCTTCATCTGCCTCTTTCGCCCTGGCGCGCGCCCGGTCGGTGTCGAGCGTCACGATGGCGTTCAGGGCGGGATTGTGCCGCTCGATCTGCGCCAGATGCGCGTCGAGCAGTTCGACGGCGGATATCTGGCGGTCGCGGATGGCGTCAGCCAGTTCGGTTGCCGGCGCGAAGGTTGGACGTTCCATCGGCAGTTCCCTCTCGGCTAGCGGCGATGGCCGGATGTGGTGGGAGGCAGTCTAGCAAGAGCTTTCGTGGACGGGGTCACTAGCTTGAGGAAGGCAACCCGCCGCGTTGCCGGTACGAGAGCGCGCGAACGCCGGCTGCCTCGCATGAACCACCCATTCCATGTCCCGGCCACGTGATGCGTTGCCTCCCGCCTGGAGTCCAGAGGATTTCGATGGCGATCTACACCGTGTCCATTGCCCGGGGCAATTCCGCTCTATACTGCCCCATTCAACACCGTCGCGTACGCAGAGGAGGAGCCATGTCGCCACGCACCCATCACATAACTGTCGACCCCTGGAAGCCACTGGCCGAGCAAGCGGAGATCGGCCACAATCGCTGGCACGAGGGCATCCCGCCGATCCTCGAAGTCGAAGAAGGGGATAGGGTTGTCCTCGATACGCTCGATGCGCTGGATGGTCAGATCACGCCGGGAATGTCTGCCGCGGAGGTGGCCCAGGCCGATCTCGGTCCCGTCCATGCGCTGACCGGGCCGGTCTTCGTCAAGGGCGCTGAGGCGGGCGACCTGCTCGAAGTGAAGCTGATCGACATCGAAGCCGATCCCTGGGGGCACTACGGCTTCACGGCCCAGTTGCCCGGCTTTGGCTTCCTGCGCGACTACTTCCCCGACCCGCATATCGTCCACTGGCGGATTGTCGATGATTACGCCGAATCCGACGAGCTGCCCGGGGTCCGGCTGCGCTACGGCGCGCACCCCGGTTGCATCGGCCTCGCGCCCTCGAAGGAGCTGCGCGAGACGATCCTGGCCCGTGAGCAGGCGGCGCTCGACGCCGGCGGCATGGTGCTGATGCCGGACGTGGCCGGGGCGGTCCCGGGCGGCGACATTGGTGGCGAGGCGTTGCGGACCGTTCCGCCACGCGAGGTTGCCGGGAACATTGACATCAAGCAGATCACGCCGGGCACGAGCGTCTACCTGCCGGTCTACGCCGAAGGGGCGCTCTTCTCGACCGGTGACGTCCACTTCGCCCAGGGCGACTGCGAGGCCTGCGGCACCGGCATCGAGATGCGTGCCCGTGTGCATGTCGAATTCAAGGTTCACAAGGGGCTGGCACAGGAGCGCGGCATCCGCTCGCTCCAATTCGCCCGTGACAGCTATTTCAACGAACCGCACCTGGCCGCCCCGCGCCGCTTCTACGCGACGACCGGCTTCTCAGTGACGGAGGAGGGCGACAACCGGGCCGAGGATCTGACGCTGGCAGCGAAGAACGCGCTGCTATCGATGATCGACCACCTCGGCACGCGCGGCTACGACCGGCAACAGGCCTACGCGATCTGCAGCGTCGCCGTCGACCTGCGAGTCAGCCAGGTCGTCGACGCGCCGAACTTCATCGTCAGCGCCCTGCTGCCGCTGGACATCTTCGTCTAGCCGCCTAACTGCTTGGTCAATACAAGTGACCCGAGCCAGTCAAATTGGCCCGGGTCATTCACATTTCGGCTTCATGTGTCTACTCTACGCTCGCGCGAACTCGCCACGTTCGATGCGCCACTTGAGGAAGGCAAGCCGCTCGAACTCCCGGTTGCTCTCGCAAGCCTCCCGGAAGGGATCGAAGCGGGCTCTGAGCTGCTTGAGCGTCGTGATTTCGGCGGTGCTGAACCCGATCGCCAGGAGATCGCGGCTGGTCGTCGTCGGGGCGGTGAGTGTCAGTTCCATCGGTCTTGTCCGTTCCTGTCCTGTCGTCGCTGTCGATGTATCTACTCTATGGTGGATCGCGACGACACAGAATCGCAGGAACATGGCAAGTCGGCATCGAGGTTTCTCGATGGCTCGAATCGGTTGATGACCCACTTGCTTCTACTGGCCAGACGAAGCGACAAGACCGTAGGGATGGGACTCGTCCCCATCAGGTCGTCGGGAACGACGACACGCACCGGCAACCAACGCGTATCCCGAGAGGTCGGATCCTACGAAACTCGACGGATTCCTTCGCACGCTGCCGTAGCCGGCAGCCGGATGGGGACGAGCCCCATCCCTACGAGAATTGGCGCTGAGAGTCGACTGGGGAAAGTGGTTGGTTGGCGTAGCGCGCTACCCGGCGCGTCCCGGTCCATCGACGATGCGGCCCGGGGTTGCGCCGGTGTGGACGCCCTCGGAGACGACGCGGGCGCCGTTGACCCAGACATCGCGGACGCCGGTCGAGAGCTGGTGGGACTGCTCGAAGGTGGCGTTGTCGGTGACGGTCGTGGGGTCGAAGATGACGATGTCGGCGTAGGCGCCGGCGCGGAGGACGCCGCGGTCGTGGAGGCTGAGCCTGTCGGCGACGGCGGAGGTCATCTTGCGGATGGCGTCTTCCCAGGTCAGGACGCCTTCTTCGCGGACGTACTTGCCGAGGACTCGGGTGTAGGTGCCGTAGCCGCGCGGGTGGGTCGGCCCCATCGGCTCGGCCCAGGCCGGGTCCATACCGCCGGCGTCGGTCGAGACTTTGATCCAGGGCTGACGCAGCTGCTCGGCCAGGTTGTCCTCGCTCATCGAGAAGTAGATCGTGCTGATGCGCTGGCGTTCCGAGAGCAGCAGCTCGAACGCCGTATCAACCCAGTCGGCGTCGCCGCGATCAGCCTGGATCTCGGTCAGCCGCATGCCGGCGTACTTGCGGTTCTCGTCGCGTTCGAAGCCGACCGGCATGACGCCCTCGGGGCCGGACCAGGCGGCCATCGCCTCCCAGTCGCCGCTCGGGTTCAGCGCTTCGGCCTTGATCTTTGCGCGCATTTCCGGGTCAGCGAGATTCTCATAGAGCTTGCCATCGGCTTCGGCCCAGGGCGGCAAGACCGCGGTCAGGCCGGTGCCGTTGGCGATGTAGGGGTACATGTCGGCGGTTACGTCGAGACCCTCAGCGCGGGCGGTGGCGATCATCTCGATGACCTGCTCCATCTTGTGCCAGTTGGCGCGCCCGGCGGCCTTGAGGTGGTAGATCTCGACCGGCGCGCCGGAGCGGCGGCCAATCTCGATGGCTTCCTCGATGCCCTCGATCAACCCGGCGGCTTCGGAGCGGACGTGGGTGATGTAGACGCCGTGGTGTTCAGCGACGACCTTGCAGACCTCGACGATCTCGTCCGTCTCGACGAAGGCGTCGGGCGGGTAGATCAGGGCGTAGGAGACGCCAAATGCGCCATCCTCCATCGCTTCGGCCATGACGCGCCGCATGACGTCGAGCTCGCCGGCATCGGCCGGGCCCATCGCCATGCCTTTGGCGTAGCGCCGGAGCGTGCCGCCGCCGAGGAAGGAGCCAACGTTGGGCGAGACGCCGACATCGATCATCGCATCAAGCCAGTCGCGGAAGCGTGTCCAGCCCATGGCCCGTTCGCGCCACTCCGGCAGGTTGTCGATCAGCAGGCCGGAGATCGGGTCGTCGATCTTGCCGCCGAAGGGCGCGGGGGTCCAGGCTTCGCCCATGATCTCGGTCGTGATGCCCTGGGTGATCTTCGAGAGGCAGCGGTTGTCCCTCATCAGCGGCATGATCGAGTGGCTCTGGATATCGATAAAGCCGGGACAGACGATCATGCCGCCGGCGTCGATGACCTCAGCGACGTTGTCGGCGTTGGCTGAGCCCGGCGGCAGCACCGCCTCGATCCGGTCGCCGCTCACCAACAGGTCGCCGTAGATCCACGGGTTCCCTGTGCCGTCGATGATCTTGCCGCCACGAATGAGCAGGTCTGTCATGGTTGTGCGTTCCCTCTCCCTTGATGCTGGGTGACGTTAGCACGCACGGACTTCGTCCGGCATCCCTCGATACAGACCGACGGACAGGCTGTCATCCTGACCGGAGCGGTAGCGGAGTGGAAAGATCCGACTCTCAACGTACATGTGGATGAGTATCGAACAATTGCTCTGATCAATGTTGCGGTATGGAAGTGGGAACAATGACAAGAGCAATTGTTCGGTATTGACCTACCCCGTTCATTTGACTCTCGGATCCTTCCACTTCGCGGAGCCTTCGGTCAGGATGACGTGTTGCTTATTGGCTTGGGTCGCCGGACGTGTGACGAGGCATCACGCATGGTCACACCCCTGCCAACCGGGCAATCTCGTCGAGATTGTCCCAGTCCATGCCGCGGTTGCCGGATTCGATCTGGTGGATGACCTGGACGACGGCGGCGTTGACCGGGGTGGGGATGCTCTCGCGCCGGCCGAGCTCGACGACCGCGCCGGGCTGCATGTCGACCTCGGTCTTGCGGCGCTTGACGCGGAGATCGCGCCACATGCCGGTCTTGTCCTTGATCGCGCCGCGCATGTCGTCGCCGACAGCGCGGACGGCGCTGGTGGCGTGTTCTTCGTAGTCGTCGCCGGGGGCGAAGAGCATGGGGTCGAAGACGCCGATCGGCATCAGCTGTGGGGTCTGGGTCATGCCGACGGTGTAGACCTCGGTTGAGGCCAGCCTGCAGAGCTCCTGGCCGAGCGGGTGGTTGACGACGTCGTAGACCGGCGCGTCGACGCAGGCCGTGACGAAGGCCATCCCGGCCCAGGTCATCTTGCCCCAGAGATAGCCCCAGATGTTGTCGGTCATCTCGGCCGGCATGGCGTGGCCAACCAGCTCCGCCAGCGCCTCGAGCCGGGGCGTGATCGCGCCGTCGAGCTCGCCGACGTGTAGTGTGCGTTCGTTCGAGAGTTGCAGCAGCCCCGGTTCGAGGTAGTCGGCGGCGAAGTGGACGAAGCAGCCGACGGTGCGGTCCGCGCCGACGTGCCGGGCGATGATCGACTCGTTCAGCCCGTTCTGGATCGAGACGACGAAGCCGTGCTCGGTCAGCAGCGGGCCGTAGTGTTGCATGGCTTCGTCGGTGAAGTGGCCCTTGATGCAGAGCAGGACGACGTCAAGTGGACCGGTCAGATCGTCGGCATGGAGGGCTTTGACCGGGTAGCTGTGGTCGCCCCGGATGCCTTCGATACGCAGCCCGTCGGCGTTCATCTTATCTACGTGTTCTCGCACCGTATCGACGAGGGTGACGTCGTAGCCCGCCTGGGTAATGAACGCGCCGATTGTCCCGCCAATCGCGCCAGCGCCGATAACGGTGATCTCGCGGTTGCGTAGCAGGTCACTCATCGGTGTTGGTCCTTTCGTCAGAATCCGTGTCCGCTTGGCCCTCGACGGATGGTTCTGGTGCTATGTCCTCATCGTCGATCAGGCTGGAGAAGGCGGCTGGCTCGCCGCGTCCGGGCCGGAGGGTGAATGATTCCGGCGCTGCTGATTCGGGCTCGATCTCGGGGCGCGGCGGCAACGGCTCTTCGGCCGCGAGCTGGGGGAGATCCGGTATGCGGCGGAAGTAGAAATAGTAGAGCGCCATCGCCCCGGTCATCGCCACCCCGTAGGCCAGGAAGGTCGGGCCGTAGCCGTAGCGCACGATGACACCGCCGGCGACGAACGACGACAGCGAGAAGCCGAGGTTCCAGGCGGCGGAACGGTAGCCGAAGACGCTATAGCGCACCCGCTGCGGGAGGACGTCGGAGATGAAGCTGCTCTCCATCGACCAGCTGACGGTGATCGAGCTGACCCGGATCAGGTGGGCCGTGACAGCGATGCCCAGCACCGGCGAGATCGCCATGAGACAGAAGAGCGGCACTGGAACCAGCCGGACGATGACCGAGCCGGCCTGGGAGCCGAGCCTGGCCGATATCCAGGGCGACCAGAGGCCGACGACGGCAGCGATGGTCCAGGCCAGGGCGAAGATGATCCCGATCAGCGCCGCGCTCGCGCCAATCGATGAGAGGTAGACATTGTAGAAGGGGAAGACCGCGCCGCCGCCGAGCGCCATCAACCCGCCCACGGTGACGTAGACGATCATGCGGTTGCGGATCTCGGCCGGAGGCGCGTCGGTCTCCGGTTCCTCATCGTCGTCGTGTCGCCGGGCGGTGGCCGGGGTCGATGTGCGGCGCTCTTGGGACATCAGGAAGAGCGGGATGAGGGCCAGCGCCGCCAGAGCGATGCCGATGATCATCGTGCTGCGAAACGCTCCGGCGCTCGGCCTGCTCAGGCCGATGGTCAGATCGAGCAGCAGCGGGGCCCAGCCACCGATCAGGCTGCCGGCAGTCGTCGAGAGCGAGATCAGCGACATCGTCAGGGCTGCGACCTCCTGCCGCTGGCGCTGGCGGGTGAGCTCGACGACGAAGGGCATGACCGGGGTAAAGACCATCGAGGTGCTCGCGCCCCAGAAGGCGGAGAGTAGCAGGAGCGCGACGTCGTTGGTGATCGTGGCCAGCAAGATCGACGCAAGCAGGTAGAGCGCCACGCCGCCAGTGACGACCTTCCAGAGGCCGAACTTGCCGATGAAGCGGCCTAGCAGCGCGGCGGTACCGGCCATCGCCAGCGTCTGGATCGCGTTGAAGAGGCCGATGAAGTCCTCTTCGTGGCCGAGTTGAATCAGATAGAGGTTGAAGACGAGGGCGAAGACGCCGATGGCGATATTCGCGGCGAGGGTATATGCGAAGTAGAGCCTGATATCGCGGTCATAGCCGCGTATACGCCGCACGAACGAACCCACGCTGCTCCCCTCCGTGCCGGATGCGAGTTGGAGCGTATCTGGCGATTATAGTCGCACACTGCCGGTTGTGGTGCCTGGGGCGAGCGCAGGCGCTAGAGCTGCTTCGAGAGGATTGGCCGCTTGTAGAGCAGCGAGAAGCCCGCCCGTTCCATGTTGCGGGCCGAGGCGTTGCCGATGACCGTCTGGGTCGCGGCCATGGTGCAGCCAACCTCGAAGGCGTCGTGCAAGCGCCGGGCGACGAAGTAGGTCTGGAAGCCTCGACCCCGAAACTCGGGCCGGGTCGCCGTGACGAAACACTGACCGGTTTCGCCGGCGATGTAGAGTACCGAGGCTGCCGCAGGTTCGCCATCGACGCGGATCAGGTAGTGCCGCCAGTTGGGCTCTTCGATGGCTGCGGCGTAGACGTGGCCTCTAGCGTGGTCAGCCGGGTAGTTGTGCCCCAGGTTGAGCGTGTCGCCCCACTCGTCGCGCCGGGCGCTTGTGGCCAGTTCGATGGTTGCGCCGGTGGACAGCTTTGGTAGCTCGACCGGCCCGGAGAGCGACCGCGCCCAGAAGAACTCCTTGTCGGTTAGCTCGAAGCCGCGGGCGACGGCGTCGCCGGCGCGCCACCAGGCCTCAACCGGCGGGCTGCCGTTGATGCCGAATCTGGGCATGTTGCGCCGGCGGCCGCACGCTTCAAGCTGCTCAATGACCTGGCCGTAGTCCGGCGCGTCCGGCAGGTTCAGGATGACCGAGAAGGCCGGGTCCGGATCGCGGGGGTTCCAGACTACCTGGATGCCGTCGACCTCGTCGTGGGCTGTGTGCCAGCCAGGGGCAGCGGCCCGGTAGAGATCGACGAAGGCCGCTGACTCGGCAGAGACGGCACGCTGGATCTGCTCGCTCTTATCCATGGCTTACCACCTGTACCGTCAGACCGCGCCAACCCGTCAAGCTCATCGTACAACCCGGAGCGACGCGAACGATTCGTCGGAGAGGCCGGAGAGGTACATGCCGGCCTCGACGCCGGCCCGGAGATAATCGATGACCTCGGCCCGAATGCGCTCGCCGGGCGTGATGATCGGGATGCCGGGCGGGTAAGGCGTGATGCTCTCGGCGCTGATGCGGCCCGCGGCGGCTTCCGGGGCGATGCGCTCGGTATCTGCCGAGAATGCTTCGCGCGGCGTCAGCTCTATCTCTCCGGCGAAGAGCAGCTCGCCGGTCGAGCGCGGCAGGCTGGCCCCGTGGCCCGGTTTGCGGTGGGCCGGCAGGGCTTCGAGACCCGCAAGCAGCCGGAGAATCGATGCGGTGTCGCCGATGGTGATCAGGAAGAGGACCGACATCAGGTCGCTCATCTCAACCATGACGCCATGCTCATCGCGCAAGATCTCCTCGGCTTCGTAGCCGGTCAAGCCGAGTTCGTGGACGTCGACGAGGACGCGGGTGATGTCGAAGTCAGCGCCCGGCCGCCCGGCAAGCAGTCGCGGGCCGACGGTCGAGAGACCCTCGATATCGCCTACCTCATCACGCACCTGGCGGGCCATCTCCAGCGCCTGGAAGAGCAGCTGCCGGCCGTGCAACGCCATCTGCCGGCGGCTGGCGTCGAGCGATCCGAAGATCAACACAGAAGGGCTCGTCGTCTGGACCATGTCGACGACGGTGTGCAGCCGCTCGATATCGAGCAAGCCCTCGCGCAGCACCAGCGTCGAACCCTGGGTGAGCGCGCCAAGCATCTTGTGGGTGCTGGAGACACTGGCGTCTGCCCCGGAAGCCATCGCCGACTGCGGCAGATCCGGGTGGAAATGGAAGTGCGGTCCCCAGGCCTCGTCGACAAGCAACGGCACGCCGGCAGCGTGACAGATGTCGGCGATGCTCGCCAGATCGCTGGTGACGCCGACGTAGGATGGGCTAACGAGGACGACGGCTTTGGCGCGTGGATGGGCGCGTAGGGCTTCGGCGACGGCTCCCGGCGATGTGTCGAGCGGGAGGTTGTGCGCCCGGTCAATTGCCGGTTTCAGGTAGACCGGACGCGCGCCGCTGAAGACCAACCCGGCCAGCAGCGACTTGTGGAGCATGCGGGTGATGATGACCTCGTCGCCGGGATTGCAGGTCGCCAGCAGCATCGCCAGGTTGCCGGTCGTGCTGCCGTTGACCAGAAAGCGGGCGTCAGCGCCACCGTGCGCCTCGGCAGCCAGCCGCTCGGCCTGGCGTAGCAGGCCCCAGGAGAAGTGCGGGGTGTCGACGCCGCCGCCGTGCGGCACATCGACGCTAAGCGCGTCGCCGAAGAGCGCCCGGCCAGCGTCATCAAGCCCCGCGCCGCGCTTATGGCCCGGCGTCGAGAACATGACAGCGTCGGACGCCGCGAACTCCTGCATCCGTTCGAAGAAAGGCGCGCGCGTTTGGTCCATTCAGTCCAGCTCAGGTGTCATCAACCAGATCTCCGTCGTCTCCGGGAGTTTATCCGCTCCCAGCTGCACTGCGCCCTCGACATGCCGGACCTGCTCGTGACGGGTCAGCCAGCCGTCGGGAGGCTCCAGCGTCGACTCGGGCGCGGTGATCTGCGGGATGAAGTAGTGGACCGGGATGACGACGCGGGGTTTGAACAGCTCGATGAAGGCGTCTACCTCGTCGTATCCGAGCAGGTGGCAGGAATCGTCGACCGGCACGATCAGCAGGTCGACTGCGCCGATGGCGGCGACGAATTCCGTGGGCGGGGGCCAGCGGTTGTCGCCGAGATGGCAGACGCGCACCCCGCCCGACTCCAGCACGAAGATCACATTCGCCAGCCCGGCGCTGCTGTGCCCCGGCACATGCCAGTCGCCGTAGCCGGTCAAGCGCAGATCGCCCATTTCGAGCTGGAGCGGATGTCGCGCAATAGTCGGCAAGCCGCTGATTCTATGCACGGCATCATGGTCGAAGTGATCGTGGGTCACAACCAGCAGATCGGCCTCGGTCCGCGGGAACTCCCGTACGAACCAGCGCCTGTTCTCCGGGTTCCGCCACGGGTCGATGACGACGCGCAGCCCGGCGTCGGTCGTGAGCTTGAAGGCGCTATGCGCGAGGTATTGGAGCTTGATGTCTCTTGCCTCTCAGGGGAGTTTGTAGGTTGTAGTTCGTGGTGAACAGTCGCCCTCACCCCCGGCCCCTCTCCCAATCCTGGGAGAGGGGGGTAAGAGAGGGAATAGGTGCTAGGGGATAGGGGATAGGTTGTAGCAGTCGTCCGGGCCAAAGGCGCTGCTATCACCTATAACCTAAACCCTATCCCCTGGTTCCACTCCCCTCTCCCCCGCTGGAGCGCAGCGGAAGCGTGTGGGAGAGGGGAGTCTTCTGACTTTCCTACAACCTACGCACTACAACCTACAAACTAATCCCTACTCGCCCCAGGTGTCGCGGAGGACGCGGATCCAGTTGCCGTGGGCGATCTTGGTGAGGTCGTCGTTGTCGAAGCCGTGGTCGGCGAGGGCTTGCATGAGCTTCGGCAGGCCGGCGGCGTCCTTGAGCTCGGCGGGCATGGTTGCGCCGTCGTAATCGGAGCCGAGCGCGACGTGGTCGACGCCCATCTTGTCGGCCATGTAGACGACGTGCTCGACCATGGTGCTGATCGGTGTGTCGGCGTCGTTTGCGCCATCCTCGCGCAGGAAGCCGACGTGGAAGTTGAGCCCGGCGACGCCGTTGCTCTCCTTGATCGCGTCCATCATCTTGTCGGTCAGGTTGCGTGGTGAATTCGAGAGGTTCCAGGCGTTGGAGTGGGTCGCGACGAGCGGGGCGTCGGTCAGCTCGGCGACATCCCAGAAGCCCTGCTCGGTGATGTGCGAGAGGTCGATCATGACCTTCTTGCGGTTGAGCTGGCGGACCAGCTCCTTGCCGTGTTCGTTAAGGCCCGCGCCGGTATCGGGCGAGGCTGGGAAGGCGAAGGGCACGCCCTCGGTGAAGATGTTGCGGCGGCTGTGGGTCAGGCCAACCGAGCGCAGCCCGGCGGCGTAGAAGACCTCTAGCGCGTCGCCGTTGGTGTCGAGCGGTTCCGCGCCTTCGAAATGCAGCTCTATGGCAAATGTGCCGTCGGCGACACATTGCTCGATTTCGGCGGCTGTGCGGACGATCTTGACCTGGCCCTCGGATTCCTTGGCCACCTTCAGCAGCGTGCCGAGCATCGCCAGGGCGTTGGTCTGGGCGTAGTCGAGCGGCATCGGATCGGGCCAGTTGGCGGGGTCGGCATATTGTTGGGCGTATTCGCCGAGCGCCTGGGACGGGTCACGACCCTCGTCGCGTGCCTTCTGCATGATCTCGGCGACGTTGGGGTCGATGATGTAGACGGCGAAGAAGCCGCCCATCAACCCGCCTTCACGGGCGCGCGGCAGGTCGATGTGACCGGTTTCGCTCTTGTCGAAGAACGAGCGCTCGCCGCGCACGAGCTGCATGACGGTGTCGTTGTGCCCGTCGAAGACGAGCGGTAGACCGTTGGACATTGCTGGAAACTCCCTCGATTCCCTCCGAACCTTCAGTGTCGGGCCATTGTCGCCCGAACCGGGGAATCAGGGAAGAGCAGCGCAGTCCCGCGGGTTACGCCGCGAGCGTGCGGATGGTGAAGCGGCCGAATTCGTGGATGCAGTGGCCGCCGGCTGATTTCAGGGCGGCAACGAGGTCGTCGCGTTGGCCTGCCTGGATGCCGTCGATGGTCACGATGACTGCGCCGCGCTCCAGCTCGGCGCGGTAGCGCCCCGCTAGCTCGCGTTCCGGCCCGATGCAGCAGAGCAAACTGATGAGTTGATCGAGCAGGCGCGGCGGGGCGTTCTGTAGCGTTGCCCGGTGGATGACGTCGATAGCGGCTCGCTCAACGCCAAGCCCAGCCAGCGCCTGCATGAGCAGCGGGAGCCGCCCGGCGTTGTCGACCAGGGCGACGACCGAGCCGTTTTGGAAGTGCAGGGCGTGTGGTGTGGCGGCGGAAGCCAGTAGCGCGTTCTGTGTATAGGTAGCAGCCGACATGAGTCTGTCTCCTTCGTCGAGCCCCGGACCGGGGTGGCTGAATTGACCGTGCTCCCATCTGAACACGCGAGTCTGTGAGTTCCCTGAGATAACTCTTAAGGTTCCCCTTGATTCGCGGTTCAAGGCGCCTGTCGTTGATTCCTACCGACTGTCCAGCCAGTTCCCAGAAAACTCACAGAGAGGCTTGCTTCTATGGGTATGTGCCGTTGATGCGATGGCCGCTCACGGCACACTGTCGATTCACCGGTCGAGTCAGAAAGGACACGAGTCAATGACGACCGAAACGAGACCATCTCCACTTTCGCGCCTGATCATGGGCGGGGTATTCGTCCTCGCCGGCGCGCTGCTGGCCTTCGCGCTGCTGCCCGGCCTGGTTGGGGCGCAGACGGCGGAGGAGGCGACTCCCGAGACTGAAGAGCCACGGGAGTTCGGCCACCGGCACGGCGGGTTTCTGGGTGGCCACACGGCCGCTGAAGTGACCGCCGAGCTGACCGGCACGACCGTCGAGGACGTGACCGCTGCTCTCCAGGAGGGCGCAAGTCTGACGAGCTATGCAGAAGAGAACGGCGTCAGCCGGGATGAGCTGGTCAGCGCGATCGTTGCCGCCATGCAAGCGAACCTGGACGAGCGCGTTGCTGAGGGGTCGATCACCCAGGAACGCGCCGACGAACTGGCGGCGGAGATGGCGACGCAGGTCGAAGCACTGGTCGACCGCGCAGGACAGCCCATGCGGGGCGGTCCCGGCGGCTGCGGCCAGGAACAAGAAGAGGGAGAGGAGACCGCGACCGACACTGTCTAGCATCGGACCCATGACGACGGTCTGACAGAACAAGCCCGCTGCCGGGGTTCCCCACATCCCTGGTAGCGGGCCTTCCGGCGCGTCTTCACAGGCAGTTCTCAGGTGGACGTGGTTTCATAGGATTGGAACATAAGGAACGGGGTGCCTCATGTCGACCAATGGGCACACAAACGGGGATTTGAACGCGACAACCGACGACAAGCAGCGCATTCTGGTCGTTGACGACGAGGAGTCGATTACCGACCTCCTTTCGACGGCCCTGCGCTTTGTCGGCTACGACGTGCAGACGGCCGCCAACGGCCGCGCGGCGTTGACTGAAGCCTCATATTTCATGCCGCACCTGATCCTGTTGGACGTCATGATGCCGGGTCTGGATGGCTTCGAGGTCTGCGAGCGGCTGCGCTCGAATGGCGACAGTGTCCCGGTCATCTTCCTGACGGCGCGCGACGAGCACGAGGACAAGCTGCGCGGGTTCACACGCGGCGGCGACGACTATGTGACGAAGCCGTTCAGCCTCGAAGAGCTCGTCGCCCGCATCCGGGCCGTGCTGCGACGCTCCGGAGCGACTGACGAGACCGAGCCGAACCGTCACCGCTACCGGGATCTCGAGCTTGATGAGGAAGCCCACCGCGTCTGGCGCGGCGGTGAGGTCGTCCATCTCTCGCCGACCGAGTTCCGGCTACTGCGCTATCTGCTGATCAATGCCGAGCGGGTCGTCTCGAAGTTCCAGATCCTCGACCATGTCTGGCAATACGACTTCGATGGCGACGCCAACGTCGTTGAGACATACATCAGCTATTTGCGGAAGAAGATCGACAATCACGATCCGAAGCTGATCCAGACTGTGCGTGGTGTCGGCTACTCCCTGCGCGCCGAAGGGGGCTGACACTGATGTCGATCAAGGCGCGCCTCGTCATCATCATCAGCATCCTCGTTACGGCGGCCTTCGTTCTGACGGGCATCATCACCGTGCGCGAGACGCGGGCAGGGATGGTCGACCGCGTCGATGAAACGCTCTTTGCGATTCAGTCGAAGTCCAACCCGAAAGATGGCAACAACTGGAGCAATGGCCGGCGTCAGGGTGGACCTGGTCTGGGGTTCCCCGCGAACCAGAGCGGTCAGGATGGCTCTGCTGCTGAGGTTGAGACGGACGATGACGGTTCATCCGGTGGCGGTGTCTACCGGCGGAGCACGGCCACACTGTCGATTGGCCGGGACGGCACGGTTTCCGGGGCCTCGCCTTCCGGGTATGTAGACGACCCCGACCCCTTGCCGGACCTCTCCGGCTACGATTTCGACGAACTCCAGGACAAGGCCGGGGATACCTTCACGAGTGGCGCGATAGAGGGCGGGCTCGAGTACCGCGTGCTGGTGCAGCCGCAGGGACCGGGATCGGTCAGTGTCGTTGCTATCCCGCTGAGCGATGTCGATGCCACAATCCGCAACCTGACGTTGATCATCGCTGTGCTCGGTGTGGTCGTGCTCGTTACGATGACCGGGCTCGTCTGGTTCGTCATCCGGCGCTCACTCGCGCCGATCGATTCAATGATCTCCACAGCCGGTCTAATCGCCAGCGGCGATCTCTCGCAACGCGTCGAGATCGAGGATGAGCGCACCGAGGTCGGGGCGCTGGGCGGCGCGTTGAACGCGATGCTCAGCCGGATCGAATCCTCGTTTGCAGCCAAGGAAGCATCGGAGCGGCGCTTGCGCCAGTTCGTTGCCGACGCCTCGCACGAGCTGCGGACACCGTTGACCTCGATTCGCGGCTACGCCGAGCTCTACCGTAGCGGCGCTGTTGCGACGCCCGAGGATACGGAGCGGGTTATGGGTCGCATTGAGTCCGAAGGCTCGCGGATGGGTCACCTTGTCGAGGATCTCTTGCTGCTCGCGAGGCTGGACCAGGGGCGTCCATTGCGGACGGACCCGGTCGATCTCGTCGAGCTTGTCGCCGGGGCGGTGATGGACGCCGAAGCCGGCGCGCCGGATCAACTCATTGAATACCGGCACGATGCAGAGGGGCTGGTCACCGGCGACGCTGACCGGTTGAAGCAGGTGGTCGAGAATCTGCTGGCGAACGCCCGGATTCATACGCCGCCCGGCACGCCAGTCCACGTCGAGGTGCGGGCGGCAGACGATGAGGTGCGTCTGACGGTGGCGGACGAGGGGCCGGGTATCGCGGCGGACGATGCCGCGCATATCTTCGACCGCTTCTACCGGGCCGACTCGTCGCGGGCGCGCTCGAGTGGCGGGGTTGGCCTCGGCCTGTCGATTGTCGCGTCGATCGTTGAGGCGCACGATGGTGAGATAGAGCTGCAAACAGCGCCCGGCGAGGGCGCGAGGTTCATCGTCCGGCTTGCCCGGCTTCACTCGACTGCTGAAGAACGGGCCGCAGCGTCGGCGCCGGAGTTGGCGAAGACGTTGGCTGATTGAGGGCAGGGATTTCCCTCACCCCCCGGCCCGCGCGGGGAGTTTGTAGGTTGTAGTGCGTAGTTTGTAGGAAATCAGGAGGGACTTTTCCTCACTCCCCAGCCCGCGACCCGCTACGCGGATACCCCGCCCACTGCTGCGCGGGGAGAGGGGGAGGAGTGCAGGGTTGCGTTGGCGGGGTGCTGATTTCATCTTTGGACGACTTCCGACTTCCGACTTCCGACTTCCGACTTCCGACTTCCGACTTCCGACTTCCGCGGGTGCTGGGTGCCCTCGGGGCATGGCGCGACTCCGTGGGTGCTGGGCGTACTTTGGGCATGGCGAGACTCCCGAGTCCTTGCGGCAGTAGTTAGAATTCACCGGTAGGGTCTATCACGCTCGCACAATCGAACATGGAGCTACCCGTTGGATTTAGGTTTTATTGGCGCGCTGATCAGCATCATCATCATCGACCTGGTCCTGTCGGGGGATAATGCCGTTGTAATCGGGATGGCGGCGAGCCGCTTGCCGGCGGAGCAGCGGCGCAAGGCGATCATCTGGGGCGGGGCCGGCGCGGTCGGGTTGCGGATGTTCTTCACCGTCCTGGCGGCGTTGCTGCTCGATGTGCCGCTGTTGCAGGCTATCGGCGCATTCCTGCTGCTCTACATTGCCTTCAAGCTGCTCAAGCCAGTCGAAGGGCCGCACGAGGTCGCCGCGGCCGGGTCGCTGCGCGAGGCGCTACAGACGATCATTTTGGCCGATGTAGTGATGAGCCTCGACAATATTCTGGCGGTCGGCGGCGCGGCGCACGGCCATCTGGGCTTGCTGCTCTTCGGCCTGGCGCTGTCGGTGCCGATCCTGCTCTTTGGCAGCAGCATGATCGCCCGGGCAATCGATAACTACCCGATTCTCAACTACATCGGTTCCGGCATCCTGGTCGTCACGGCGACGCGCATGTTCTTCGAGGACGCGATTGTCCACGACTACATCGCGCTGAGCCTGCCGGTCGAGATTCTGGTCATCGCGCTCGTTACGGCGGTCGTCCTCGGGATTGGCTACCTGCTCAATCGCCGGGCGGAGGAAGTAGCACTGGCGACTGCGCGGGCGCGGGTGGAAGAGGGCGAAGCGCCGGAGGACGCGGTCAAGGAAGAAGGCAGCGCTGCCAGCGCGACGGACTAGCCGGCACCCCCGCTGATGGCGTGTTGAGAGGGAATGGGAACATGCTCGAGCAGATGGCGTCGCCGGAGCAGCAGGCGGAGATCAAGGGTTGGTTCGACACCTGGAGTGGCTACGTTGCCGCCGTTGACTTTGCCTCCGCCCGGCCACTCTTTCATCCGGAGGTTGTCGGCTTCGGCACCTACATGGAATACGTGCGAGGGCTCGACGCGCTCGAAGCGCGACAGTGGCGCTCGATCTGGGGCACGATCAGCGATTTTCGATTTGCGACCGAGCATTTGATCTGCGGCGTCTCGTCCGACGGTCTCCAGGCCTGGGGCATCACGCCCTGGACCTCGACCGGGTATCACGAGGATGGCACGCCATACGAGCGGCCCGGTCGGGCGACAGTGCTCTTCGTGCGCGAGTCGCCGTCAGGCAGTTGGCTTGGAATCCATACCCACATCTCGCTCTCGCCCGGCACCCCGCAGCGTTCGTTTGGACGCCCGGACGGGTAGCATGTATCTTCAGCCTCGGGAGGCGAGGTCTTGGGCTCCTGTCTCGATGCGCCGTTTCTCCGGATGTGCATAGTCTCTGCCGCAGTCATGGCGGGAAGGGCATGAGCTCTTATCCCTTTTCGCGGTGAGAAAGTCCGGTCGCGTGTAGGGGCGTGGACCCAAGGGGTGCTCCTCACGCCCGGTAGTCGCTTACCTCGAACGTACGCAGGGAGCGCAGGGCTGGCGTGATGAATCACGCCCCTACCGAGGCCTGTCAGTTCATGCCACCAACAGGATGAAACAGTATTACCCGTGAACACCGGTAAAGCGAAAACCGGGTGGAGATGAACTCCACCCCTACGATGTTTGCGTGTGTTTCGGCGTTGGTGGTTCTGCTGTCTTGTGGGGCAAGCGATGTTGAATGAACGAAGCCCCGGTTCACACCGGGGCTTCGTCGTGTGCTCGACGTTATCGGAGCGGTTCAGGCGTTAGAAGCCGGTCCCGTCGTCGTCATCGTCGTCGAAGTCGTCTCCGACGAGGTCGTCCTCTTCGAGTGGCGGGGCGATGGTGTCGTCCGCGCTCTGGTCGCCCTCGACGATGTCGGGCTGTTCGATCACGACTTCTTCGATTTCTTCCGCGCTTTCCTGAGGCTGTTCCTGTCCAGACGCCTCCGGCTCGTCGCCGGTCTCGGGGCCGTTGAATTCGAGCGGTTCTTCGCCGGCCTCTTCGGCCCGCTGCTGCTCCTCGTCGGTCAGGAACTGCAAGTCTTCCTCAGACTCTTCGCCCGCGGAGTCATCTGCCGAAGTTCCCTCGGACTCGGCCGCGCCGCCTTCGGAGGCTTCGCCGCCAGGGCCGGTGTCGGCGTCGGCTGCGTTGCTCTCCTGGTCAGCCTCGGCAGCTTCGGTTTCGGGGGCGACCGCATCTTCATCAAGTTCAGCCGCCTGTTCCTGGGCCAGAGGCTCCGGCTCGACCTGTGCCCAGTCCGGGTGGACTTCCAGCGTGCCGTCGTAGCGCAGGATGTAGCCCGCATCGACGTTGCTGCCGGTCGCGTGGTCGTTGACGAAGATCACCCGGTCGCCGCCGACATTGTCCTGGACCATGACCGTGTAGTTCCCCTGGGAGAACTGGTGCATGTTGACGCCCCCGACGTTGTGGACGCCTTCGTACTGCCAGTCGCCCTGAGCCGGGCTCGGGTAGGTCATGCCGCCGTACTCGAAGTAGGCCGGTAGACCGTAGAAGACGGATTCCGGGGCGACGAGGCCGGCCTGTTCGGCTTCCATGTCCTGCCCGGTCTCCTGCGTCTCCGCCACCTCGGCCGGCTCGGTCTCCTCGGCAACCTCCTCGGCGGCCTCTTCTCCGGCGCCGTCGGCAGTCATCGCGGCGACTTGTACTTCGGCAACGCCGACACCCTGCGGGTTCTCGCCGTAGTATTCGCCGTCGTGGCCCATGTAGTAGCCGTTGGCGTCCTGGTTCAGGCTGTGGCGCGCTTCGAGGCCGTTCGCGCCGTAGTACTCGACCTGGACGAGGCCGTTCGGGTGTTCGATGACGGTGACCTGGTAGTCCCAGACGCCGTCGTTGTCGAGGTCGGCGTTGTAGTTGCGGGCGTAGCCGCCGTCGGCCGTGCCCGCCTGGTTGGTCATCTCGAAACGCTCGTCGGTTTCCGGGTTGGGCCAGCGGTCGTCGTCGAGGTAGTCCGGCGCGCCCTGCGGCAGGTAGCCGTCCGCTTCGAAGACGATCTCGGTTTCCTGGCCCTCGTACCCGGCGATGCCCATGGGATTCTCGCCGTAGTAGTCGTAGTCGGAGACTGTCCCGTACTGATCCAGGTGGATACGCGCTTCAAGGCCGTCAGGGCCGGAGTACTCGACCTGCACCTGGCCATTTGGATGTTCGATGACGGTGATCTGGTAGTCCCAGACGCCGTCGCCGGTCAGGTCGGCGTTGTAGACGCTGGCGTAGCCATCTTCTGGCGTGCCGGCCCGGTTAGTCATCTCGAAGCGCTCGTCGTCCTCGGGGTTCGGCCAGCGCTCGTCGATGAAGTACGCGCCCGCGCCGTCTGGGAAGTAGCCGTCGACTTCGTAGTCGTCGCCGAGCGTACCTTCCTGCGGCAGCTCGTCGACCCACTGGCCGTCGTGCCAGTGCTCCAGGTTGTACTGACCGTTGCCGTAGACATAGGCGCGCGCTTCCGCGCCATCGGCGTAGGGCGGGGTGAGAGCCCCGGCCGGCTCGTCGTGCCAGTAGAGCGTCTGCGTCCCGTCGGCGTTTTCCTGAACGACGATTGACGAGCTGCCATGGTCGAAGACGTGGTAGACGGCGTCTCCGTAGGTCTCGGAGTGGTGGTACTGGTACTCCTGGTCGTACTCCGGGTTGACATAGTTGCCGTAGAAGCGGCCTGGCAGGTCGTCGTGCAGCAGGTTGTAGACATACTGCGCGTCGTAGTCTCCGGTGTCGGCTTCCTCCGCGCCTTCTGTCGCATAGCCGTAGGCCGCGCCCTGGGTGTCCTGGCCGTACTCCCAGGCATAGCCCTGGTAGTAGCCGTTCGCATCCTGGGTGATGTTGATCCAGGCTGAGGCGGGCGACTGATAGTCCTCGTAGTACTGCACCTCGACCGTGCCATCCGGGCGCTCATTCACGACGATCTGGTAGTCGTGGTTCCCGTCACCATCGAGATCGGCGCGGTAGACCCGTGAGGAGATACCGCCGTACTCGTTGGTGTCATAGAGCTCGAAGCGTTCGTCCAGCTCCGGGTTGACCCACATCGGATCGCCGAAGTACTCCGGCGCGCCGTCGGGCAGGTAACCGTCCGCTTCGATGGCGATCTGCTCGGCCGGCGGGTAGTCCGACCAATCCTGAGCATCGGGGTTCCAGTAGTTGATGTCGTACTGGCCGTTCTCATCGATCGACATCATGGCTGCGTTGGCGAGCTGTTCCGCGCCCACGGCGTAGGGCGACTCGACGTAGCCGTCGAACCAGTAGACGAGCGTATTGCCGGAACCGTCGGTGACGACCGCGATCGAATGCGTGCCGGCCTCGTTGTGGAACATGTAGGCGCTCTGGCCTGCCCCACCCATCGGGACGGTGTGGGAGAAGTGATAGTCCGGGTCGGCCTCGGGGTTCGCGTAGCCGCCGGGCAGCTCATCGGGCAGGTTGTCCGGCAGCAGGTCGTAGGCAGCTTGCTCGGCGTAGGCGTCCGCGTTGGGATCGGGCGCTTCGTACTCCGGCACGCCGTAGGTCTCGTCGCCTTCGGTGGTGACGTGATATTCGTAGTACTGGCCATCCGGGGACTGGGTCACCTCGATCGTGTGATACGGCGGCGAGCCGTCGACGTCGCGGTACTGCATCTCGATACGGCCGTCGGCGTACTCGACGACCTGGATGGCGTAGTCGGCTGAACCGTCGCCGTCGAAGTCGGCCGCGTACATGCGGGCCATATCGCCATCCAGGGTTTCCTGGGACTGGAAGAGGACGAAGCGCGGGTCCGTTTCCGGGTTGACCCACATCGGGTCGCCGAAGTACTCCGGCGCGCCCTCGGGCAGGTAGCCGTCGATTTCCTGCTCGTAGACCTCGGCCAGCGGCGGTGTTTCGACCCACTCGCTGGTCTCAGGGTCCCAGTAGGTCATCGCGTACTCGCCGCCAGCGATGTTCGCCATTGCCTGGAAACCATCGGTGACATCTGCGCCCGCGAGCGTATCGACATGGCCTTCGAGCCAGTACATCGTCACGAAGCCGTCGGCCGGCTCGCCATAGACGATCGTCTGCGTGCCGTCGAGGCTGTGGAAGAAGTGCACCGGCGTGCCATCCATGTCGGCGGTATGGGAGTACTCGAAGTCGGGATGGTTCTCCGGGTTCGGATAGCCTTCGCCGAACTCTGCCGGGAGATCATCCGGGAGGAGGTCATAGGCTGCAGCCTCGGTGTAGAGGTTCTCTCCGACCTCATAGTCCGGCGGGGTCCAGTCGTCGGGGATCTCGTAGTTCCAGGCGTCGCCGTTCCAGGTGAGAACGAGGCCGTCGGGGTAGGTGACTTCGCGCGCGCCATCTTCGCCACGGTACCACTCGGAGCGGATCTGGCCCTCGTCGGTCTCCCAGAGCGCGATGACGCGGTCCTCGAGAACGATGACCTCGCTCGGTTCGCCCCAGGGCGCGTCTGGGTGGTAGGGGTCATAGACGCCCGCCCCATCGACATCGTAGATGCCGTACTGCGGCATGGCGTTGACTGGCAGGGCGTCCGGCTCGGTGACCCATGCGCCATCGACATACTCGACCGTTGCCTTGTACTCGACGTAGCCATCGGTATAGCCACCTTCGGAGTACCAGGTGATCGTCTCACTGCCGTCGGCGTTGCGGACGATCATTGCCCGGCCGCCGCCGAAGGTGTAGACGTTCGGGGCCTGATTCTCGCCGGGCGGATCCGGCTCGCCGTAGAGCACATACGGGTGATCGAAGTCGTAGTTGTCGTCGTAGTGCTCGGCCCAGGCGGGATCGTAGTCGCCGTCGTATGCGTCGTCGAGCTCCTCGTAGCCAGGGATGTCGTCAACGGTGATCGTCTCGTACCCGCCATCCTGGTCGAGCTTGAGGTAGTTATAGTCCGGACCTTCGCCCTCACGGAGATAGGCGTTGCCGTACTCATCGACCTGTAGCAGAACCGGCATCGGGTAGTCGCCGGCCGGCGTTTCATTGCCGTACTCGTCGACGAAGTAGGCCTGGCCATCCTCGTAGAGCTTGACCTGGTAGCCCAGGTCGGTCTCGACTGTCACCCAGCCCGCGTTGGCGTCCCAGGCGACGGTGCGCGGGTAGTCATAGTCAGCGTCATACGGCTCGTAGTCATAGTCGGGAATG
>JAUIIK010000208.1 GCA_030431755.1 Chloroflexia bacterium
CCCGCTCGACCCCGATATGACGTGGGAGGCGTAGGCGCTGTTGCGCAACAAGTGGTCGCGGCACGCGGGATATACCAGATTCGTAGGGGCGAACCTTGTGTTCGCCGGGTAACGAAATCGTTGTCGCTCGTGGGTGGAGACAAGCTCCACCCCTACGATTGTCACAGGAGTCAGATCCCATGACGAACTCCGCATCATCGGCCGAGACCTTCCTTCGCACCCTGACTGAGGCGCGCGAAGCCAGCGGACGGAAAGAGTGGTCCGCGGCGGTTCGGCTCTGGGAGGCGGTCGTGGCAGCGAATCCGGCCCAGCCTGACTTCTGGCAGGCGCTCGGGGATGCCCAGTACGCGAATGAGGACTACACAAAGGCGCTCGCCGCCTACTACGAAGCGCTTGATCTCGGCGCGGGATTCCCGTTCGACACGGCCTATCGCATTGCACAGTGTCACGCCCTCAACGAGCAGCTGGACGAGGCGCTCGAATGGCTGGAACGGGCGTTCGAGCTGGGCTACCGCTACCCGCAGCAGGCTCGGGACGACGCGCTCTTTGAGGGACTACATGACGACCAGCGCTTCCGTGATCTCGTCGGGCTCATCGACATCGATAGCCTGTCGCGTGATGACGGTTGGCGCTATGACCTTGACTTCTTCGCGCGCGAGATCAAGCGCAAGGCCTTCCATCCCTGGCGAAATGTTGCGGAGGCGGACTTCGACGCCGCCATCGAGCAACTGCGCGGCGACATCCCGGAGCTGAGCGAGTATGAGATCCTGGTTGAGCTACGCCGGATCATTACGCTGCTCGGCGACGGCCACGCCAACGTCTTCTTCGGCCCGGATCATCCCCTTGCGCCCGCGACACTGCCGGCCCAGTTCTATCTCTTCGAGGAGGGGCTCTACATCATCGCGGCGAAACCCGAGCATGCCGATCTGCTCGGGCTGCGGGTCACGCTGTATGGTGAACATCCCATCCAACAGATCATCGACGTCGTAACGCCGACTGTGCCATGCGATTGCGACCAGTGGCTCAAGCTGAAGATCCCCTACGTCATCCGCGAGCCTGCCATCCTCCACGCTCTCGGCCTGATCCAGGAGGCGGACCGGGTGGCGCTAACGCTGCTCGACAGCGACGGCAACGAGCGCCAGGCAACACTCATGGCCGGCGACAACCTGAGCATGGACGAGCTCTACTACGCGTTGCCCTCTCCGGCGGGCTGGGAGTTCCTGCCTGAGACGCTCGACGCGCCGCTGCCGCGCTACATCCGCAACCAGGCTACCTACTACTGGTTCGAGTACCTGGCGGCGGAGCGCGCAGTCTATTTCCAGTTCAACCGGGTGCGGGATTCGGCGACTGAGGATTTCGCGACCTTCACCGAGCGGCTGTTCCGCTTCATCGACGACCATGATGTGCAGAAGCTGGTGATCGACCTGCGGAACAACAACGGCGGCAACACCTACTTGGAGATGCCCTTCTTGCACCGGCTCATCGGAAACCGAATCAACCAACGCGGGAGGCTCTTCGTCATCATTGGGCGGCGCACCTTCTCGGCGGCCCAGAATTTCGCGATGCTGATCGAACGCCACACCGAGGCGATCTTCGCCGGCGAGCCGACCGGCTCCAGCCCGGTCTTCGTCGGCGAGACCATCCCGGTCGAGCTGCCCTACAGCAAGACGGGGCTGAATGTATCCGATCTCTACTGGCAAAGCTCCTGGCCGCTCGACAACCGCACCTGGCTCGCGCCGCTGCTCTACCTGCCGCCGACCTTCGCGGCCTATAGCGAGAACCGCGACCCAGTCATGGAAGCGATTCTGGCGCTGGACGACCACCTGCCGGGCGTGTAGGACGGCACGCTAGGCGCGCCGAATGTCGTAGTGGACGGCCTTCTGGCCGGGCATGGCGTCGATCCAGGTGTCGGGCTGCAGGGCTCGGGCTGTTGTCGCGCCTGCCGCGCCGGTGAGCTCGTCGCGCAATCTGGCGAGCTCAGCCTGTGAGTCACTTGTTTGCAGCACCGTCTCATGGTTGATCGGATAGGGCGAGGTCGTCGGTCCGACCACAAGCCGCTCCTGCCGCACGAGCTCGTAGCTGGTGTGGCTCCGGTGCGCGAGTTCGTCAGGCGCGTTAGCGGGCGTATTCCGGTTCAGCATTGGTGCTCCTCACGTTGCCTAGTCGTCTGATTCGTCGCTGCGTGTAGTCGGGCTGACAGGCTAACGGCAGTTAATGCATTATCCTTCTCAGCACGCCAACACCTTCATTACGCATTTAAACGGTTACAGCGCGCATCTATTCCGTCGATCCGGGCGCAGCTGCCGAACCAGCGGGCGACGGCCTGCCGCTTACCAGCCATTCCATCCTTCCCCTTTGTTTGGGTTCGCGCGTAGATCGCTGACACTACAATGGATTCAGCGGGTCGTGTTTATACAGTGGAGAAGGGGTGCATCGATGCGGATTGCACGGTTAGCGACCGATCAAACGGGCGGAATGATTCTGGGGCTGGTCATCGGCGCAGTGCTGTTCTTTGGCGGCTTTTTCGTCGCCACACGCGTAATGGATGCGGACGCCGCGCCAGGCGACGGCATGCTCTACGCCTGCGTCAGCCTGTACACCGGCCACACGCGGATACTCTATCCGGGCCAACAGCCAAACTGTAACTCCAGCGAGTTCGTGGTCTCCTGGGCCGGCCCGGGCGCGGTTGGCGATCTCGAGGCACGGGTCGAGGCGCTGGAGAATCAGGTCCCGGCCTGTCTCGCCGACGATTCAGGTGATGCCGTCTTCAGCGGTTGCAATGTCTTTGTGACCAACGGCATGGGCGCAACCGGGACGACGAACGGACTCGGCAATCTCATCGTCGGCTACAACGAGAACTCGCAAGGCTACGGGCGCACAGGTTCACATAATCTGATCGTCGGTGCAAACCACGGGTACACCAGCTATGGCGGCTTCGTCGCTGGCTTCCAGAATCAGGTGACGGCAATCTACGCCAGCGTCAGCGGCGGCAACTCCAACACGGCCAGCGGCAACAGCTCCAGCGTCAGCGGCGGGCTTGGAAACTCAGCCAGCAACAACAACGCCAGTGTCAGCGGCGGCACGGCCAACATGGCCAGCGGCTCGGCAGCGAGCGTATCGGGCGGCACGATGAACAGCGCGTCCAGTAACAACGCGAGCGTCAGCGGTGGCCAGAGCAACACGGCCTCCGGCGGCGCATCGAGCGTCAGCGGTGGTCAGATGAACCAGGCCACAACCGCAAATGCCAGCGTCAGCGGCGGCACGACCAACACCGCCAGCGGCGGTAATGCGAGCGTCACGGGCGGCCAGAACAACGTCGCGAGCGGGACGAACTCGGCGGTCAACGGCGGCACCACCAATCAGGCCCAGAATGGCAACTCAACCGTCAGCGGCGGCAACACGAATGTCGCCAACAACAACAATTCGACGGTTAGTGGCGGCCAGAACCGCACCTCTAGCTCGGCCAACGACTGGACCGGCGGCGGTCTCAACCAGCCGAACTAGCTACAAACGCCAGCGCTAGTCGCAGGGCTCGCGAAAATGACGACGGCCGGTCACTCCGACCGGCCGTCGTGCATCTTCCTGGTTACAGCCGGTCCGCGAACCAGGCCAGAATGCGCTCGTAGCAGTCGACGCGGTGCTCACGCTGGCGGAAGCCGTGTCCCTCGCCGGGATAGACGATGTATTCGTGGGGGATGCCTGCCGCCGCAAGCGTCGCGGCCACCTGGGCCGACTCGCCGGGCGGGACGCGCGTATCGCGATCGCCGTGGAGGATGAGCAGCGGCGTCTTGATCTCAGTCAGGCGATGGTCGGTCGAGGCGCGCGCCATCGCCTCGGGCACCTCGTGGCCCATGCGGTTCCAGTAGTCCCGCGCAACGAAGACACGGCCAACGCGGTCTGCGTGCTGCTGGCCGGTGAGCATGTTGGTCTTGCCGTACATATCGACAGCAGCGTCAAAGAGGTCCGGCGCAGCGACGATGGCGTGCAGCGTCAGGTAGCCGCCATAGCTCCCGCCGTAGATGCCGAGCTTGCCGATCCACGGCTGGGCATTGAGCCATTCCCCGGCCGCCACGGCGTCGCGCGTCTGACCGCCGCCCCAGTCCGCGTAGGACAACCCGGCAAAGTCCCGGCCATAGCCGCTCGAACCTCGATATTCGACCGCCATGACGACGAAGCCGTTGCGGGCCAGCCACTGCTCGACCGGGTGCCAGCCGTTGCCGTAGGCGTTCGTCCCGCCGCCATGGACCTGCACCAGCCCCGGATAGCGCCGCGACTCGTCAAAGTCCGGCGGCAGGTAGAGATAGGCGTCGCAGTAGAGGCCGTCGAATGAGCGGTAGGACACCCGCAAAGGGTCGGGCAGGTCTTGCTCCACGGCGGCGGAGTTGTCGGTTAGGCGGCGCGGCAGGCCACCGGAGGTTGGCAACATAAGCAGCTCGGGCGGGGTCGTCTGGGTCGCATGAATCAGGGCGAGCTGCCGGCCGTCCGGGGACAACGCGAAGTCGAGGACGCTCCCGGCGAGGTTGCTGACAACTGTCCGCACGCCGCCGTTTGCGGGCGTGGCTGAGACGCGCTTGTCGCCGCGGTGCAGGTGCAGTGCGTAGACCGTCTCGCCATCCGGCGCCCAGGCCAGCCCGGCGCCTTCCAACCGCCAGGAGTGGCCGCCATTGCCGCTGAGGCGTTCGCATGGTCCCTCACCGGCCGAGACGATCCAGAGGTCGGCATCGTCGCCATACCAATGCTCGGTCTCAGCGTTGGCGACGATGACGATACGCTGGCCGTCCGGCGACCAGCACGCGTCGGTGTTGACCCAGATCCCGCTGGTCAGCTGGCGGTGTGCCGTGCCGTCGGCCGACACCTGCCAGAGATCGTCGTTGTTGCGCTCGCCGGACCGTGAAGAGACGTAGGCTATCCAGCGGCCGTCGGGCGACCAGCGCGGCGTCCAACGAGGCTCGTCGAGCGGGTTGGTGTCGCTCGTGAGCTGCCGGGGAGCGCCTCCGTCAACCGGCGCCGTCCAGACATCCAGGCTGCCGGCTAATGCGCTGATGTAAGCAACGACCGAGCCGTCAGGAGAGAAGGACGGCGCACGTGTCTCGCCCGTCCCGGCGACGAGCAGCCGTTCCTGGCCGTCCAGGCCGACAAGCCAGAGGTCCGTGCCGCGCACGACGGCGACGCACGAGCCGTCCGGCGACCAGCTCGGCCGCCACGGCGCGACAGGTTGGTCCGCCAGCCGGCGCTTGTCACCGGTCGCGGCGTCGACGAGCGTCAGCTGCCAGCCGCTGCCGGGCTCGTCATGGAGGTAGGCGATATGCCCGCTGCCCGGGCTCCAGGCCGGAAAACCGGCAGCGGGAATGTCCACCAATTGGTCGATTGATTTCACGATGTCCTCGTTCTCATTGCATCGGGCTCCGTGCCAGCTGGCATCGTAGCGAATCACCGGGGCCGGGCAAACACAGCAGAGGAGCCGCCAGGGGCGCGGCTCCTCACACTGGGGGAAGGGGATTGAGTGGTGGTGATAGCTTGTACGGCCGCGTTAGATCAGCGGCGGAATGCCTTCCGGGTGGTCATGCCGCCGGTGCGTCGTTGGCGGCAGATAGGGACCGGCGATGTCGCCAACGTCACGCTGCGGCGCAATTGCCCGGTAGGCTAGCGCCCGCGCCCGTGGCGCGGACACGATCCGGGCCACGCGCGGCCCGGCCGGAACCCGCACCGGAACCATCGCCGGCTGGGGGCGGATGGCCGGCGCGATCAGCTTCCGCAGCCCCGAGCGCTCGTAGAGCCCTTTCGGTACCTTGAGCATGACGGCATCGACCGTTACCCGCATCAGCAGGCGGTTCGAGCGCACCGGACGCGCCGCCAGGTAGGCGAACGCGCCGAAGCCGGG
>JAUIIK010000209.1 GCA_030431755.1 Chloroflexia bacterium
GTTCGACGAGTACGATGCCGGCCGGCCCGACGTGATGTTCGTGATCCAGCGCGTGCTCGAGGCGCAGGGCCGCATGACCCTGCTCGACCAGAACAAGATCCTCCGGCCGCATCCGAGCTTTCGCCTGTTCGCCACCGCCAACACGGTCGGGCTCGGCGACACCTCGGGCCTCTATCACGGCACGCAGCAGATCAACCAGGGCCAGATGGACCGCTGGAGCATCGTCGTGCAGCTCAACTACCTGCCGCATGACGACGAGTGCCGCATCGTGCTGGCCAAGTGCCCGCGCTACGACACGGCCGAGGGGCGCAAGACCATCGCCAGCATGGTCCGCCTCGCCGACCTGAGCCGGGCGGGCTTCGTCAATGGCGACATCTCGACCGTGATGTCGCCGCGCACGGTGATCACCTGGGCCGAGAACACCGAGATCTTCGGCGATGTCGGCTTCGCGTTCCGGGTGACCTTCATCAACAAGTGCGACGAGGCCGAGCGCGCGATCATCGCCGAGTACTACCAGCGGTGCTTCGGCAAGGAGCTGCCGGAATCGGCGGCCAACCTCCTGGTCGCCTGAGCGGCCCGGCAAAGAGCGGGATGGAGCGGCGTTGAAGGAGCGCCTCGACGGATTCGAGCAGGCCCTGGGTGCTGCGGCACGGGCGATCGCCGAGGAGCCGAAGCTCGAGGTGGTGCTGCGCTCGGGCAACCGGCGGGGGCCCGCCGGGGCCGGCGAGACGATCCGCATCAGCCCGCCGCGCCAGGACCTGCCGACCGGCGAGATCGCCCGGGTGCGGGGCGAGGCCGACAGCCAGGCGCTGCGGCGGCGCTTCCACGACGGCGAGCTGCATCGCCGCATGGTGCCCGAGGGCGAGCTCGCCACCATGCTGTTCGACGGGCTCGAGCAGCTCCGGGTCGAGCTGGTCGGCGGCCGCGACATGGCCGGGGTTCGGGCCAATCTCGAGGCCGTGTTCCGCCAGCGGGCCGAGCCCGCGACGGCCGGCGAGGCGGTGCCCGATTCGAACGTCGCCGAGGTGGTCGAGCTCTACATGCGCGAGCGGCTGCAAGGCTATCGGCTCAACGCCGCCCAGAGCCACCAGCTCGATGCGTGGCGCGAGTGGCTCGACGGCAAGGTGGAGGCGGTGCTGCCCGAGCTTGACGCGCGGGCCGAGAGCCAGGACGCCTTCGCCCGGCGGGTGCGCGAGCTGATGACCGATCTCGGCCTGAGCGAGGCCCTGGTCGAGGAGCCGGAGCCCGACAGCCGGGACGACGAGAGCGAGGAGGAGAGCGGCGACCAGGGGCCGAGCGAGCCCTCCTCCGACCAGGACGACGACGGCGGCGAGGAGCCGCAGCGGGCCGAGGCGCAGGAGAGTGCCGAGGACCGCTCGCCCGAGGACATGATGGCCGAGGAGGCCGCGGCGAGCGACGACGAGCTACAGTCCGGGGCGGAGGAGGAGGCGGGCGAGGACCCGCGCACCAACCGGCCGAAGGAGCTGCCGCCCGGGGCGGACCAGCTCGCCTACCGCGTCTTCTCCACCCAGTTCGACGAGGTGGTGGGCGTGGCGGAGCTCTGCGGTGCGGCGGAGCTGACGCGCCTGCGGGGCCAGCTCGACGCCAGCCTCTCGCGGTTCGAGGGGATGATCGGGCGGATCGCCAACCGGTTGCAGCGCAAGCTCATGGCGCAGCAGCAACGCTCCTGGGACTTCGACCTCGACGAGGGCATCCTGGATGCCGCCCGCCTCGCCCGGATCGTCGTCAACCCGACCCTCGGCCTCTCCTACAAGATGGAGAAGGAGACCGAGTTCCGGGACACGGTTGTGACCCTCCTGATCGACAATTCGGGCTCGATGCGCGGCCGGCCCATCGCCGTCGCCGCCATGACCGCGGACATCCTCGCCCGCACCCTCGAGCGCTGCGGCGTCAAGGTGGAGATCCTGGGCTTCACGACGCGGGCCTGGAAGGGCGGGCAGGCGCGGGAGGCCTGGCTGCGGGCCGGCAAGCCTGCCGCCCCCGGCCGGCTCAACGACCTTCGCCACATCGTCTACAAGGCCGCCGACGCGCCCTGGCGGCGGGCCCGGCCCAATCTCGGCCTCATGCTGCGCGAGGGGCTGCTCAAGGAGAACATCGACGGCGAGGCGATCCTCTGGGCGCACGAGCGCCTGCTCGGCCGGGTCGAGCAGCGGCGCATCCTCATGGTCATCTCGGACGGTGCCCCGGTCGACGACAGCACGCTCTCGGCCAACCCCGGCAACTACCTCGAGAAGCACCTGCGCGAGGTCATCGACTGGATCGAGACCCGCTCCGAGGTCGAGCTGCTCGCCATCGGCATCGGCCACGACGTGACCCGCTACTACCGCCGGGCGGTCACCATCTCCGACCCCGAGCAGCTCGGCGGCACCGTGCTCGGCCAGTTCTCGGCCCTCTTCGACACGAAGCGCCGCGCCGCCTGATTCTTCTGGTCTCTGGGATTTATAGCCTATATCGGCCGGCGACGCAAGCCCCTGCCCGGAATCGTTGGGCAGAATCGGATTTGACGGTGTTGGGGATCGCCGGCGAACGGCCAAGCGCGGCCGAAAATCGTTCCCGAACAAGCAGTTGTCGGCCGTCGGGTTCGTTGGTCGAGGCTCGGGTTCGATCGTCGAAATCTCGGGTTCGCTCGTCGAATCGGCAGGTTCGTTCGTCGATTGCGTGGGTTCGTTCGTCGGCAATTGTCGCATATGACGCGACATCCGGGGCCAACTGTCGCGGTATACGCGACAGTTGCGGGTTCGCTGCCGCGTATAATGCGACATCCCGGGCCCGACTGTCGCGCATACCGCGACACCCCGAGCCCAACTGTCGCGTATAGCGCGACACCCCGAGCGTTGCGGGACGCCGGCGGGGGCCTTGCTGGGCCTTTCCATCCCCGGCGGGTCGGCCATGAACGGCGGGACCTAGGCTGTGGGCACGAACCAGTCGTCGAACCTGCTCAAGCCGCTCAGAATGCATTCATAGCCGTTCGCGCGCAGCAGTGATCTTATCTCTTCGCGATGTGCCGTGAAGTTATACTCCACGCTGATGAAATTGAATTTGTACTTATTGAAGTCCAATTCCTTCAATATCATGTATTCGCTGCCTTCCGTGTCGACAGACAGATAGTCGATGACCATGGGCGCCCGGTGATCTGCCAACAGGTCGTTCAACGAAACCGTTTCAACCGCGATCTTTCTCGAGTTCTTTCGTTCGGCCGCATGATCATCGTGATTGGCGTAGGCGGCAATCGTGGAGAACTCGCCATTCTCGACATCGAGAAACTCCAGAGTCTCACCGGTCACAACCCAGACGCACCTGTCATCGATACGGCATTGCCGGTTCTTGCGCAGATCGGCATGCCAACGCGGCATGGGTTCCGCTATTATTCCCTGCCAGGAATATTCCTTCTCAAGCAGATAGGTATTGCTCAGATCCCGACCATTGGTAGCGCCAAACTCGACGAAATAGCCACCACGCTTGAACCCGTTGACGATGAGCGCAAGGATATCCTGCTTCAATTGCGCCCTTGAACCGCCGACACTGCCGCCGTTCGATTCCAGGATCAGCTCGAACAGTGTGTCGATTTCCGAACTGCGAGCCACCAGACGATCGTGCTTTTCCCGAGCGCTGATGTTGTAGCCGACAGTCGAAAAAGCACTCTTTATTATGCTTTCAACGTTCATGCTCTACCCGACCCGACAGTTGGCACTGCTGCAACGATGAGAATGCCCTTGCCGGCGGCATGAAGCAAGTGCCGCCGCCCTCGCCCGGGGCGAGACCCGGCGGAGGTTCGGCGAGTGAGGTCTGGCCTCGGGAGCAGGGCCGTCGGGGCCAGAACTGGCTGAACCCTCAAGGCATCCCTGCCAGTTCAGACGGGCTCGTAGCGCTTCACGTCGATCTGGCCTTCCCGCTCGCGCATGGCGTGGCCGTCGTGCCAGGCCTGCATGCGCAGCAGGGTGTCCATGGAAACACCGAAAGCCTTCTCGATCCGCAAGGCCATCTCCGGCGACAGTGCCGCCTTCTCGTTGACCAGATCGGAGAGCGTCGCCCTGCGCACGCCCAGAATTTCGGCGGCCCTGGCCACGGACAGGTTCAACTCGTCCAGAATTTCCTCACGAACGAAGCTGCCCGGATGCGGAGGCTTCATGCCGATCCTGGCGATAGCGTCATCCATCAGTGATAATCCTCCAGATCCAGGTTGCAGATGACATCATCCTGAAGGTCGAAGGTGATCCGCCAGTTGCCGGAAACCGAGATGCTCCATGTTCCGGCCCGGTCTCCTGAGAGCTGGTGGATGCGCCATCCGGGCGGTCCCTGAACGCCGCCCATGTCCTGCGCGGCGATCAGTGCGGCGAGGATGTTGCGTACCCTGCGGACGAGATCACGGCGAATTTCCCGGTCGTCGTCATTCTCGATCAGCCGCTTCAGGCCCCGGTGGCGAAGACTTCGTAGCTTCATATCCGGAAGTGTACGGTTAGGCCGTACGATCGTCAAGCGCTTTTCAAATCTTCCTAGAAGTCCCTGACTCATCCCCAATTTTACCTGGACGCAGACGCTCCGACCCACTCGCTTGAGAGCGTGTTCACAAACTCCGCAACAGAAAGGCCACTTATTTCATGAAAAAAATCGGACACAGCGCACTCGACATACACTCCGCGTCTTGGGTTAAATGTACAAATTCGTCCAAATGAATATTTTTTCGAAACCTCAGCCAGAACGAAGTATACAATAACTTGCCTAAAGTCTATGGATCTGAAAGGCCGATCCCCACCCTTTATCTCCACTATGCACTCTCTTGTTGCGACATCGCCGACGCAATGATCAATTATACCACAACCCGGAAATGCCGGCTCCAAAACAAGATCTCTTGACCCTCTAAAGAAAATCTGCAATGCTTCAAAAAGCTCAGCTGCCTCCTCAACTTCTGACAACATTATTTCATCGTCAATCCGACTCCAGTCGGTTCCAATCCTTCGGATCTTAGCTCTCGCACGTTCAAATGAGTTCATCATGTCATCATTGGAAGAACGAACTCGCCCTTCGCGTCGGTAGGTACAAAATTGCTGAAACGCTGCCTCATTTACTAACGCCCGCCTGCTCGTGTCGCTTCTTGTATCTATTGGATTGCCACTCCGTTCATAGGTAAGATTAGCTCGTCGAACAAAGTTCTCCAACCTTGGCGCAACGCGCTTCCAGGTTGAACCATAGGAGTGGGCAAATCGTCGTTCACTGATCAAAGTGGAACCGTCCGATTACCTTGTTGACTTCGCGATTCACACCAACTTTTCACAATCGACTCGAATGGCGAAAGCTTGCCCCTTAATGTTCGACGCCAATGTGAACCTTCATCTCCCAGCCAATAAGAACTTACAATTATTCCTCGTCTTTCCCAAGCAGAGGCTCCGTCAAAATCGTTTCGTTTTTGGCTGAGCCATGCAAATTCATCGAGATGAGTCATGCCCAATATAATATCTCTTCTAATTATTGGATTCGTAGAATTGTTATACGTACGCACAAACACTCTCGCCGCTTCCGGGGGGCGTAATTTTGCTATTAAACGGATAGCGAACGAGGCGACACCGTCATACTCGTTAAGATAACCGCCCTCCGAGAATACAGCATAAAGTTCCCGAGATATTTTCTCCCTTGCTTTAGGACTTAGAGATCCTTCTATTCCGTCACTAGCCAACAGTACTGCAGGAAGTATAGGCAGGAGCAGCTCACTGTTTCCT
>JAUIIK010000210.1 GCA_030431755.1 Chloroflexia bacterium
GGCCTGGACGCTCGATCCGCAGACCGGGCAGTACTATCTCCACTCGTTTCTCACGAGCCAGCCTGATTTGAACTGGCGAAATCCCGAGCTGCGTGAAGCCATGTACGCGGCGCTGCGCTTCTGGATCGACCGTGGCGTCGATGGATTTCGCGTCGACGCCGCGCACTTCGTCGGCAAAGACGAGCAGTTGCGCGACAATCCGGCTGCCGAGCCAGGCTCGCAAGTCCTCCACCGTTCGATGGGGGAGTATGACTCGTTGGTGCATCTCTACGACAAGGGCACGGACTTCGCGCATGAGATCTACCAGGACATGCGCGCGATGGTGGATAGCTATGTTGGACCAGAACGCGACATCCTTCTAATCGGCGAGATCCATGTCTTCGAGTGGGACGAGTGGGCTTCGTACTTCGGAGCGTCGCTGAACGAGTTCCACCTGCCCTACAACTTCGGGCTACTGAGCGTCGACTGGAGTCCATCTGCACTGGCTGGACTCATCGACGATATCGAGCGGGCGCTACCGGATGGTGCGTGGCCGAACTGGGTCCTTGGAAACCATGATGAGTCCCGAGTGGCAACGCGCTTGGGCGACGAACAGGCGCGTGCCGCGATGACATTGCTACTGACGCTACGAGGCACGCCGACGATCTACTACGGTGACGAGCTCGGTTTCATCGATGCCGAGGTTCCTCCGGAACGCCGACAAGATCCCTGGGGCTTGCAGGTGACGTCGATCAACGCCAGCCGCGACCCGCAGCGCTCACCGATGCTCTGGTCGCAGGCGGCGAACGGCGGGTTCACGCCCCCAGAGGTCGAGCCGTGGTTGCCGATCATCAACCCTGAACGGTTCAGCGTGGCGGCGCAACGCGACAGCGCCGACTCAATGCTCACGATGACGCGGCGCCTGCTCGAACTCCGCCACGAGTATCCGGCGCTGAAACACGGCGACATCGAGATGCCCGACGGATTCCCGGATGAGTGGCTAGTTTTTCTACGAGTGGCAGGCGCGCAGAAGTTACTCGTCGTCTTGTCGTTTGCGGAGACTGAGACGGCAGCCGAGCTTCCGGAGATGTACCGCGGACGTGTGGTGTTTTCTACGACAAAGCTCGAGCCGCAACCGGACGCAGTGTCAAGACTTGAGCTAAACCGCAACGAGGCGATCATCGTCGACCTTGGCTGACTTGATTGCTGTTGTACTGAGGGAGCGGTTGACGATCTCTACAGTTGTGAGCGGGACCGACGATTTGGCGGACGCTGAGCCGGGGCAAGGAAGGTGTTGTGTTTGGGAAGCCGAAGACGGCGGCGGGAATCCGGGCTATCGAACTCGACACCGAAACGGTTGAATGGCTGTGGCGGCACAAGCGGCGGCAGAACACCCGGAGGCTCGAATGCGGCGTAGCATGGACGGACGATGACCTTGTATTCGACCGGGGCGATGGTCGCTACCTGCACCCGAACAACGTCAGTCACGGGTTCCCAAAGCTCTGTGAGCGAGTGGGCGTTCCAAGAATTCGACTGCACGATGTCCGGCATACGTCGATCACTCTGATGCTCGCCAACGGCGAACCCGCGCGGTTGGTCCAGCAGCGAGCCGGTCACGCTGACATAGCGATGACTCTAGGGCGTTATGGACATGTGCTGCCCGGTCAGGATCGGGAAGCCGCCGACCGCTTGGCTATACTGTTGTCCGTCGATGTATCCAATCAAAAGACGGGGGCGTAATCCGTGCTGCCAAGCGATATCGACTTTTTCTTCGCGCCGCCTACGGTGAAGTGGGAGGATCACCAAACGCCCGATGGGACAGTAAGCGTGCTGTACCTACTCAGACGCGAAATTCAGGACTGTCTGATCGGTGACGTGTCGCTGCCCGAGTCTGAAGTAGTGCCAGCCAAAGCACCACATCGTCTATTCGCGACTGCGATGGTGATTTTCGCTGGCATCGACCTACTCTCGAAATTCACAACCGGTTCAGATAGCGAGAGCGAAGCGAAACGCCGGTTTCTCGCATTCTGCCCAGCCTACCTCGGCACTACAAGCGATGAAGCGGGTGTACTCTGGTCACTACGGAACGGTTTCGTCCATTCCTTCGGCCTATGGGACAAACGGGAGAAACGGTATCTCTCGTTTGCACTTCGAGACCCCAACGGTCAGGGCCGAGCCGTGTACATCGACACCGCAAGTCAATACTGGCTAGTCTGTGTCGAGGAACTCTACGCGGCGTTCACCGGTGCTGTTGGAAAGTACCAAGCGAAGCTATCCACCGATTCAGCCCTACAACGGGATTTTGCGGGCATGTTCCCCCGTTACGGTGTGATCGCCGTGCAGGTCGATCCATAAGCACCGGACTGCTCGTGACCGATTCGTGACCAAATTGCGTCTCGTCCGTTTGATTTCCTGATGTTTCTGGGCAAAATGAGGCGGTGGTGCGGAAACCGGGATTCGAACCCGGACGAGGGGTTACCCCTCAGCGGTTTTTAAGACCGCAGCGTCTGCCGTTCCGCCATTTCCGCGGAGATGCTCTGGAACGCAAAACGGACCCCATAGTGGGGCCCGTTGCGGAGCGGAAGACGAGATTCGAACTCGCGACCTTCTCCTTGGCAAGGAGATGCTCTACCACTGAGCCACTTCCGCGTATCTATCGCCATGATTCTACTCGCCGTCCGCGGGGAGGTCAAGCGCCGGGCAACGCGCCGCGACGAGAAGTACAATACCGGGTTGAGAGACATTCGGCGCGATGGCCACAGCTACTAGACAGGAACCTGCGTGTTCAAATTCCTCGTCGGCGACTTCTCGGTTGTGATGGGCGCCGTCATGGTTGCGCTCGCCGCCTGGCGGATCTTCCCGTTCGCCGTCAACCGGATCGTGAACGAGCAACCACCAATCCGTGGCTGGATCAACCGGGCGATTCTGGCGACCGGTGGCGTGATGGTTCTCTGGATTGCCATATTTGACAATTGGCGGCAGGTCATCGGCATCCCGACCGGCTGGCTCCAGGATGACCGCGCCCAACGCGCTAGCGACCCCTTCTACATGGACAGCATCAGCGAGCCGGTGCGATTGGTGAGCTGGGTGCTGTTCATGGCCACAGTGGCTGGCGGGGCCTATTTCTTCGCCCGCTTTTCGCGTGGCTATGCCGAACCGCTGGTTCTCGGGCCGCTGGCGGTGATCGCGTTCTTCGTGCTCAATACGTTTCGCCTGCGGTATGACGTCGACTCTGTGCGCATCGCTTACGGCTCAATCGAATCACCGATCGAGATCTTCCTCACGCTGCTCTGGGTTGGCGTGCTTTGGATATCTATGGGATTGATTGTGTTGGCGATGTACCTTATCGTCTGGGCCCCGCTGGCGTTTGCGGCGTCGGTTGTCTACCGCCGATTGATCGCGCCACGGGTCTACGAAGAGCCGCCGATGTACCGGAAGATGCGCGAGCGCCGCATGGAGCGGTCGCATAGCAGCAGCTAGCAGCCGCATCGCCTCAAAGGATCCATAATCGAAATAGTTGGGCTTCGTGACCGCCGAAGTTGTTCCAGCGCCGCTGCCGGTTGCGAGCTACCTCGCTGGCTACGACAAGCGCGCAGCAAGGACTTTCATTTTCCGCGGCGCGTCAAACGAGCGGCGGTAGGGCAGCGCGCTTGTGATCCGCACCTGGAGCATGCTCCGGGAACGCATTAGGCAGCGGTCAGACGCACCGCACGCGAATGCAGCGTCCGGGCTGACGCTACTGTGCCCTCTTCATACATCAGGACAATCCGTTCGCTTGCCGTGCGTGCGAGGGATCTTGCTGCGTGCCGTCTGCCGGTGCGGTCGACGGTGAACAACCCGGTGTTGACGGCCGTGACATTCGTCCACGGAACGCAGCGCTGTTGGTCGTAGGTCCCTCAGGCGCAAAGCCTTATTTGGGATGCCAGCCTCGGAGTTGGGTATCTGTCATGGGACTCGCCTGGCGGCGTGCGATGGGGTGAGCGTGCGCAACCTTCCTACCCGGCACCTCACTTGATGCATGACGGGCTGACGGTATTGTGCCGATACCCGTCTACTCGAGCATGCGAAGTGGACATAAATGCCGCGCTCGCAGTGGGTGATCGTTGTGCGGTCGGGGGCTGAGCCGTGTTCTGTATGGCATTGAGAGAGGCGGCTCATTGAGCCGCCTCTCTCGCATCGACGCATGAATGGAACTGGGCGCCGGTGGCTTAGTTCCAGTTGAGGGCGAAGACCATGAGCAGGGCGATGATGTTGATGATCTTGATCATCGGGTTGATCGCCGGGCCGGCGGTGTCTTTGTAGGGGTCGCCGACGGTGTCGCCAGTGACCGAGGCGGCGTGTGCCTCGCTGCCCTTGCCGCCGTGGTGACCATCCTCGATGTACTTCTTGGCGTTGTCCCAGGCCGCGCCGCCGGTTGTCATTGAGATGGCGACGAAGAGGCCGGTGACGATCGAACCGATGAGCATGCCGCCGATCGCGACCTGTCCCAGGGTGATGCCGATGACGATGGGCACGACAATCGGGATAAGCGCCGGGATCATCATTTCACGCAACGCCGCCTGTGTCACGATGTCGACCGCGCGCCGGTAGTCGGGACGCTCGGTGCCGTCCATGATGCCGGGGCGTTCCTGGAACTGCCGCCGGACCTCGATGACGACCTCGCCGCCGGCTTTACCGACAGACTCCATCAGCAGTGCTGCGAAGAGATATGGGAGCGCGCCGCCGATGAACAACCCGATGATCACCCTCGGATCGCTCAGGTCGAATGGCGGGCGGTCGGCGAGCTCGAGGAAGTAGGAGGCGAAGAGGACGAGCGCGGCAAGACCGGCCGAGCCGATGGCGTAGGCCTTGGTGACCGCCTTGGTGGTGTTGCCGACGGCGTCGAGCGGGTCGGTGATGTCGCGCACTTCCGACGGCATTTCGGCCATTTCGGCGATGCCGCCAGCGTTGTCGGTGATTGGCCCAAAGGCGTCGAGGGCGACGATGATGCCGGTCATTGAGAGCATGGCCATAGCCGCGAGCGCGATGCCATAGAGCCCGGCTCCAGGCGTCGCTCCGGCGGTGAGATTAAAGGCAAGGTAGATCGCAACGGCAATGATGACGATTGGAATCGCGGTCGACTTCATAGAGATCGCGAGGCCGGAGATGATGTTCGTCGCATGGCCGGTTTCGGATGCTTCAGCAATCTTCTGGACCGGATCGTACTGAGTTGACGTGTAGTACTCGCTCACGGCGATGATGCCGACCGTGACGAGGATGCCTACAGTCGATGCGAAGAAGAGCTTGAGCGTTGGGCTGAGGCCGAAGTCGAGCCATTTGAACATCTCGATGTTGGCGTCGGTAATGACGCCATTGTCACCCATCATCCAGGCGGTGACCGGCAGGAAGGCAACGACCGCGAGGATCGTCGCGACGACGACGCCGCGATACAGGGCGTACATGATCGATCTGCCCGCCTCCGCCTTCACGAACATCGTGCCAATGATCGAGGCGACGATGGAGACCGCGCCGAGGACCAGCGGGTAGACGACGGCGATTTCGGTGTTGAAGCCGGGGATGTCCTCGAATACGAGGTCTCCGAGGAGCATTGCTGCGATGGCAGTGACGGCGTAGGTCTCGAAGAGGTCGGCGGCCATACCGGCGCAGTCGCCGACGTTGTCACCGACGTTGTCAGCGATGAC
>JAUIIK010000211.1 GCA_030431755.1 Chloroflexia bacterium
TGCGCACCTTCCATACAGGCGGTGTGCTCTCGGCCGACGACATTACGACTGGTCTGCCGCGTGTCACGGAGCTATTCGAGGCGCGCGAGCCAAAGGGCAAGGCCATCGTCTCCGAAATCGGCGGCGTTGTCAGCGTTGTGACCGAAGATGACGCCCGCAAGGTGATCATCTCGCATCGCGATCCAATCTCCGTTGCGCACTCAGTGCCGGAGGGGTACAAGCTGAAGGTCAAGGACGGCCATTCAGTCAAGCGTGGCGATGACATCGCGCTTGATGAGAGCGAGACCCAAGGTCCGGTCACCGCGACGGTTGGCGGCGAGGTTGTCATAGAGGATGGCGTTGTCAACATCTTCAATGAGAACGCCGAGGTGCGCGACTACACGGTGCCGCACTCCGCCCACTTGCGCGTCCAGGACGGCGATGAAATCCAACCAGGCACGCAGATCACTGACGGCGCGCTGGATCCCGACGAGATCCTCCGGACGCGTGGCCGTGAAGAGGTCGAACGCCTGATCGTAGATGAGGTGCAGAAGGTCTACCGATCCCAGGGCGTCGTCACGAACGACCGGCACATCGAGGTCATCGTGCGGCAGATGCTGCGCAAGGTCAGCATCGATGATCCGGGCGACACGGACTTGTTGCCTGGCGATCTCGTGGACCGCTACATCTTCAATGAGATCAACGAGGAGATCATCGCCCAGGGTGGTGAGCCGGCGACGGCCCAGCAGGCGCTGCTTGGCATCACCAAGGCGTCGCTGGAGACGGAATCGTTCCTGTCGGCTGCCTCGTTCCAGGAGACGACGCGGGTGCTCACCCAGGCCGCAATCGAAGGCAAGGTCGACTACCTGCGCGGTCTCAAGGAGAACGTGATCATCGGTAAGCTGATTCCGGCTGGCTCCGGATTCCAGGCCCGGCAATTGCTGGAGCTTGAAGATGAGGCGCCTGGAGAGGTCGAGCGCGAGGTTGAGCCGGCATCGATCGAGGATGTCGAGGATATCGTCTCAGCGCCGGAGGCGCCGGCTGTGCCGTTGCTCCCGGCTGAGGACAGCGACTAGATAGAACTCAATTTCCCGGCCGCTTGCCGTGTATGGCGAGCGGCCGGGAATGCGCAAGCGCAATTGACTTGAACTGCCCGTGTGGTAGACTCAGCGATTGTGGCTTGAACGGGCTACGTCATTTGGACGTGCCTCAAGTTGAGAAAAAGAAACTGACGCTTTCCGGTTCAGGCAACGTCAGGCAGACGGCATAAGGGGTAATCGTGCCGACGATCAACCAGTTGGTCCGCAAAGGGCGCAAACAAAGCAGGAAGAAGACCAAAGCTCCTGCGTTGCGCTACACAAACAACGCCCTCGGACGTTACGCCGGCAGGCTTCGCCGGGGTAAGGGTTCGCCGCAAAAGCGGGGAGTCTGCACCCAGGTCCGAACGATGACGCCAAAGAAGCCGAACTCGGCTCTGCGGAAGATCTGCCGCGTGCGGCTGACGAACGGCATGGAAGTGACTGCCTATATTCCGGGTGAAGGTCACAACCTGCAAGAGCACTCGGTCGTATTGATCCGTGGCGGCAGGGTGAAGGACCTCCCGGGTGTGCGATACCACGTTGTGCGCGGCGCGCTAGACGCCCGTGGCGTGGATGATCGCAAACAAGGGCGTTCGAAGTACGGCACGAAAAAGTCTTAGGGGCGAACCTCGTCGTCCGCGTTGCGCGGATACGCGAGGTTTCCTAGGACCAGGTGAATGGATAGTAGGAGCGGCCTCGCGCTTTTGTGGCGAAGACCGCTCTTGTGTGTGAATACGGAAACCCGCGTGCGGGGATCGCGAAATCGCTGATCGGGATTTGGGTCAACTGGAAGGTCGTGGGCTATGCCACGTCGCGGCAACATTGAAAAACGGATAGTGTCAGCCGACGCCCGGTTCGGCAGCGAGATTCTCCAGCGCTTCATCAATAAGCTCATGGACCGGGGCAAGAAGGGCGTTGCCGAACGCATCGTCTACAACGCGCTCGATCTTGTCGAGGAGCGCACCGGCCGCGATCCATTGGAGATCTTCAATCAGGCGATCATGAACACACGTCCGGCGATCGAAGTCAAGCCGCGGCGCGTTGGTGGCGCGACCTATCAGGTGCCGGTGCAGGTTCCGGACAACCGGCGCGAGTCGCTGGCGATGCGCTGGTTGCTGCAGGCGACGCAGGCGCGGCCCGGTCGGTCGATGGCCGAGAAGCTGGCCAACGAGATTCTGGATGCATCGAACAACACCGGCGCGGCGGTCAAGCGACGCGAAGACACGCATCGCATGGCGGAAGCCAACAAGGCTTTCGCGCACTACAACTGGTAGCGCGTCGCAGACGGTCACACATTGGTTCGCAATACGCAAGGACTGAGAGTTTCGTGAGTACGAAGACCATGAGCAAGCCGACCGGGGCGAAGGCGTCGGCGCTGCAATCCACAAGGAACATCGGCATCATCGCCCACATCGATGCCGGTAAGACGACGACGACCGAGCGCATCCTCTATTACACCGGGCGGGTTCATCGACCCGGCGAGGTGCACGAGGGCGCGGCGACGATGGACTGGATGGAGCAAGAGCGCGAACGCGGGATCACGATTACCGCCGCCGCGACGACCTGTTTCTGGCAGGATCACCGCATCAACATCATTGACACGCCAGGCCACGTTGATTTCACGGCCGAAGTCGAGCGTTCACTCCGTGTCCTCGACGGAGGTGTTGTCGTGTTCGACGCGGTCGCCGGCGTCGAGCCGCAGTCGGAGACCGTTTGGCGGCAGGCCGACAAGTACGAGGTCCCGCGTATCTGCTTCGTCAACAAGATGGACCGTACCGGCGCGGACTACTGGCGCACAATCGACATGATCAAGGAGCGCCTGCGGGCGAAGCCGGCGGTGATCCAGGTGCCGATCGGCGCTGAGGCCAACTACCTTGGGCTGATCGATCTCATCGACGAAGTTGCCTACATCTTTCACGATGAGATGGGTCTGAACATCGAAAAGACCGATATCCCAGAGGATATGGTCGAGACCGCCGCTGAGCATCGCAACACGCTCATCGAAGCCATTGCCGAGACCGACGAGGAGCTGCTGATGCAGTACCTCGAAGGCGAAGAGCTGACCGTCGAGCAGCTCAAGGCGGCGCTTCGCAACGCGACGATCAACAACGAACTCGTCCCGGTACTCAACGGCACTGCGCTTAAGAACAAAGGCGTCCAGCGTATGTTGGACGCGGTCATTGACTACCTGCCGTCGCCGCTCGATGTCCCGCCAATCGAAGGCTTTGTCACCGACAGCGATGGCGAAGTCACGCGCGTGCCGCGACCAACGGATCCCGATGCGCCTTTCTCGGCGCTCGCCTTCAAGGTAGCGGCGGACCCGCACGTTGGCCGGCTTGTCTTCATCCGCGTCTACTCGGGCACGCTCGAATCAGGCTCATATGCCTATAACGCAACGCGCGGCGAACGTGAGCGCGTGGGCCGTTTGCTCCAGATGCACGCGAACTCCCGCGAGGAGATCAGCGAAGTCGCCGCTGGCGACATCTGCGCGATCATCGGATTGAAGGACACTTTTACCGGCGATACGCTCTGTGCCGACGACGACCGCATCGTGCTCGAAACGATCAGTTTCCCCGAGCCCGTCATCGAGGTCGCAATCGAGCCGAAGACGCGCGCCGACCAGGACAAGATGGGCCTGGCGCTGGCGCGGTTGGCCGAGGAAGATCCGACCTTCCGCTTGCGGACCGATGATGAAACCGGTCAGACGATCATCATGGGCATGGGCGAGCTGCATCTTGAGGTCATCGTCGACCGCCTGTTCCGGGAATTCAAGGTCCACGCGAACGTCGGCCGTCCGCAGGTGGCCTACCGCGAGACCGTCTCCCGGCCCGTCGACAAGGTTGAAGGACGATTCGTGCGGCAATCTGGCGGACGCGGCCAGTATGGACACGTCGTGATTTCCGTTGAGCCGCTCGACCGGGGCGAGGGCTTCATCTTCGAGGACAACATCGTTGGCGGGGCGATCCCGCGCGAGTACATCTCGTCGATCCAATCTGGTATCGAAGAAGCGATGGACACGGGCGGTCCGGCCGGCTTCCCGGTCGTCGACCTGAAGGTATCGCTCAACGATGGCTCGTATCACGATGTTGACTCGTCGGAGATGGCCTTCAAGATCGCTGGGTCGATGGCGATTCAGGAAGCGATGCGTCGCGGCCACTCGGTCGTGCTCGAGCCGGTCATGAAGGTCGAGGTGGTGACGCCTGAGGAGTACATGGGCGACGTCATCGGCCAATTGAACGCGAAGCGTGGTCGCATCGAAGGCATGGAGCCTCGTTCCGGCGCGCAGGTCGTCAGGGCGCTCGTGCCGTTGGCGAGCATGTTCGGTTACACGACCGAGCTGCGCTCGATGACTCAGGGCCGCGCGACCTCGACGATGGAATTCGGACACTACGAACCTCTACCGGCGGCGCTGGTCGAGGAAATCAAGAAGAACTAGCTGGAGCCGGGGTAGACGCGCTGGGCGTTTGCCCCGGTTTGTATTGAGGGGAAGACAGAGATGGCGAAGGAGCGGTTTGAGCGGACGAAGCCGCACATCAACATTGGGACGATTGGGCATGTTGACCACGGCAAGACGACGTTGACGGCGGCGATCACGAAGTCGTTGGCGTTGGCTGGAGACCAGGCGGCGTTTCGCAGCTTCGATTCGATCGACAATGCGCCGGAAGAGCGGGAACGTGGCATCACGATTGCGATCAGCCACGTCGAGTACGAGACCGATGCCCGGCACTACGCCCACGTCGATTGTCCCGGACATGCCGACTACATCAAGAACATGATCACCGGGGCAGCCCAGATGGACGGCGCGATCCTGGTCGTCTCGGCGCCGGATGGCCCGATGCCGCAGACGCGCGAGCACATCCTGCTGGCACGCCAGGTCGAGGTGCCGGCGATGGTGGTCTTTCTCAACAAGGTCGACCAGATGGACGACGAAGAGCTGTTGGAGCTGGTCGAGCTGGAAGTGCGTGAGCTGTTGAGCTCCTACGAGTTCCCGGGGGATGAGATACCGATCATCCGGGGCAGCGCCTTGGCGGCCTTGGAGAGCGCGAGCGAGGATCCGAGCGATCCGGAGTACGCGCCGATCCTGGAGCTGATGCAGGCGGTCGACGACTACATTCCGACGCCGGAGCGGGCGGTGGACCAGCCCTTCCTGATGCCGATCGAGGATGTCTTTGGGATCAAGGGCCGTGGCACGGTCGTGACGGGCCGGGTTGAGCGTGGGATCGTCAAGCAGGGCGAGACGATTGAGATTGTCGGGATCAAGGACACGGTCTCGACGGTGGTGACGGGCGTCGAGATGTTCCAGAAGACGCTGGATGCCGGCGAGGCGGGCGACAACGTTGGTTGCCTGTTGCGGGGCATTGAGCGGGAGGACATCGAGCGTGGTCAGGTGTTGGCGGCGCCGGGCTCGATCACGCCGCACACGAAGTTCAACGCCGAGGTGTATGTGTTGAGCAAGGAGGAAGGTGGCCGGCACACCCCCTTCTTCCGGGGCTATCGGCCGCAGTTCTACATCCGGACGACGGATGTGACCGGAGCGATTGACTTCTCCAGTGATCTGGAGATGGTGATGCCGGGGGACAATGTGGAGATGACGAT
>JAUIIK010000212.1 GCA_030431755.1 Chloroflexia bacterium
TGTCGGCGAGAAAGCAGCCGACGCGATCCGCGACGCCGGTGGCTCGAACGAGCCGCAGAATTGAGCGGCTGGATCAACCGCATCAAGGGCATGCTCTCCTCGAACGTCACCGACACCGTCTCGGACACAATCTCCGAGCAGGTGACGCCGGAGCGCATCGACAATGTGCTCGACCGCGTGCCCGGCGGCGACATGGTCCGCGATCATGTGCCGGACGACGCCGGCGAACAGCTCGGCGGCGCAGTCCGTGGCTTCGGTGGAGACGAACCCGAGAAGCCGCAGAACAGCTAGCCTAGCGACACGTGAACGCCCTCCTGTGCGGTTGGCACAGGAGGGCGTTCACGTGCATATCGGGATCAACTGAGCCTACGAGATCCTGCGGGCGACGAGCGCCAGCGCTACGCATACTGATTTATGTAGTCAAGGGCAGAAGACTCACGGCGAAGGGACGACCGTGACGAATCACGCCCTTCATACATCAAGCCACGCCGTTAACTTGCGCCGTTCCCGGTTTCGGTTGGCACGCAGCGCCACGCAGTAGACGCCACAGCAACAACAGTGGCATCCCGACGCAGGAGGGATCTTGTTGCGGGCATGCCAGCTGCCGGTGCAGTAGCCGGTGGTCGACCGCGCTTGAGCGACCGGCACAGTCCTCCACGGAGCGCGGCGCTAACGGTCGCAGATCCCTCGGGCACAACGCCTCTCTCGGGATGCCACGTTTGAAGCAGCACGCGTGTCGTGGGAGTTGCTTGGCGGCGTGCAGCGGAAAGAATGGGCACAATCTTCCGGCCCTCTACCTAACTTGATGTATGAACGGCCGCAGCGAACTGCGTCCTCACAAGCAAGCAGACTCCATGACCACGAAACAGCAGTAGTCAACCGAACTCCCACCGGCTAATCAGACGACGCCGTCGCGCTGCAACCCGGCAACTCGATCCTCTGAGTAGCCGAGCAACTCGCCGAGGATCGCCGTACTGTCCTCGCCAAGACGCGGGCCACGCCGGTCGGGGGCATCCGCCAGATCCCCGTCAACCTTGATCGCCGTCGCCGTCTGCTTGAGCGGCCCGAAGTCGGGGTGATCGACCTCGAGGATCATCTGCCGCGCCTGCACCTGCTCATCCTCCAGCGCCTGCTGGATATCGTTGACCGGCGCGCAGGGCACTTTGCCGCGTAGCCTGTCGAGCCATGCATCGGTCGTCCGCGTCTTGAAGCGCGCGGACAACTCAGCGCCCAGCTCGCCACGGTGTTCGAGGCGGCCGGGGAAGCCCTGGTAGCGCGGGTCGTCGATGAGGTCCTGCGCGTCCATCGCCGCCGCCAGATCGAGCCAGAACTTCTCCTTGGCACAAAAGACAACAATCCAGCCGTCGGCCGTCTCGAAGGCTTGAGAGGGCACGATGCTTGGGTGGGCCGAGGCCGCCAGGCGCTCCGGCGTGTAATCCCGGTTGAGCGTCCAGATCGCGACGTAGTTCAGCATCGAGACGGCGGTATCAAGCAAACTGACATCGACATCGCAGCCAGCGCCGGTCTCCCGCGCCCTGATGATCGCCGACAGCATCCCGGTCATCGCCACCAATCCTGCCGAGAAATCGACAACAGAGAAGGCGCTCTTGGCCGGCGGCGAGCCCGGCTCGCCGGTGAGGCTCATCCAGCCGGCGTAGGCCTGCATCAAGTAGTCGTAGGCCGGCTCCGCCTTGCGCGGTCCGGTCAACCCGTAGCCGGTCAGGGCGCAGCAGACGATCTTCGGGTTGACTGCTCTCAGGTGCTCGTAGGTGAGCCCGAGCGCCTCGGGTTGGTCGCCGCGCAGGCTGGAGAAGACGGCGTCGGAGACCCGCACCAGATCCTCGAAGACCGCCCGACCATCCGGGTGCTTGAGATCGAGCGTCAGGCTGCGCTTGTTGCGATTGAAGGACTGGAAATAGAGGCTATCCTGGTCGCCGGCAAAGGGCGGCACCGATCGGGAAATGTCGCCTCCAGCATGCGGATTCTCGATCTTGATGACCTCCGCGCCGAGATCGGCCAGGTGCAGCGTCCCGAAGGGCCCCGCCCCGAACTGCTCGACGGCGACGATGCGCACACCCTTAAGAAGATCTTTCATTCCGCAACTCCGCACCAGTCAACCAGCAGATTCGCAATCGTCTTCGTCGCCGTCAACAGCTCGGTGATTGAGATGTGCTCGTCGCTGTGATGGGCCACACGCACATCGCCCGCGCCATACATGACACAGTCCATCTCGCCGAGCAGGGCAAAGAGCCGCATATCAGCTCCGTAGGGCACGCCCTCGATAACCGGATCTTCTCCGGTGGCGGCGTTGTGGGCGTTGATGACAGTCTGTGAGATGGGCGCATCGACCGATGTCTCGACCGGCGCGAACTGCCCGCCGAACCAATCGATGGTTGGCTGATGCTCGCGCAGCCAGGCATCCTCACGAGCCACACCGTCGATCCGATCAACAACAGCCTGGCGAAATTCGTCAACATCCTCACCCGGCAGCAGTCCCAAACGCCCCTCGGCAACGAGCGACTCCGCCACGGTCGACGCCCAAGTGCCGGCCCGGACGACGCCGATGCTAAAGGGCGCTTTGTTCGTCAGGTGGGAGTAGAGCGGGTGGTCGAGCGTCCGGTTGCGCTCAGCTTCCCAGGCCAGCAGATCCTGGAAGATCGGCACGAACTTCTCAATCGCAGAGACGCCCTCATCGCGCACCGCGCCGTGGGCAGACTTGCCGGGCACGGTCAGCCGCATCACCAGCGAGCCGCCCTGAGCCGGGACGAGCGCCAGGCGCGTTGGTTCGGTGATCAGCGCGGCGTCGGCGCGGTAGCCACGCAGGATTGTCGAGAGCGCCCCAACCCCGCCATCCTCCTCGCCAACCGTCGTGTTGACCGTGACATCGCCGGCCAATGTGATGTCGAGCGCCTTGAGCACATCGAGCGCGCCCAGATAGCTGACGAGCCCGCCTTTCATATCGCACGACCCGCGCCCGTAGAGCAGATCGCCGTCGACATGACCCGAGAGCGGCGGGTATGTCCAAAGCTCCGGTTCGCCATTGTCGACGGTATCGACATGGGCATTCAGCAGAATCGAGCGGCCGCCATCCGCGCCGCGCAACACACCGGCCAGATTCGGCCGGTTCTCGAAGCGCGTCTCGTCGCCAACGTGCCAGCGGTACGGTGCGATCTCCTCCGGCCGCATCTCCCAGCGATCGACCTCCAGCCCGCGCGCCGCGAGTTCCGGCTCGATGGCATCCTGAACCGCGCTCTCCTCGCCCGTCACCGACGGTATGGCTACGAGCTTCTGGAGCAGCGCAACCAGCGCGTCCCGCTGCGCCTCGACCTGCCGTTCGATTGCTTGTGTGAGTCGTTCTCTATCCATAGCCGCCACTCAGTAGTCCGTCCCGTCCATTCCCCGCATCCTACCCCGCCAGCGCCCCAGAGAGTTTGCCGCGATCCAGCATAGGAGCATCTCATGGGCGAGGAGTGGTTCACGCATCGTACACTCCAGTGAGAGTCGAGCGGGCCAGTGCGAAGACTTACCACCTCGCCGAAGTAAGTGGCCCGCTTTGCGCGATGCGGATTGAGGTTCAGCTATGCAGCAACCGGACCCTACGATCAAGACAGTATCCAGCGATGAGGCGAGTGATCAGTTTCGCCGGCTGATCCGTGAAGTCGGCGATGGCACAACCCGCGCCATGATCGAGGAAGACGGACAAGCCGTCGCTGCGCTCGTATCGATTGCTGACCTCCAGCGACTCCAGCGCAACGACGATTTCAAAGTCTTCGAGGAAATCAGCCAGGCATTTGCCGATGAATCGCTCGAAGACATTGAGAGTGAGGTAGCGAGCGCTGTGCAGCAGGTTCGGAAGAGACGGCGGGAAGAAGCCTCCGGCAAATCATCAGGCCAGTGATAACAGCGGTCCTCGACACCAATGTGCTGCTATCAGGAATCTTGGGCTACGGCCGTCCGTCGAGCACTCCAGGTGAAATCTTCCGACGATGGCGACGTGTCGAGTACTCGATCATTATGTCAGATCCATTGCTGGCGGAACTAGAAGATGCGCTCACGCGACCATATTTCCTAAAAGAACTCACGAGCGAGCAACGCAATCGGGCGCTGTCGACCATTCAAGCGTACGCGACGTTCGTTGAGCTCGCTGAACTCGTCGAAGGCACAGCGCCTGATCCCGATGACGATCACGTATTGGCAGCGAGCCTGAATGCCCACGCGGACTACATCGTCACTGGCGACCGGCCGCTCCAACAGATCGAGTCGTTCCATCACATTCCGGTTGTCACGCCGCGCGAGTTCCTTGACGTCCTGCAATCACGGGAGCACATGGATCGTACGGAAAGTGACGCCGATGAGTGAAGCATTTCACGATCAACCAGTCGTCAATGTCGAAGGTGACCTGGTGGCCCTAGGCCCGCTGCGACGAGACCTGCTCGAAACGTATCACCGGTGGGTGAACGATTTCGACGTTGCTCGCACACTGGGGTTACCACTCAAGCCATCGACGCTTGAATCTGAACACCGACGCTTCGACGCTCTCACGGCAGGAAACTCCGACAGCGTTGTATTTACTATCTACGAACGCGCGACCCTGTGCCCGGTCGGCATCACCGAACTTCAGGATATCGACCACGCACACCGCACTGCAGAATTGGTCATGTTCATCGGCCACAAAGAGTGTTGGGGCAATGGCTTCGGGTCAGAGGTCACCGCATTGATGCAGGATTACGCGTTCGACTCGCTCGGGTTGCACAACCTCATGCTCAAAGTGTTTAGCCACAACGAACGCGCGATCTATGTCTACGAACAGGCCGGATTTCGCGAGATCGGGCGTCGGCGCGCTGCATTCCGCGAGGGCGGCCGCGTCCATGACACGATCTTCATGGACTGCCTTGCGTCAGAACGCCCACGAGAGTAGACAAATCCAGAGGTAGCCACTTGCTTGACAACGGGGTTACCGCGGAGAGAACGTAGCTAGCTAGTTCGCAACGACCATGCCGCCGAGCTGAGGGACGATCTCTTCCGGGGCTTCCGCGCCCTGGAGGACGAGGACAACGGCTGAGGGCGGCGGGTCCATCTCGCCGATCGATTCCTGGGGCTCCGGGATATAGTGGCCGTCTTCCCAGTCGCCGTCGCCGAGCGATTCGCAGAGCCAGGTGCGTGAGGCAATCGCGTTCGATCCGAGCCGCCGGCGGGTGCGCTCCTGATAGCGGTCGATCCCGCCTTCTTCCTCGAGGACGTAGATCTCAGTTAGCTTGCGGCCCTTGTGTCGTAGCCGTTTGAGGATATTCGTGGCCGTCTTTTCGTCGGTAGCTTCGGCATCAGCGCCACGTTCAGTCTTCAGGTAGTAGTTCACATTTCCTCCACAGAATCAGCCGATCAAGTGACCGGTTGTAGTCGCTCAAATATACTATGGCATTGTTTGCATCCCGGTACACTGGAAGCGCATACTGTGCGGCAAACGTTAGAGTCCCGTCAAGTGTGTAAATTGGGTTGTGGTGCTCATCGCTTGCTCTCGCGTTAGTCGGCCGCTGCCAGCACTGGTGGCTGCGGTGCACTGGTCAGGCCCTCCAGTTCTGCCAACGAC
>JAUIIK010000213.1 GCA_030431755.1 Chloroflexia bacterium
GTGAGCGTGCCACATACATCATGGAGCAGTGGCCGACCGCATGCGCCAGACTTTCGGCAGTGTGACGTCCGTACGGCGCCAGGTGGAGCCACCGTCTGAGCTCGTGAACAGCGCGCCACCACCGCCAGCGTCGCCAGCGTAGAAGAGGGTATCGGGTTGGGTCGGGTGGAGGCAGAGATTGTCGGCTGGCGCGGCGGTCGGGAGGCCGGCGCCGATTGGCTGCCAGGTACGAGCGCCGTCGTCACTGCGATAGAGAGGACTCGGGGACGAGTTTGCGTAGAGATACACGCGCGCAGGCGACTCAGGGTCGAAGGCGATACCGTGAACGTATTTGCCAAGCAGGTCTGGGATCGCTTCCCATGAACTACCGGCGTCGGGACTAATCAAGAGGCCGGAGCCGTCGCCAGCGAGGATGCGGTCGGGATTCGACGGGTCAATGGCCACTCGGTGAAGGTCGTGGCCGAGTAGTGTTTCGTGCCAGGTTGTGCCGCCATCATGAGAGAAGATGAGGCTGCCATGCTCAACACCCGCAAAGATGCGTTCAGGGCGCTGTGGATGGATTGCGATGCCGTGAATGTGTCCGGCATGGAAAGGTGGATGGAAGAACTTCCAGGCAGGGCGGCTTGGAAGCTCGTCGATATCCGAGTACGGTTGAAAGGTGTCTCCCGCGTCGCTGGTTCGATAGAGCATGGGTGGTTCAGTACCGAGCCAAAGTGTCTCTGAATCGTTTGGGTCGAACACGACATCCCAGACCCACTTATCGGCGAAGCCAACTTCTACGAAGGATGTCCCCGCATCGATCGTGCGGTGTAAGCCCCAGCCGCGTAGGCCGCACGCGACGTAGACGATGGCTGGCTCGTCGGGGTGAACGGCGATCCCGCGGACGGCGTTGCCTCTCAGCCCATGGTCGCGGACGATTACGTGTTGTCCTTCGACTTCAAGCACCATGAGACCATCTTCGGTTCCCACGTAGAGTAGACAGTGTTCCACGAGTCCTCCTCCTCTCACCAATACTGGTATTCTCAGACGTTAGGCCAGTCGTAGGCATCGGAAGATTGTCGTACGAACGTCACAGACAAGCTCGGGACGCCACGATAGCCTCGGACGCGCTAATCTGTGATAGTTGAAGCATGGGCACGAATGGAGCGAAGTGACGTGGCTGCGATACGGCATCAGGAGATCGTGCGGCTCTATGCGGACCAGGATGGTGAATCGCACTTCGAGGACATCACCGTCACGCTCGAAGAGGTAGATTTCGCGCCGCCGGCCGCGCCGCTCAACGTTGCCGCCCTCTTCGACGCCACCAGCTGCAGCCTCGTGAGCGCCGGGGCTGATTGGGGCGGCGATGTCTCGCACCCCAGCCCCCGCCGGCAGCTCTTCGCGCTGCTCGTCGGCACGATGGACGTCACCGCCAGCGATGGCGAGACGCGCCGCTTTGACGCCGGCAGCCTGCTGCTCTTCGAGGACACCACCGGCGACGGCCACAAGACGAAGATCGTTGAGGAAGCGATGCTGCTCTCGGTGGCGCTCGGCTCCAACTTCGGCGTCTCCGAGTCCTAAAACCGCTCTAGCGGTGCGTCGTGACCCACCAGCGTGGCGCGAGCACCTCGACGAACGCGCCGTCACGATGCTCGAAGGTCAGCTCGCCACGGTGGACGAGTGTCTGGTTGTCGATGCGGGTGATGATCTCTCCGGCGGCGGCATCGAGCAGCGCGGCTTCATCTATATCTACCCCGTCCAGCGCTGCCAGGAGCGAGTACATGAAGGCGCAGAGCGTCCAGCTGCCGGCGTCGTCGCGGACGATGAATGAGGCGACCTTGGCCAGCATCACCGGGGTGAACTCGAAGCCGGGATCACGCAGGTAGAGCGTGTGGCTGCCGTGGCGGGCGAACTCGCGGTGGGTCTCCAGCATATCCGTGTCCTTTCCAGGCTATGCGTCAGGCGCAGGGAAGCGGAACTCAGCGTTGAAATCAGAGAAGGTCCGGGTCGTCGTGAAGGTCGCCGGGCCGGTACCGGTGGCCTGTCCATGCAGGCGCTCCTCGGTGTATTCCACGATTGTCTGTTCCTGGAGCACGAAGCCGGTGGCGGGGTCGATCCAGAAGCTGGCCACATACTGGAGCAGGTAGCTGTCCGGCGGGTCGGGATCGTGGGCAGCCCGGCCGCTGGCTTTGTAGTCGGCCATCAGCAGGCGGATCATTGCGTCGGTGTTGACGTTGACGATGATCGTCTCGATGCCGTTGAGGACCTCGGCTCCGCCCGGATCGCCAGCGTCGATGGCAGTTTGAGCGGTCAGCGGCGCGACGAGCGACATATCCCCAAGCTCGCGGTAGGCGTTGTCCGCCCAATCGATAGGGAGCGGGCCGGTCTCAGTTACTGTCAGGGCGTCCGCGTTCCCGGTCCACAGGCCGGCCGGCAGGATTAGCGTGATTTGTGCTGCGCCACCATCGACCGTGTGAGCTGTCATCACCGCCGGCGGGTCGCGCCGGGCTTCGGTCAGCAACTCGGAGACGCTGTTGGCGGCAGGCATGTCCCGGTAGCGCGTCGCAATCGTTTGCCGGAGGCGGAATGAGTCGACATCGTTGCTGCCGGTGATGCTGCGTATCTGCACGGCCCTCCGCCTTCGTTTGGACGCTCCCGGTTGACTCTGCGAAGATAGAGCCAGCATGCAGCGCAGGGCAAGCGACGGAGGAGACGATGAGCGCTTACTACGACCTGGGTCCGCACACACGCACGATCACGACGACCTCGCCGGAGGCCCAGCTCTGGTTCGACCGGGGCTTGAATTGGACGTTCGGCTTTAACCACGAGGAGGCGATCCGCTGCTTCGAGCGGGCGCTGGAACACGACCCAGATTGCGCCATGGCGCACTGGGGCATCGCCTACGCCATCGGGCCGAACTACAACAAAGGCTGGGACGCCTTCGACGAAGCCGATCTACGGACGTCGCTGGCTCGTGCCTACGAAGAGTCGGTCAAGGCCGCCGATGCGCCGGGCAACGTGACGCCTAGCGAGCAGGCGCTGATCACGGCGCTGCTGGCCCGTTATCCGTCGCCCACCCCGGTCGGCGATTGTATGCAGTGGAACGACTCCTACGCCGACGCCATGCGCGATGTCTACCGACTCTACAGTGACGATCTCGATGTCGCGGCGCTCTTCGCCGAGTCGATGATGTGCCGCACGCCCTGGTTGCTCTGGGACCTCGACTCCGGCCAGCCGCCGGCAGGCGCGGACACGCTTGAGATCCAGACCGTTCTTGAAACGGCCATGGAGCGCCCGCCGGCACGCCGCCACCCGGCTGTGCTGCACATGTATATCCACCTGATGGAGATGTCGCCCGAGCCGGAGAAGGCGTTGCGGGCCGCCGACTGGCTGCGCGGTCTGGTGCCGGACGCCGGTCACCTCCAGCACATGCCGACCCACATCGATGTGCTCTGCGGTCACTATCACAATGTCGTCGCCTGGAATAGCGCGGCGATCGTCGCCAACCGCAAATACCTCGCCAACGAGGGCGCGCTGAACTTCTACTCGACCTACCGGGCCCACGATTACCACTTCAAGCTCTACGGCGCGATGTTCCTCGGGCAATACGAGGCGGCGCTTGAGGCCGCCAACGAGCTGATCGAGACGACCCCGGCCGAGCTGCTGCGGATCGAGTCGCCGCCGATGGCCGATTGGCTCGAAGCCTTCGTGCCGATGAACATGCACGTCTATATTCGCTTTGGGAAGTGGCAGGAGATTCTCGACACGCCGCTGCCGGAGGATCAGGAGCTCTTCTGCGTCACTACCGCGATCATCCACTACGCCAAGGGCGTCGCGCTGGCGGCGACTGGCCGCGTCGCGGAGGCGGAGCGTCAGAAAGCGGAGTTCGAGGCGGCCGTCAGCCGAGTGCCGGAGACGCGCTATCTCTTCAATAACAGCGCGCTCGATATCCTCGCGATCGCCGCCGAGATGCTCAACGGCGAGCTGGAGTATCGCAAAGGCAACTTCGAGACGGCCTTCGCGCACCTGCGCAAGTCAATTGAGCTGGACGACGGCCTGCCCTACGACGAGCCCTGGGGTTGGATGCAGCCGACGCGCCATGCCTACGGGGCGTTACTGCTAGAGCAGGGCCGGGTCGAGGATGCCGAGGCGGTCTACCGCGCCGATCTCGGGCTGGACGACACGCTCAGCCGGGCCTACCAGCACCCCGAGAACGTCTGGTCGCTACACGGCTATCACGAGTGTCTGGTGCGGCTCGGCAAGCTCGACACGGCGGCGATGATCAAGCAGCGGCTCGACCTGGCAGCCGCCCGGGCCGACGTGCCGATCCACGCCTCTTGCTACTGCCGCCTCAGCCACGCCGCCTGAGTCGCGCTGAAGGGAAGAGCGATCCACATGCACTTGCTCGAACGTCTGCTTGGCCATGACCGCTGGACGACAGGTCATTTGCTTGCAATTGCCGGCGAGCTGCCGGAAGCCGAGCTGGACCAGGATGTCGATGTCGGTCACCGGACCGTGCGCGCGACGTTCGCCCACATGATCGGGAATGTCGAGACCTGGACGGCATTGATGCGCGGGGAGACGATCGATCGAGCCGCTCGGCGTGACGATTCGCTGCCGGGGCTACGCGCCCGGCACGCCGTGTCATACGACGCATTTGCTGAGTGCGCGCGCGAGATTGTCAGTGCTGGACGCACTGAGGAGCGCTACATCGACACGCTCGATGACCCGCCGACAAGCAAGAGCTTCGGCGGCACGATCGTGCATGTGATCACCCACAATATGCTGCACCGGGGCGAGATCCTCCATATCTACGAGCGCCTGGGGCTCGACGACCTCCCGGAAGGCGACGCATTGAGCTGGGAAATGCGCCACCGTGAGTAGCCTCGGCCTGGCTGTCGCGGCTCCGACGCCTACTCGATGACCAGCGGCGGCACGGGGTAGTCGCCCTGCAGGATCGGCTCGAGCATGGTTCCGAGCGCTTCCGGGAAGATCGTGTCTGTCGTTTGGCGCAGCTCCGCCGCCGACCACCAGCGGTGCGCCGTGATGACCGCGACTTCGAGTTCGGTCATGTTCGAGAACTCCAGCGCCGTCTCGCCCACCCGCACCGGGAAGTAGTGTTCGACGGCCAGCGCTTCGCCGACGTCCTCGAAGCGCAGCACCACCTCCCGCGTCCAGACGCAGGGGCCGATCTTCGCGCCCTCGATGCCGGTCTCTTCCCATAGCTCGCGCCGGGCCGCCTCTTCGAACGTCTCACCGGGATCGAGTGCGCCACCGGGCAAGAACCAGTAGCTGGCGATCTTCGCAGCCGGATCGAGCGGCAGGTCATCGGTCTTGAAGAGCAGGATGCGGTCGTCGGGAGCGATGACCAGCAGCCGGGCGGAAGGGCGTCTCTTCACCGGGTCAACTCACTTCGCTGCACTGGCGGACGGCACGTAGCGGCAAGTGTCTCACGTTGCGGTGTCGACACCAGCGCGCGTTGCAACGCACCGCGTTGCCGCTACACGCAATGACGGCGCTACGCTACTCGTTCACGGTCCAGTGCTGGAGGTTCCAGGATGGCGCAATGGCCCACGGACTGAAGCCAGCGTGAGCAACGCGATTGCTG
>JAUIIK010000049.1 GCA_030431755.1 Chloroflexia bacterium
GATCGAGATTCTCAAGCGCCGAGGTGTCAAGTATGCTGGCATTGGCGCAAACCTGGCAGAGGCGCGCGCGCCTGTATATATGGACACCGACGCTGGCTCGGTCGCGCTCATCTCGTGTGCCTCGACCTTTGCAAAAGGACAGCAAGCCAGTCACCAGCGGCCGGACGTGCAGGGTCGGCCCGGCTTGAATCCGCTGCGCTATGAGACGACCTATGCCGTCACCGAGGCGCAGCTGCAGGTGCTCCGAGAGGTTGCCGAAGCACTGGGCATGGAGCGCAAACGGCTTGAGAGCATCGCCATGGGCTTCGGCTTCCCGCCTGACAATGAGGCGGCTCTGCCGTTGCTTGGCGGCACGTTTGTCGCGGCTCCCGAGCCCGGCGTATCCACCGCGCCACTCCAGAAGGATCTCGACGCGATCGCGAGCTGGGTGCCGGAAGCGAAGGCGCGGGCCGACATTGTGATCGTGAGCTTTCACGGTCACGAGGACGGTGGCGAGAAGGAAACGCCAGCGGAGTTCCTGCGAGCTTTCTCCCGCCGCGTGATCGACGAAGGCGCGGATATCGTCGTCGGGCACGGACCGCACCTCATTCGCGGTATGGAAATGTACCGCGACAAGCCGATCTTCTACAGTCTCGGGAATGTGGTCGGCCAAAACGAGCTGACCTTCAAGCTGCCGTCGGACTCCTACGAGGGGTTCCGGATCGACCCAGACGAGCACGCCGGGAGCCTGTTCCGGCAGCGTAGCCAGAGTGACGCCAAGGGCTTTCCCGCCGATGTGCGCTACTGGCAGACGATCATGCCGGTCTGCGTCTGGGAGGAGCGCAAGCTCGCGTCAATCGAGATCTACCCGGTGACGCTGCGACTCGGCGACCATCCCGGATCGCGCGGGAAGCCGGCGCTCGCCGAAGGGCAGGAAGCGCGGGACATACTCGATAGATTCACGCGGCTGTCAGGCAGCCTCGGCGCCGATCTGGCGGCGGAGACGGGCGTGGAGCTCAGGTATCCCGGTGACTGAGATACGTCTGGCGCGAGCGCGAGCGCGTATACAGAGGTAGACAGCCGTGCGAAGCGTGCCACGTCCGAGGCCACGTTCTGGGCTAGAATGGCGCGACGGGACAGTTCGAGACAGGGGGGGACGAGCGCAACACCATATGGATGACGACATGCACGATCGAGCTTGGGAGGAACAATCGGTGAGCGAAGACACGACAGCTATTGGGCGGATACTCAACCGCTTCGAAGGCACGAACCGGCGCGATTTTCTGAAGCGCTCCGTCATCATGGGCGCGACGGTGCCAACCTTTGCGACGCTATTGGCGGCCTGTGGTGGTGATGATGACGATGACGACGATGATGATGACGATGGCGGCGACGAAAGCGACAGCGGCGATCCGACTGCCACGACGCAGCGCTCCGTGCCGACGTCGGCAGTCGGGGGCCAGCCAACGCCAACCGAAGAAGAGATGACCGACGACGCGACCGCAACTGAGGACGGCGGTGGCGGCGAGGAAGAACCGACGGCAACCGAGGAAGACTCCGGCGGCGGCGACGAAGGCCAGCAGGGCGGCACGCTAATCCTGATGGGCCACCATGAGATCGCGAGCCTCAGCCCGGATGACGCCGGACCGACGGTCCACTGGGTCATGGTGACGCAGATTCACAACGCGCTGGTCGAACTCGATCCCTGGTATGTGCTCCAGCCGACTCTGGCGGAGTCCTTCGAGGTCTCCGAGGATGGCATGACCTACACCTTCAACCTTGTTCAAGGTGCGCCGTTCCACGATGGCGAAGAGTTCACATCTGCCGACGTCAAGTACACGTTCGACTTCTACCGCGATCCCGAAAACGCGATGCTGACAGCAAGTAATTTCAATGGCATCACTGATGTCGAGGCGTCGGACGACTACACAGTCGTCATCAGCCTTGAGGGGCCAAACGCGGCCTTCCTTTCACGCGCCGGCCAGGCGTTTATCGTGCCGGAGCACCACCACAGCGCCATCGGCGAAGATGCCTACAAGAGTGATCCGATGGGCACCGGACCGTTCAGCGTGCGTGAGTACCGCGCGGCGGAGTTCACGGAGGTCGAAGCCTTCCCGGACCACTTCCGCGGCGCGCCCCTGCTCGATGCCGTGCGTGAGCGCATCGTGCCGGAGCCGTCGGTGCGGACAATCGAGCTTGAAACGGGCGAAGCTGATTCGTCGGTATGGGCGCTCGTTACCGAGGACAACCTGCGGTTGCGTGACAGTGGCGACTTCGTCACCTACCAGACCTCCAGCGTGGCCTGTAACCACTTCCCGATGAACAACGAGCGGCCGTACTTCGCCGACCGTGAGGTGCGCCGGGCGCTCATGTACGCGCTCGACCGCGACCTGATCGTCGACGAGCTCTGGGAGGGCCTTGCGGTCAAGGCGACAGGCAACATCTCGCCAGCGCTCGACTTCTACTACGAGCCGGATGTCACCGAGTACCCATACGATCCAGATCTGGCGATCGAAACGCTGGAAAACGCGGGGTGGGTCGCAGGCTCTGACGGTGTGCGTGAGAAGGATGGCGTGCGGCTCGAGTGGACACTGGCGGTCATCGCCGGTGATCAGGCTCGGCGTCCGGAAGCCGAGTTCGCCCAGGAGAGCTGGAATGCGATCGGCTGTAACGTCAGCATCGAGGACACCACGGCGGCGTCTTCGGGCATGCGCGATGGCACGCACGACATGGCGATCTACAACTGGACCTACGGTGGCGGTTCCGGAGAACCCGACGGCTCGAACACGCTCCGCTCTGACGCTCTAAACAACTTCAGCAAGTACAAGAGCGAGCAGATGGACGAGCTGCTGGACGCGGGTCTGCGTGAGACCGACCCGGACGCCCGTAAGGAGATCTACAGCGAAGTGCAGAAGCTCGTCGCTGAAGATGTGCCGTTCATCTACGTCAAGTACTGGGACTGGTTCAACTTCTACAACCCGCGTGTGAAGGGCTTGCCGGACTCAGTGCTCTCGGGAGGAACGCTGTACTCGATGGCTTACACGATGTGGAAAGAAGAAGAGTAGCAACGACGCAGGTTGAGGGGAGCAGCAGTGCTGCTCCCCTCACGTTTCGCTCCCACTTGAGGAAGTCACGATGTATCGATATGTAATCCAGCGACTTCTCCAGGGCATCATTGTCCTCTTCCTGGTCTCGATTGCGACGTTCGGTATTCTCCAGGCCGCGCCGGGCAATCCGGTCGAGACGATGCTCGGAGAGGGCGCGACCCAGCTCACCCAGGAGGACTACGATCGGCTCCTTCAGAAGTGGGGGCTGGACAAACCCTGGTATGAGCAGTACTTCACCTGGCTTGGGAACTTCGTGACCGGTGACTTTGGCCAGTCGATGGTGCGGGCGGGTGTGCCGGTCCACGAGATGGTGCTGGAAGCCGCCTGGCCGACGATCCAGCTTACCTCGCTTTCGCTTGCCTTTGCGATCCTCGTGGCGCTGCCCGCGGGCATGATCGCGGCCATCCGACGCTACTCGATATTCGACTCGGGAATCATGGTCTGGGCCAGCGCCGGGATCGCGCTACCCAACTTCTGGGTCGGGTTGATGCTCATCATCCTTCTGGCGCTCTATCTCGGTTGGCTACCGCCGAGCGGCGGCGGCGACTGGAAGCACTACATCATGCCGGTCTTCGTGCTGGCGATCAATGAGACGGCCGTGCTGGCGCGGCTGATGCGTGGCGCGATGTTGGAGGTGCTCGGTCAGGACTACATAACGACTGCCAGGGCTAAAGGTCTCCGGGAGTACGTTGTCATCGTGCGGCATGCGGTTCGTAACGCGTTGTTGCCGATCGTTACCGTGGTCGGGCTACGCATGGCGTTTCTCCTGAGCGGCACCGTTGTCGTGGAGTCGATCTTCGCCTGGCCCGGCATCGGGCAGCTGTTCATTACATCTGTGAACCGCTCGGACTATCAGGTGGTGCAGGCGATCGTCGTCCTCTTCACGGTGCTGGTGATCGTGGCAAACATCGTCACCGACCTGACGTATGCGATTATCGACCCACGGATTCGGCTGAATTGACGGGCGCAGGCAGGACATGAGTGGTCAAAGTCAAAACATTGCCGACCAGGGAGCCGACATCCAGGCACGCGAGAACATGCTGGCGGGCGAGGGACATGCGCGGAGAACCGAGTTCTCTCGATCCTGGGGGCGCTTCAAGCGCTTCAAGCCTGGTGTTGTCGCACTGATCTTTATCGGCCTACTCTCGATTGTCGCGATCATTCCTGGCGTGTTCGAGCCGTACTCCTACTCGGAAACGAATTTGCGGGAACGCGGCGAGAGTCCTACCTGGGAGCATCCGTTCGGACGCGACGATATCGGGCGAGACGTGTTAAGCCGGTTGATCCGGGGCACGCGCGTGGCGTTCATCGTCGCGCTGTCGGCGATGACGATTTCGCTGGCAATCGGGCTAACGGTCGGCGCGCTCTCGGGCTACTTCGGCGGCTGGGTCGACGCAACGCTCTCGCGACTGGTCGACACAATCATGGCATTCCCATTGCTGGTGTTGATGATTACGCTCGCGGCGGTTATCGGGCCGAGCTTGCAGACGACAGTGGTTGTCATCGGGCTCACGGTCTGGTCGCAGTATGCCCGCGTCGTCCGGGCTGATGTGCTGAGTGTCCGCGAACGTGAGTTTGTCTTCGCGGCACGGGCTATCGGTGCGAACGACGGGCGTATTATCGTCCGCCACGTCATGCCGAATGTGCTTGGCCCGATCATCGTGCTTGCCAGTCTCGCCGTTGGCGGCATCATCATCCTCGAAGCCGCGCTGTCGTTCCTTGGTCTCGGCATTCAGCGCCCGACACCATCGTGGGGCGGGATGCTGGCCGATGGCCGCGCCCATATTCGCAACTACCCGCACATCGCAATCGTCCCCGGCATCATGATCTTCCTGACGGTGCTGGCGTTCAATCTCATCGGCGATGGTCTGCGGGACGCGCTCGATCCACGCCAACGCGAGTCGTGAGCGGTACGTAGCCTCAAGCAGTCAACCGGGACACGTGCAGCTGGATCAGGATGCCAATGCGTCCGATCCGCTCGGTGAGTACGTATACTGGGGTACTGGTCATAGTGCCCATGGTTCCCGGTTGCAGCACTGGATCGCTTGACACCCAACGGCGCTCCAACTATTTTCAGCTACAGCCGTATGAACGGACCGACAATCACGCGCAGATGGCAGGTTGGTGTGCATGACACGACAGCCGCAATCGGGGGAATGCGTGTTGTCGGCGCAACGTGGGCGTAGGAAGAGGAGCACAGACCGTGTTGAGAGATTCCCGCTTCGAAGATCTGTTGACCGGCATCGCGCCGACAAGTCGACGGAGCTTCCTGAAGCGCTCGGTCGCGATGGCGGCAGCCTTGCCGGCCTTCGGGTCATTGCTTGCCGCGTGTGGCGATGACGACGACGATGACGATGATGACGACGGTGGCGGCGAAGACGCCGATCCAACCGCTACCGAGGCTTCAGGCGGCGGTGGGGACGAGGCTACCGCTACCGAAGAAGAGATGACCGACGATGACCCGACGGCCACCGAAGAGATGGTCGACGACGACCCGACGGCGACCGAGGAAATGACGGATGACGAGCCGACCGCTACGGAGGAGGACTCCGGTAGTGGAGGCGGCGATGGCGAACCGGTTCAGGGCGGTGTGTTCATCGGCCTTGGCCACCACGAAGTCGCCAGCTTGAGTCCGGACGACTGGGGCCCGTCAGTTCACTACTTCATTGTTGGGAACATCCACGGCCGGCTGCTGAAGCTCGACCCGTTCTACGTGTTGCAGCCCAATCATGCCGAGTCGTTCGAGGTCTCGGACGACGGACTTGTCTACACGTTTGCGGTGCGCGACGGTATCACCTGGCACGACGGCGAGACGTTCGATGCCGATGACGTCGCCTATACCTACAACTACTACCGCAATCCTGACAACGCGGCGGCGTCGGCGAGCAACTATGTCGGCGTCATCGACGTTGAGGCAACGGACGCTAGCACGGTCGTCGTGACGCTTGAGCAGCCCAACGCGGCGCTGCTGACGCGTCTCGGGCAGGCCGGCCTCGTACCGGAACACCATCACGGAGAAATCGGTGAGGACGCCTATAAGGCCGATCCGATCGGGACCGGCCCTTGGATCCTGCAGGAGTGGCGTGCCGCCGAATTCACGGAGTTGGTCGCAAACCCAGACTACTGGGAAGGCGCGCCAAACATGGACGGTATTCGCGAGAACATCGTGCCCGAGGCCTCCGTGCGCTCGATTGCCCTCCAGAGTGGCGAGGCTGATTCCGCAGTCTGGCCGCTTGTCACTGACGATCACCTGGCCTTCCTCGAAGATCCGGAACTCTCGGACTACACCGTGGTCGTGACATCGAGCGTCGCGGTGAACCACTTTATGATTAACAACCTCAACCCGATCTTCCAGGACAAGCGCGTGCGTCAGGCGATGATGTTCGCTATCGACCGCGAGGCCATTCGCACCGACCTGTGGCAGGGCCTCGCCGTGCTTGCGACGGCGAATATCTCGCCGGCGCTCGAGTTCTACTATGAGCCGGATGTCGCGCAGTATCCCTACGATCCTGACCAGGCAGCGGCACTGCTTGAAGAGGCTGGCTGGACGCTCAATGGCGACGGTGTCCGAGAGAAGGATGGCGAGACGCTATCCTGGACCTGCACGATCATCACCGGCGATCAGGCCCGACGCCCTGAGGCCGAACTTGTCCAGGCCAATCTGAACGAGGTCGGCTTCAACATGGAGATCGCCGAAGCGCCGCTGGCCACGATTCAGGAAGGTCAGCGCTCCGGCGACATCGACATGTCGCTCTACAACTGGACCTACGGTGGCGGCGACGGCGAGCCGGATGGCTCCAACACGCTGCGCTCGGATGCGCGTAACAACTGGAGCAACTGGCAGAACGAGCGCGCGGATGAGCTGCTGGATGCGGGCCTCGTCGAGACCGATCCCGATGCCCGTAAGGAAATCTACAGCGAGATTCAGAAGCTTGTCGCGGAGGAAGTGCCGTTCCTGTTCATCAAGTACTGGGACTGGTTCAACATCTACGCTCCGCGGGTCAAGGGCGTGCCGGAGGGCGTGCTGGAGGGCGACAATCTCTACCAGTTCCTCCACCAGATGTGGATCGAAGAGTAGAATTTCCGCGAACATGAGGAAGTAGGATCGCCACCGGGACTGTATGGAAGACAGTCCCGGTGGCGATACCGATGAAAGGGGGGTGACACATGGACCGTTCCGAGCTGCCCACGCCACTTACGGTGCTTGAGGGCCGTCTATCACGGCGCACAATGTTGCGGCGTTCACTGGCGGTCGGGCTGGCGGTACCCGCCGTCGGGTCCTTGCTCGCTGCATGCGGCGGTGACGATGACGATGATGACGACGATGATTCAGGCGACGACGATGGTGATGGCGGCGACGCGGACCCGACAGCGACGACGCAGCGCAGCGTGCCGACAGCCGGGGTAGCCGGCGGCGGTGGCGACGCGACAGCTACCGAAGCCGATGACGAGCCAACCGAGGCGGATGACGGCGGTGACGAGCCGACCGCGACCGAAGACGCCGGCGAGGCAGAGCCTACCGCGACGGAAGAGCCAGCGGGCGGATCCGGTGATCCAGTCCAGGGCGGCGTGTTCGTGGCGCTTGGACACCACGAGATCAGCAGTCTGAGCCCCGACGACTGGGGACCATCCGTTCACTACTTCATCGTCGGCAATATCCATAGCCGCTTGCTGAAGCTGGACAACTACTACACCTTGCAGCCGGACCTCGCGGAGTCGTTTGAAGTCTCCGAGGATGGGCTGACCTACACCTTCGCGACACGGAGTGAAGTCCTGTGGCACGACGGAGAGTCGTTCTCTGCGAATGACGTCACGTACACCTTCAACTTCTACCGCGATCCGGAGAATGCTGCGGCCAGCGCCAGCAACTATCAAGGTGTCGTTGATGTGCAATCGCCTGACGACTCGACGGTCGTCGTCACACTCGATACACCGAATGCCGCCTTTTTGACCCGCGCCGGTCAGGCTGGCATCGTCGCTGAGCATCATCATGGCGCTATTGGCGAGGACGCCTACAAGGCGGACCCGCTCGGCACCGGTCCATGGATGCTCCAGGAGTGGCGCGCTGCCGAGTTCACCGAGTGCGTGGCATTCCCCGACTACTGGGAAGGGCCACCGAACATGGACGGTATTCGCGAGAATATCGTGCCTGAGGCGTCGGTCCGGGCAATCGCCCTCCAGAATGGTGAGGCCGATTCGGCGGTTTGGCCACTGGTGACCGACGACCACCTTCGCTTCCGCGACGACGCGGAGTTCTCGGACTTCACAGTCCAGGTCACATCGAGCGTCGCAGTCAACCACTTCCCGCTAAATAACGAACATCCGGTGTTGTCGGACAAGAGCGTGCGGCAGGCGATGATGTTTGCGATGGACCGCGAGGCGATTCGCGACGACCTGTGGCAGGGTCTGGCTGTGCTGGCGACAGCGAATCTGTCGCCAGCAATCGAGTTCTACTACGAGGCCGATGTGGCGCAGTATCCGTATGACCCGGATCAGGCCGCGACCTTGCTCGATGAAGCCGGTTGGGTCATGGGCGACGACGGCGTCCGTGAGAAGGACGGCCAGAAGCTCGAGTGGACCTGCACCATCATCACCGGCGACCAGGCGCGTCGGCCCGAGGCCGAACTCGTCCAGGCCAACTTCGCCGATGTCGGTATGGCAATGACCATCGAGGAAGCGCCTGTCGCGACGATCCAGGAAGGACAGCGCGCCGGGACGATCGACATGTCGCTCTACAACTGGACCTACGGCGGTAGCTCCGGCGAACCGGACCCGTCGAACACGCTCCGCTCCGATGCGCGCAACAACTGGAGCCTCTACAAGAACGAACGCATGGACGAGTTGGTGGACCAGGGACTGATCGAGACCGATCCGGAAGTGCGCCGTGAGATCTACAGCGAGGTGCAGAAGATCGTCGCTGAAGATGTGCCGTTCCTGTTCGTCAAGTACTGGGATTGGTTCAACATCTTCTCGCCGCGCACGCAAGGGCTGCCGGACGGTCCGTTGGTGGCCGGAAATCAGTACCAGTTCTTGCACCAGATGTGGCTTGATGACGAGAGCTAGTTTGAGACGGGGTTAGGGAGGCTCGCGCAGCTGCTGTGCAATGCGGCGGCTGCGCGAGCCTTGAGCGAGGAAGAGGAACGAGATGGTTGCGTTCTTGATCCAGAGACTGTTGCAGGGAATCGTCGTTCTCTTCATCGTGACGTTCTTTACGTTCGGCCTCATGCAGCTTGCGCCGGGTGACCCAATCGACATCATGGTCGGTGAAGCGATCATTACCGACGAGCAAATCGAGCTGATCCAGGACAAGTGGGGGCTAAACCGCCCCTGGTACGAGCAGTACTTCACCTGGCTCTCGAACTTCGTCCAGGGCGATTTTGGTCAGTCGGTGGTACGGACTGGCGTACCGGTCAGCGATATGGTGATCGAAGCCATGGGGCCGACCTTGAAGCTCAATGCGCTTGCCATCACTTTCGCGCTGGTGCTTGCCATCCCTGCCGGTATCATGGCCGCCGTCAAGCAATACTCGGTCTTTGACTCGGGGATCATGGTCTGGGCCAGCGCCGGGGTGGCATTGCCGAACTTTTGGATCGCGCTGATGCTCATCGTGCTTTTTACCGGGCAGCTCGGTTGGCTGCCCTCATCGACAACCGGCACGTGGAAACATTGGGTCATGCCGGTCGCGGTGCTCGCCATCAATGAGACGGCAATTCTCGCCCGACTCTCGCGCGGGTCCACGCTGGAAGTCATCAATCAGGAATATGTCACGACGGCGCGTGCCAAAGGGTTATCTGAACGTCTTGTGATGGTGCGGCATGTCGTGCGGAATGCGCTGCTGCCGATCGTGACGGTCCTCGGCCTGCGGGTCGCTTTTCTCCTGAGTGGCACCATCGTTGTCGAGACGATCTTCGCATTCCCCGGCATTGGGCGGCTATTCATTACATCTGTTGACCGCCTCGATTACCAGGTTGTACAGGCGATTACTGTCATGTTCGTGCTGTTCGTTATCGTGGCAAACATAGCAACTGATCTCTTGTACGGCATCATCGACCCGCGAATCCGCGTTAAGTGATCCGACCGATTGGAGTGTTGATATGAGTTCAAGCGGGGCCGGGATCACCGAGCAGAGTCAGCAGCTCGAAGGGGCCGAGGCGCTAACCACCGCGGGTAGGAAGCATAGGTCGGAGTGGCAGCGCTCCTGGCAGCGGTTTCTGCGATTCAAACCTGGTGTTGTTGCCGGAGTGTTCATTATCTGTCTGTGTATCGTCGCCTTAGTTCCGGGCGTGTTCGAGCCGTACGATCCGCTACAACCTGAGACATCCATGCGTGGCGCATCGCCTACCTGGGACCATCCATTTGGTCGCGATGACATCGGTCGCGATATCCTCAGCCGGCTCATTCGCGGCACCCGCGTGGCGTTAACCGTCGGCATCTTCTCGACGCTCATCTCGTTGGTTGTCGGCGTTACCGTCGGCGCAGTCTCCGGCTACTTCGGCGGCTGGGTCGACGCGATCCTCTCGCGCTTCGTCGATGCGCTCATGGCGTTCCCGATTCTCGTACTACTGATCGTCCTGGCGGCGGTTCTCGGACCGAGCTTCTGGATGACGGTTGTTGTCATCGGATTATCGGTGTGGTCTACCTATGCGCGCGTCGTGCGCGCTGATGTGATGAGCGTGCGGCAGCGCGACTTCGTCTTCGCGGCACGCGCGCTCGGCGCGACCAACACCCGGATCATTGCGCGGCATGTGCTGCCGAACGTCATCGGCCCGGTCATCGTGATCGGAACGCTCTCGGTCGGTAGCATCATCATTCTTGAAGCAGCGCTGTCGTTCCTGGGCTTTGGGATTCAGCGTCCGACGCCCTCCTGGGGCAACATGCTGGCCGATGCGCGAGCGTACATCCTGACATTCCCGCATATCGCGTATCCGCCGGGCATCATGATCTTCCTGACGGTGCTGGCATTCAACCTTGTCGGAGACGGCATGCGCGACGCGCTGGACCCGCGGCAACGCGACTAGGCCCGATATCTCAATCACGACCTGATCTGAGCCTCCCAGCCGGGAGGCTCAGTTGCTGCCTGCCGGAAACAGGCGCGACAAGCGGCGGAATCCGTGGATAATGGCTGGAGAACGAATTCGATCGACAGTGGGGAACGGGGAACATGGCAGGTTCAGAACTTTCGGTGGTGCTCTCAGGCGACGCGCTCATCACCCGGCCATATGCGCCACGGGCGGATAAGAAACTCAAGCAGCTATTGGCACAGGCGGATGTCCGTTTCGCGAACCTTGAGATGCTGCTGACCGACTATGCCGGCACGCCTATGGTCGAAGCGGGCGGGCTTCATCTATCAGCCCCGGTTTCGATTGGGCGGGACTTGATGGAGACCGGCTTCAACATCTTCGCCACCGCGAACAACCATTCGCTCGACTCAGGCACCGACGGCCTCCTGGCGCACATCGACGCGATGAGATCACTGGAGATGCCGTACGCCGGTGTTGGCGAGGCGCTAGGTGAGGCTTCAGCGCCGGTCTATCTGGATACTGCGGCAGGCAGAGTCGCGCTGATTTCCTGCGCGTCGTCGTTCGCGACCGGTCACCGGGCGGGTGAACGGCGCAACGACTTCATCGGGCGGCCGGGGCTTAATCCGCTGCGCGTCAAGACGACGATCCAGCTGACTGACGAGGAGTACGGCTGGTTGCAGCAGATCGCGGAGTCCACCGGCATCGCCGCAGTGAACCGCCATGTCGAAGAGGCCGAGTTCCGCAAGCCGCCGGAAGACCCGGAGAACCAGATGTATTTTCTGGGCCGTTCGGCGCTCGAAGGGACGCTGATTGAGCGGGCGGAGGCGTCGAAGATCCGGTCTGCGCCGCACCCGAGCGACATGGCCCGCATCGCCGAGGAGATCGACCACGCCAAGCGGCAGGCTGACTTTGTGATCGTCAGCATCCACGCCCACGAGGCGGACATCGAGATCGAAAAGCCCGCCGAGTTCATCCAGACCTTCGGTCACGCCTGCGTTGACGCTGGCGCGGATATCGTGACCGGCAGCGGCCCGCACATCATGCGCGGCATTGAGATCTATGAGGGCAAGCCGATCTTCTACAGCCTCGGGAATCTCTGGTTCGAATTCGAGACGGTCAACCGTCTGCCGGCTGACAGCTACGAGATGTGGCGCGTCGATACGCAAGATTCGACCCCTGCGGACGTCTACGACAACGGCCTGCTCGGCTTCCATAAGGATGTGCGCTATTGGGAATCCGCGATCCCCACCTGTGTCTTCGCCGACGGCGAGCTCAAGAGCATCGATCTCCATTGCATGTCGCTCGGTTTCGGCGAACCGCGTGGGCGGCGCGGCACTCCGCGAGAAGCGACCGTTGAGGACGCCGAGCGCATCATCAGCTACGTCGACGAGCTCTCGACGCCATTCGGGGTTGACGTTTCATTCAACGACGGTACTGGCAGGGTAGAAATCTAGGCACGAATCGCGGTCAGAACGCCAGCAGGCGGTTCTCAGGCCACCGGCCCTCTCCGGCAACCCGTATAGTTGAGAGTCGGAGAGGAGCCGAATATATGAGAATTGCTGTAGACAATGGACTCTCGGGCTTACTGAAGTCCGAGGAGGAACGCAAAGAGGCGACCGGGTTTCAGTTTACCGAGGGGCCGATCTGGGTGCCGGATCGGGAGTGCCTGCTGTTTTCGGACATCCCGGCAGACACCATCTACCGCTGGAGTCCGGGCGGCGAGGCGGAGGTCTACCGACGACCGAGCCGGCACGCCAATGGCCTAACGTTGGACAATGCCGGCAACCTGCTGGCGTGCGAGCACAGTGGCCGGCAGGTGACGCTCGCGCCGTTCGATGGAGATCCCGAGCCGATTGCCGAGGACTTCGAGGGCAAGCGCTTCAACAGTCCGAATGATGTGATCGTCGCGTCGACCGACGCGATCTACTTCACTGATCCTGATTACGGCTTGCTGAGCCAGGGTGAGGGCGAGGATGCGCGCGATCTCGACGTCATGGCTACTTACCGCATTGCGACGAATGGCGCGGTCCAGCAGATCGCGACGGACTTCAACAAGCCGAATGGCCTGGTCTTTACCCCGGTTGAGACACAGATATACATCGCAGATTCCGGCGCGCGGCTGATTCGCCGCTACACGGTCTTCGCGGATGGCGCGATATCGAGTGAAGGCGAGCTGTTCGTCGACATGAGCAGCGATGCCCGCGCCGGCGTGCCGGACGGCATGAAGGTCGATGAGGATGGCCGGCTCTGGACCACCGGGCCGGGCGGCATTTGGGTGCTCGACGCAGACGGCGAGACAGTTGGCGAGATCGAGCTTGACGAGCAACCTGCCAATCTCGCCTGGGGTGGCGCAGACTTCTCGACGCTCTACGTCACCGCGCGTACCGGGCTGTACAGCATCGAGACGAACGTCCGTGGGGTCGCTCCGGGATCGCGGTAGGGCGTCAGCATGACGATGTGCTGATCTTCTCGACGCCGTCGGCCGTGCCAATCACCACGTCAGTGGCGAGTCCGCAAAATAAGCCATGGTCGACGACGCCCGTCAGCACTTTGAGCTTGCGGGCGAGGTCGGCCGCTGACACGACGGTGGGTGTGTGAAGGTCCAGGATGTAGTTGCCGTCATCGGTGGTGTACGGTTCGCCGTCATCACCGATGCGTAGTTCTGGCGAGCCGTAGTTGCGGAGCCGGTCGCGTGTGGTTTGCCAACCGAATGGGACGACGGCAATCGGTACCGGGACCTGTTCGAATGCTGCTGACATCGTGTCGTACATCTTGCGTTCATCGACGATCAGCACGAAGCGAGCAGCTGATGCCGCCACGATATGTTCGCGCGTCAGCGCGCCGCCCAGTCCTTTGATTGCATCGAAGTTCCTTCGGTCGACTGCGTCTGCGCCGTCGATCGCCAGGTCCAGTGGACCGGTCAGCTCAACGAGCGGTATGCCCAACGACCGCGCGAGGTCAGCGGACGCGACCGAGCTGGCGACGGCAGTGATTTGCAGTCCCGAATGCCGGCGGCGACCGAGCGCGCGGATAAGCTCCAGCGCCGTCGTGCCGCTGCCCAATCCAACGACCATGCCATCGGTAGCGAGCTCCGCCGCCGCAGCCGCCGCGGCTCGTTTCATCTCATCAACGCTCACAGACCACCCAATCACTGACTTGCGTGAACCCGGCCCGGCTGCCGATTGATTAGACTATTGCACGAGACTGAAGGGCAACCAAGATGAGCATGCCACGAGTTCGCGTCTGGGCCGAAGAAGTACAACCACCGGATCTCCTTCGCTTCACCTGGAGCCTGCCGGAGGATCTTGAGTGCGCCGACCCGCACACGACAGTGTGGCAGGCGCTGACGTCCCTCGATGGTGTCCTGAGCGCCAAGCGCGACGAGGATGGCATGCTCGTGGAGATTGACGTCGAGAGCGTGACGCGCTATGACCTCGCGGCGGCGATCCGCACCGCGCTCGCGCCGGAAGCGGAGACGCGCGCAGTGGAAGCGCATCGGATTCGTGTCTGGGCGGAGGACCTGTCGCCAACGGAGATGCGCGTGACCTGGCAGATGCCGGACGTTCAAGCCCCTGAGGAGGAGCGCTCGCAGCGCCGACGGGTGGCCGCCTGGTTGACGGTGACGGCGGGCACGCGCTCGGCATCGCCAGAAGCTGACGCGGTGCGTGTGCGGTACGATCCACAAGCTCTGGAGCGCGCCGCTGTTGGCGACGACGTGCGGCGTGCGTTGAGCGACGACGTGCCTTTTCGACAGCGCGCCGACGAATTGATGAAGCGCGCAAAGATCTACGGCAATCTGGCCGGTAAGCTGGCGCTTGACGACCGTATTAGCCCGCTGCCGGACGCAGCGAAACAAGCTGCCGCCGCGCAGCGCTCAGGCGGGCCTGGCGGTAATATGGCGATGCGCACGGCGGCGCGTTTCGTGCCTGGCGCGGGGCTGATCACGCGCATACAGACCCTGCTGCCGGTCCTCACCGAACTTTCCAAGTGGAGCCGCGAGAACGACCCGGAGATCGTCGAAAGCCACCTCGCTTCAGTCGGGCTTGACCGCGCGACATTGCGGCAGGATACGGTGACTGCCCACGAGATCAAGTTCTATGCTCGAGACTCGGCGTCCGAAACTGCGGCTGTGTTGGGCGAGAAGGCATCGGCCGGGGCGCGGCAGGCGCTCGCAACGGGGCGAGAAATGTTCGCGTCGTTCAAACAGGCGCTCGAACAGCCTGAAACGTCGCAGACTGAGACCCCAGACCCACGACCTGCAAGACCAACCTCGTCCGAGGAGCCTAGTCGGCCGGAAGATTTGCCGCCAGAGGATCCTCGCTCAGATTCTGCGTGACCCAGCGCAGCGCATCCCAATCTCCATAGAGAAACCAACCTGAATCGTTCACGACGGGGTATGTGTACGGCGCCAACGAATGGGTCCAGATGTTGGCTCGGTCGATCTCCTGGGCGAGCGATGCGAGCGAGAGCGCCTGACGCGGTGACAAATCGGTGCGGATTGAGTCGGCGAGGTCGTCAATCAACTGCGGTAGTTTTGTTATGAGTCCTGTCTCCAAGACCTGGTCGCGGATGGCCAGCAGAAGCTCCTGCTGCCGGCGCGCGCGCTGGAAATCCCCGTCGCTGTGCCTGGTGCGCGCGTACTGGACCGCTTCCTTGCCATTGAGGCGTTGAATGCCTGATGGAAAATAGGCGCGAGTGTAGCCGAAGTCTTCGGTCGGATACTGATCGTCCTTGAGCTGAGCGTCGACGTCGATGATGACGCCGCCGATCGTATCAACGACATTCTCCAGGCCCGGAATATCCACCGTCGCGAAATAGTCGATGCGGACACCGAAGTTCAACTCGATTGTCTGGGCGACAAGCGCGGGACCGCCACCCTCGATGTCGTAGAGTTCCCCCCAGGGATAGGCGCTGTTCACCTTGAATCCGTCGGAGAAGCCAGGGATTGCTACTACCAGGTCACGCGGGATCGAAAACATGTCAACCCGCTTTTCGACGGGATCCACACGCACAACGATCATCGTGTCGCTGCGCCCCTCGGTCTCTTCGCTGGGCCGCGTGTCCACGCCGAGTAGGAGCACATGAATCGGGTCGGAGCCGTTCCACTCAGGCAATGGCGTTGAGGTTGGCTCCGGGGTGCCACTCGCTGTAGGCAGCGGCGGAGGCGTCTGAGACTCATCGTCAACCGCGACCGGTGGGATCGTCGCCGGCGTCGGGATGCCGGCGTTGTCGGCCGGAACTCCGGAAGGCAGCGGTGTCGACAGCGCCGAGGCTGGAGTGCCCTCGGCGGTCGCCGTCAGCAGGGCCTGAACGGATTCGGGCATGCCGGTCGGCGCCGGCGTAGCCTGATCCACGAGAACCGGACGGTCGGCGCGATCGACAAATACATCTTCCGACGCGCGCCAGGCGGCATAGGCAGTCGGCACGACTATTGACAGCGCCCACGCGCCCACGGTGAGCGGGAGCAATGCGAGGATAAAGAGCGAAGCCTTTCGCAGCCGGCTGCGGCCGCTGCTACTAGCGGGGAGTTGCTCTGAGGGGAGGCTCTGCCTGCGTTGGCTGCGGTACTTGGCGAGGAGTGGCCGGCTCGGTGCGCGGCGCTTGTTGCGGCGCTCCATGCCGATCCGCCGTGGCGGGAGCCTCCTATCGCTGTATTCCAACTATCACCGCCATCGTCATTCGAAGCCAATTACGCTAGTCCGCGCTCGCCCACCGTCGAAACAACCCACACGTCCCCATCAGCGTCACGGCTCGTCATCCGACCGCTGCCGGCCCGTGGGACGCGAACCATTTGGCGTTACTATAACCGGCGATGGGCGTGCGATAGATACTGCTTGACGCCGAATTATCCGCACAGTCATCCCGGCTGCGATCAAGGATAACGAAATGAACGTACATCGTGAGAGGATCTATAATGCTCCACCGCAACACTGATGATGGTCTGGTCGTCATTCCGCAACCTGGGCATGCCTGGATCTCTGGACAGCTCGCAGCTGCCTGGGGCAATGCCGCCGTCGGAACCGAACCGGCAAGCAGGGCGCTCGTGCTCGCCGTCGAGCAACATGACATCGCCTGGCTCGACTGGGAAGCGCGGCCGACGCTCAACCCGGAACGCGGCTTGCCCTATGCCTTCACCGAGCTGCCCACGGCTGACCATCTCGATCTTTGGAGGACGGCTGCGCCACGCGCGCTGGCTTACGGACGCCTGCCCGCCGTGCTGATCTCGATGCACGGAACGTATCTCTACCGGCGTTTCCATGACTTCGACGCGGATGCAGACGAAGACGCCCGGCTCGCGCGCGCTTTTCTCGAACATGAGGAGGCATCACAAGCCAGGCTCATCGCATCGCTGACTGCCGAGCAGGGCATCACACGGGACGCGGTCGAGCGTCAGCGCCGGCTCCTGTCGCTCTGGGACGCGATATCGCTCGCCTTGTGCATGGGGTTCAACGGCCAGCGCGTGTTCGACGACGTTCCAGTCCAGGATGGCGAGTTGGAACTCAAGGTTACTGCGAGTGACACGAGGTCTGATGAATTCACCGTTGATCCGTGGCCGTTTGCCGCTGACACGGTGACGGTGGGATGCGCAGGAAGCCGACTACACGACACGCTCAATGACGTTGACGCGATGCGGCAGGCATTGTCGAACGCGGCGGAGGTCCAGCTCGCGTTTCGGCTTATGCCAATCTGACAACCTCGGCAACTGACCGTCTGCGCCGTCAATCTACGCAATTCATTGGATGCACCGGCGCGCAACCCGGCACAGACTTAGCGCGTAGCCGCTAGCCGAAGCCATAGCGAGAGTCGCGAGTGCCATGTTGAGCAGTCCGATTGAACGAGTTCAGGCACGCATGCGCGGTGTTTCTGAGGAGCATCCGCGTCCGGTCTGGATGTTGCTCATCGGCGTCATCATTCTCTGGGTCGGCCGTGGCATGGTCATCCCCTTCACGATCATCTTCTTCACCCAGATCGTTGGTCTACGAGGGAGCATCGTCGGCGGCGGCATAGCGGCGGCGAGCATCGCCGGCCTTGGCGCGGTGACGGTGACCGCCGGGCTGATCGACCGCTTTGGCGGCAAGCCGATCCTGGTAGCCTCGATCCTGACGATGGGCGTCGCCTACACGTTGCTCGCCTGGGCGGAGTCGGTGCTGCCGTACCTGGCATTTACGGCAATGTTCTATATCGCCAGCCAATCCTACTGGCCCGCAATAGACTCGCTCACGGCGTCACTGGCGCACGAGGACAAAGTCGTGACATCGTTCTCGATCGTCCGGGTTGGGAACGCTGTCGGCATCGGGATTGGCGGTCTCATCGGCGGGTTGCTTATCTCGGGCGGCGGACTGACTGAGTACCGCTCGATGTTCATCGCCGGCGGTGTGCTCTTTCTCGTTGGCGGGGCGTTGATCTGGCTGCTCGTGCCGACACCCGACGCGCTGGTTGTTGACGAGGCGGACGCGGCCGACCCGCCGGCTTGGTCGCGCGTGCTGGCCGACCGGACGTTTCTCTACGGGATGGCACTGCTGTTCATCCTTGTCCTTGGCTTTACCCAGATGAACATGTCCGTTCCTCCATTCCTGCGAGCCGAGGGTGGCGCGACCGAGGGCTTTATCGGGGCGCTCTTCTTCCTCAACACGGTCGCCGTGATCGCGCTCCAGGTGCCTGTCGCGTCGCGCGTCGACCGTGGCAATCCGGGCATCCTCCTGGGCATTGCCGCGCTGTTCTGGGCCGCGGCATTCGGCTTCATGATGTTTACCGTGGATTTCACCAATGCGGCAGTTGCCGTCTTCGCCATGTTCACACTCGGCGAGCTGTTGTTCATGCCCTTGACCGCCGTCTTTGCGGTGCGGCTTGCGCCGGTGCGGCTGCGCGGCCGCTACTTCTCGCTATTAAGCATGACCTGGGGCGGATCATCGGCGATTGCCACGCTCGTGGCCGGCTGGATCCAAGACGTCGACAATGCCGAGATCATCTGGCCGATCATGGGCGCGATCATGATTGTTGCTGCAATTGGCTCCCTGCGCTTGCGCCGTTCCGAGCGCCTGCGCCATCAGCCGCGGCCGGCGCTAGCCGCTGTTGACGGCGCGCCTGTGAGCGCCACCGATTGACACCTAATTGACGCTTCGCCAACAAGCGCCGCACCTAATGGTGCTAGGGTTCTCCGGGATTCGTGCATACAACCAGAGAGGTATTCATGTCAGATTCGAAACAGGGGCGCATACCGTCTGGAGAGCTCCACTTTGGAATCGTCGCGGGGCAGCACTATCGGGAGTGGCCCGAACTCGTTGAGCAGTTCCAGTGGGCGGACGAGACGGGCTGGGACTCTGCCTGGGGCTTCGATCACTTCTTCTCGCTCCGTGATGGCGACGAGATGGGCGTCTGTCTGGATGGTTGGACGCTGCTCGGGGCGCTGGCCATGCAAACGTCCAACGTACAGCTCGGGCTGATGGTCACGGGCATCACCCATCGGCTACCATCCGTGCTCTTCAAACAGGCAGTTTCCGTCGATCATGTGTCCGGCGGGCGGTGCATTCTCGGCGTCGGAGCAGCCTGGAATAAGCGCGAACACGAGGCCTACGGCATTCCCTTCCCGTCGCCGAAGGAGCGTGTGGACATGTTTGCCGAAGCGATGGAGATCTTCCACCTGGCTGAGACGCAGGAGCGCGTGGACTTTGCTGGTGAGCAGTACACGCTGGTCAACGCGCCATTCGAGCCGAAACCGGTCAACGGGCACATCCCGGTCATGATTGGCTCGACCGGCCGGCGGATGATGCGCTACGTCGCGCGCTATGCCGATATGTGGGATGGCAGCGGGACACCGGAAGAATTTGCGGCATACGGCGAGCGCCTGAAACGCTTGTGCGACGAGGTGGGCAGGGACCCGGCTGAGATCTGCTGGTCGTGCCAGTCAGGCGTTAACACGCTCGAGTCGGTGGACGCATTCATCGACCACGTCAAGTCCTATGCCGCAGTAGGCGTCCAGGCGTTCTTGCCGGTCATCCCGACCGGCACGCCGACGGCGGCGATGCATGAGATCGCTGAGCAGGCGATCCCTGAGCTGCGGGAGTGGTATCGAAGCCAGTAACGACACTACCGCATGCTTTTCGACGTCGGGCTGAGGCTTGTCCACAGCCGAGTGATGCAGGGTTGTGATGATGAGTTTCTCACTTGCCGAGAGTGAGCGCGGCGGGTACGGCGACGCGGTGCGTCGCTGGTCGCGGCCACGTGAACCTGGCAACAGGAGCGCTCCAACAAGATCTCGTATGACACGTATGTATAGGCAGTCGTGGACGAGCCCCGGCCCCACGATAAGAGAACAGAGATCCCACCGCCGACAGGGCACGAGGGCGTTTGGGAAAGATGCGGAGGGGCTGGCGTGTGCGGGATGCGCCAGCCTCTCCGGTTGTGGTGGTGGCGCTGCTAGGCGGCGATGACTAGCAGCTTGGGATCTACCGTGACTATGACTGACCGATGCGGCCGCCATCGTCGGCCCAGACCTGGATGACTGCCGGGCGGGCGACGCCGGTGCCGTCATGCGGCCACGTTGAGACCGGCTCCTCGTAGGTGCCGCCCTCGCCGGGGTGCTGCACCGAGACGATCAGACTGCGGTTGTCGCGGCTGAACTCGAAGCTGGCGCACTCGGATCCCGCGACGACGCTGAGAAAGCGCTGGAGGTTGCCACGCTCAGCACCCTCTGTCGGGACGACGTAGAGCCCGTCCGCCTGCTCGAGCGTCCCCGGTTGGCCGTCTGTGGAGATCCAGAGGTTGCCAGCTGAGTCGAAGTTCACATTGTCCGGATTCGCGATTGAGCTGACGTTCTCCTTGGGGTAGCCGGCGAAGTAGGTGCTCTCGTCGCTCGGGTCACCACAGAGGACGAAGATGTCCCAGGAGAATGTCTCGGAGGCGGCGTCATCGCCATCCTCGGTGAACTCGATCACGTGTCCGTAGGCGTTGTCGGGACGCGGGTTCGAGGCGTCGATCTCCTCTTCGGTGCGCTGGGTGTTGTTGGTGAACGCGCCATAGATCTTGTGATTGACCGGGTTCTGCTGGATGTCCTCGGGACGGTCCATCTTTGTCGCTCCGAGGAGGTCGGCGGCGATCCGGGTCTGGATCAACACGTCGCCCTGCGAGCTGAAGCCGTTCTCCTCGGTCAGCGGCCCCTCGCCATAGCGCAACGGCAGCCACTCACCGCTCCCGTCGTCGTTCAGCACCGCAACATACAGCGTGCCGTTGTCGAGCAGTCCCTGGCCCATCCCACGCTTGAGCGGGTCGTAAGCCTCATCGGAGACGTACTTGTAGACGTACTCGAAGCGCGAGTCGTCACCGCTATAGAACGCAACCCGGCCACTCGGCGAGTAACCCCAGGTAGCACCCTCATGGCGGAAGCGCCCGAGCGCCGTGCGCTTGATCGGCGTTGCGTCGGGGTCCATCGGGTCGATCTCGACGACCCAGCCGAAGCGGAACGCTTCATTAGGCTCCACTCCGACATTGAAGCGCGGGTAATAGCGCTCCCAGAGCCGGTCGGAATGCCCACCTGGCATACCGTAGCGGTCATGCACGGCCTTGCGCGGATCGTCGTCGGCGAGCGCGTCGGCGTTGCCGAAGTACTGGTGGAAGTTCTCTTCACAGGTCAGCACGGTGTTCCAGGGCGTGATGCCGCCGGCGCAATTGTTCAACATGCCGTGAACCGTCCAGCCATTGTGGTCGGACGATGTCTTCAGCCAATCGTGGCCCGCAGCCGGGCCAGAAATCGACATTTCGGTAAAGGCATGCACCCGCCGGTTATATTCCGAGCCAAGCTCGGCACGGAGACGGCCGTTGCCGTCACGCCGCATGGCAACAATCGAGCCACCGTGAGCGGCCATCTCGATGTCGACCTGCTCCTTCGTGGGATTGTCAGGGTCGTACTCGGCGAACATGATCTCCTCGTTGGTGTACTCGTGGTTCACCCAGAGGAGGCCGTCGCCATTGGCGGACATCTCATGCCAGCCGATGTAGTCGCAGTTGTAGCCGAAGCGCATCTTCTGATCCTCGGCGGTCATCGTCGCCGGATCGAACGGCTCCAGGCCGTCGTGGATCGGGTCGCCCCAGGCGAGAAGCACGCCATGGCCGTAGCCTTCGGCGACCTTTACCCATTGGTTCGAGGCCGGTTCGATGCCGAGCGGTGTGAAGCGGATACCCTGACCCGGCCGTTGCCCGCGCGCTTTGGCGCCGGTCTGAGCGGCAGCGCCGGCTGCGCCTGGCGCAAGCACGAGCGCCGCGGCAGCCGCGCCGGCTTTGAGCACTCCGCGCCGGCTGATGCGACGGGCGAAGACATCGCTGAACGATTCACCGCGTCCGGCGCCAGAGCGGACGACATCGTCCTCGTGGGCGCGCTCGGCCGCGATCTCTGCCCTGCGCTGTGCAGCCCGATCCTGATGGCGATCAGATGTCATGTGGTAGTTTCCTCCCCCACAGTCCTACATAAATCCGAAGAACCTGGGGTAAGGCTAGAAAGCGCAGATGATCCGACGATGCGAACTCTGTCAGTGATTGCTTAGCGGCTCATTAAACGTGGTTAATCTATGCTGGCCGGCTCGTGCGCTGGCTGGCACTCGGGGCAGAGATAAGTGCCGCGGTTGTTGACGCGTGTCTTGATGATCGCCGTGCCGCAGTTGAGGCATGGTTCGCCCTCGCGACCGTGGATGAATGGGAACACCCCGTGTTCCGGCGTCGCTTTGCCGTTGAGAATCGCCGCGCCGCCAATTGGGACGGCGATCTCCAGGATCTCGACGATGGCATGATAGAGCCGTTCGACTTCGTCCACGCTGAGATCGACGGCCTTGCGCTCAGGATGAATGCCGGCCCGGTAGAGCGATTCGTCGACGTAGATGTTGCCGAGGCCCGCGACGAACCCTTGATCGAGCAGTAGCGGCTTGATGCGCGCCTGTTTGCGACGCTTAATGCGTTCCCGGAAGGACTCCAGTGTGAAGTCATCGGAGATAGTGTCGGGCCCGAGCTTCGTGTCAACCCAGTAGGCGGCAAGATCGTCACGTGGCATGAGGCGCAACCGCGTGAAGTGGCGGATGTCGGTGATGTAGAGTCGGCTGCCATCCTCAAACTCAAAGACGAGGTGCGTGGATTTGTGAGGCAGCTCTGCGTCGAATGCGGGCACAGGGTGACCGGCCGAGAACCCGCCGCCCTGGCTGTCGCGCAGGACGACCTGCCCGGCGAGCTTGAGATGCAAGACCGCCACAACTTCGGGAAAGCCGATAGCGAGATACTTGCCCCGGCGTTCAACGTCGACAATGTGGGCGTCGACGAGGTCGTCGAGCGACATGCCCGGCGGCGCTTCGATCAGTTTTGGCAGGCTCAAGTCGATGGCGGTGATCTTCTTGCCGAGCAGGTTGGCGGCGATCCCGCGGCGGACGGCTTCGACCTCTGGCAATTCGGGCATCGGCACTTCGTTTCACTTGGCAGGGCATCCCCGCTAGACTGATATAGATTGTGACAGATTGGTAGGGTGGCGGCTTCTCCACCCAGGAACTACGTCACCAGAATGCTGGAGCGCAGATTGCTGAAGCCACGACGAACGCTAGTGGTTGCCGTGCCGATGACGCTGGTCGCGGCTGTGACCCTATCCGGGGCGCTGTTGCAACCTGAGCTTGCTCAGGGCGTGTCGGATGAACCGGCCTTTGCCGAGACCTGGTCGCGAACGGACCTGCCGATTCAGGATGGCGCGGTCTCGCGGACGTGGTTCTGGGGACCGGAGCCGCGCACTCCGCTGCTCGAAGAGCCCAACAGCCTCGCGCCCACTGGCACGCAGACTGTGCAGTACTTCGACAAGGCGCGCATGGAGCTCCCGGACCGGACTGCCGACCCGGAAGCGCCGGGCTACGTCCTTACCGGTCTGCTGGCCAGCGAGTTGGTCGGCGGTGTCGCACAGATCAACATTGCTGGAGACCTCGATGATCCGGCCGGCGTGACCTACGCCACGATCGCCGGGATCGTTGACGAGACGCCGCATCCGGCAGACGCGTTGATTACGACCAGGCTCGGTAGTGATGGGGCGCTGACTGAAGATGGGACTCTGGCGGAGCGCGGGGTGCGTGCCGAGTACTACATTGTTGAGACCGATCACACGATCGCGTCCGTTTTTTGGGAGTTCTTCAATTCCTCGGGCACGGTTTGGAACAATGGCGAGTTCGAGCAGGGCCGGCTCTTTCCCGATCCCTTCTTCGGCGCCGGCTTCCCGATAACGGAGGCCTTTTGGACAACGGTGCGTGTTGGCGGCGAGCCGCGCGACGTATTGCTGCAGTGCTTCCAACGACGCTGCCTGACCTATACGCCGGACAATCCCGACGGGTGGCAGGTTGAGTCGAACAATGCCGGCGCACACTACTACACTTGGCGTTACCCCGGCGCTGGCGCGTCGCCGACCGCGACGCCCATGCCGGCAGCCACCGCAACAGCAGCGCCGACGACGCAGCCATCGCCGACATCAGAGCAACCGGCCGCGTTGCCACAAGGCGAGTACTCGACGGCTGGAGGCGAAATCCACGCAATGCACTTTGAGGTGGCTGCGACGTTCGCGACTCGCGCCTGCGGGCTCATGCACCGCGACGAGCTGCCGGATGATACCGGTATGCTCTTCGTCTTCGAACAGGACAACTCTGGCGGGTTCTGGAACTGCAACACGTTCGTGTCACTCACGCTGGCCTGGATCAGCGCCGACGGCACGATCATCGGCTTCTCGGACATGGAGCCGCAGACACGGGGCGAAGATCAGCATCTCACGACCTACCAACCGCCAGGACCGTATCGATATGTGGTCGAGGCGAATCGGGGATGGTTCGCTGAGCGCGGTATCCAGGTAGGAGATCATGTCGACCTCGCTGAGGCTCTGGTCCACGGCGACACCCAGAGCGACACGCTCTGCCAGCAGCTTGGGCTAGCGTGCAACTAGGATCGCATGTCGCGCTTCCCGGCCCCGATCCGCTGAGTCGCGAGATCGCCACTGGAATTGGATGCTTATCTTGCCTCGTAGCGGTGGAGTTCATCTCCACCGCTACGAGGCCGAGCGGGGCGGGCGGACTGCGGTGGACGTGACCAGCGGTCTAATTTCTGGCCGAGTCCAACTGGTCGCGGATGACTGTGGCGAGGATGTCGACACCCCTCTCGATTTCCTCATCGTCGTTGAAGGAGTAGGCTAGCCGGATGTTCTCCGCGCCTTTGCCGGTTGTGAAGAAGTTCTTGCCGATCCCGATCTGCAACCCTTGTTCCACGCAGGCGGCGGCGACGTCGGCGCAATCCAGCCCTTCCGGTAGTGTCAGCCAGATGAAGAAGCCGCCGGTCGGGCGCGTCCAGGAACAACCGTCCGGGAGCTTCGCTTCGAGCTCCGCCAGCATGACGTCGCGGCGATGACGATAGACATCCTTGAGCGTGCCAATATGCTCGGCCAGCGTGCCGGAGCCGGTAAACTCGGCAACCACGTGGCTCGCGAATGCGGGAGTCCCGGCGTCGGTCTTCAAGCCTGAGAGATGGGCGATCACCGTCGGGTGGGCGACGACCCAACCGAGGCGCATGCCCGCGCCGATGATTTTCGAAAATGTTCCGCAATACATGACCTGGCCGGGCTCGTCGGCGAGCCCGTAGAAGGTCGGCACGGCATCGCCTTCAAAGCGCAGATCATAGTAGGCGTCGTCCTCCAGCACCGGCACGCCGTGGGCCTTGCAGAGGTTCAGAATGGCCTCGCGCCGCTCCGGACTGTACGTGATGCCAGTCGGATTCTGGAAGTTCGGGACGAGGTAGAGGAACTTCGCCTGCTTGCCCTCCGCCTTCAGCTCGTTGAGCGTGGACTCTAACGCGGCAACATCAAGCCCCTCATCGTCCAGCGGGATTTCGCGGACATCCGCGCCCGACGCGCGGCAGCGATGGACGGTGCCGAGGAAGAAGGGTGCTTCGCTGATGATGACGTCGCCAGGGTCGACAAAGGCCTCGAAGATCAGCCCCAATGCCTGAGACGCGCCATTTGTGATCAGGACGTTCTCACGCGTAGCCTCAATGCCCTGGTCGCGGCGTAGCTTGTCGAGCAATGTATCGACGAGTTCGGGAACGCCAGTGCCGAACGCATATTGCAGCGCCCACTCGCCGTCGCGTTCCAGGGCGATGCGGGTTGACTCGGCGATGTCCTGGATCGGCAAGCTGTCGGCGTCCGGGTAGCCGCCGCCGAAGGCGATGATCTTCGCGCTGTCTTTCGGGTCGAGCGCGACCATGCCCGGCCCGGTGCGGTTGGCCCGGTCGGAAAAGAGGTCGCGAATCCACTGGTCTGGCGTTGTTGTCGTCACATTGCTTCCCTTCGTGCTTGCGCTGCTGGTCGTCACTACAGGCGTTGGCTGATCTCGCGCCCGAGCATCTCGATCCCATTTATGATCTCGTCGTCGGTCGGATAGGAGTAGGAGAGGCGGAACTCGTGGTGACCGCTGTCGCTGTGGTAGAAACCGGGCCCAGCGCTGATCTGGACGCCCTGCGCGGCCAACGCGCCCGCCAGTTCAGTCACGTCGACTGTGTCAGGCATCGTCACCCAGATGAAGAACCCGCCCTGCGGCCGCGTCCAGCGCACGCCCTCCGGCATCGCGTTGTCGAGCGCCGCCAGCATGACGTCACGCTTGGCGCGGTAATGCGTGCGTAGCAACTCGATGTGTGCCTGGAGCGTGCCGTTGCGGGTCCACTCCGCCGCGACCTGGCTGGCGAAGGGGCTGGTGCCCCCTTCGAGCTTGAGCGCGGTCAGCCTGGCAATCGTCTCGGCGTCGGCAACGGCCCAGCCGAGCCGGATGCCGGCCGCCATGTTCTTTGAGTAGGTGCCCATGTAGATGACGGACTCCCCATCGGCCAATGTGTAGAGTGTCTCGGCCTGCGGCCCGTCGTAGCGGAGGTCATAGTAGGCGTCGTCCTCGATGATCGGCACGGCATGTTCGCGGGCGAGGGCGACGATGCGATCCCGCCGTTCAGCGGTCGTCGTGACCCCCATTGGATTCTGGAAGTTCGGGAGGATGTAGAGCATTGACGCTCGGCGCCCGTCGGCCGCGAGATCAGCCAGGACGGCTTCGAGCTCGTCGACGTTGGTGCCGTCGTGGTCGACGCTGACCTCGCGCACCTCTGCGCCGTGGGCGGCGAAGCGGCGGACTGCGCCGGTCCAGGTTGGCGCTTCGCTGATAACGACATCGCCTGGATCGATGAGCAAGCGGGCTGCCAGTCCGACCGCTTGCGATGCGCCGGCCGTTATCAGAATGTTCTCAGGTTGCGCCTCGATGCCCTGGTCACGGGCAAGCTTGTCCAGCAACGCAGCAATAAGGTTGGGATCACCGGTCGACGGGCCATACTGGAGCGCCCATTCCCCTTCGAGCTCCAGCGCGCCGGCGGTTGCGGCGACCACGGTGTCGCGTGGCAGCTCGCGCGGATCGGGCAGGCCGCCTGACAGGAAAGCGACCGAGTTCGCGACGTTACGCATCGACGGACGTGCTGCCGAGCTGCCCGAGCGTTTCGACAGGTCCGTGCTCAGTTCGTCCAGCCAGGCGATTGATTGATTGGGCATGTGCTAGCTCCCCACCGTTGCCAGTTGCTTGCGCGCCTCGGCAGCAAGGATCGCGATGCCTTCGTCGATCTGTGGCTCGGTGGCAAATGAATATGATAGACGCATCTCATTGCTCCCGCGTTCATCGAAGTAGAAGATCGGGCCGGGGCTGATCTCGACACCGCGTGCCCGGCAGGCAGGAACCAGCGTCGCCATTTCGACGGCTTCCGGGAACCGCAGCCAAATGAAGAAGCCCCCGTCCGGAGTCGTCCAGCTCGTGCCGTCCGGCATCTCACGTTCGAGCGCCGCCAGCATGGCGTCCCGTCGCTGGTGGTAAAGCGCCCGGAGCTCCTGGACGTGTTCGAGCAGCGTGCCGGAGGCAGCGAACTCGGTCGCGACGAAGCTGCCAAACGGGCTCGTCCCGCCATCAGACTTGAGTGGGAGTAGGCGGCTGATTACGTCTTCGTGGGCGATGAGCCAGCCAAGGCGCATGCCGGCGGCCATGATCTTGGAGAAGGTGCCCATGTACATCACGCGCCCAGAGCTATCGAGCGTGTAGAGCGCCGGCAGCGCCGCGCCGCTGTAGCGCAGATCGAAGTAGGCATCATCCTCGATGATCGGCAGGTCAAACTCGTCTGCAATAGCCAGCAGCTCGTGCCGCCGCTCCAGCGACATCGTGACGCCCATCGGGTTCTGGAAGTTTGGGATGACATAAAGTAGCTTCGCGCGTCGACCTTCGGAGCGTAGCTCCTCGAGGATGGCGCGTAGCTCGGATGTGTTCGTTCCGTCGTCGTCGACGCTGACGGTGCGGACATCCGCGCCGGCCTGGTTGAAGTTGGCAACCGCGCCCATCCAGGTGGGCGCTTCGCTGATGATCGTGTCGCCAGGCTCCACCAGCAAATCGACGATGAGCGAGAGCGCCTGGGAGGCTCCATTTGTCACAAGGATGTTCTCTGGCGCCGCGTCGATCTTCTGGTCACGCGCAAGTTTCTTGAGGAGTTCTTCGATGATGCGCTCGTCGCCGGCCGACGCGCCGTACTGAAGCGCCCATTCGCCATCAGCCTCGAGCGCCACGCGGGTCGAGTCGATCACATCGGCGATGGGGAGCGAGCCGGGGTCCGGGAATCCGGCATAGAACGAGATCATCTCTGCGGACTGCCGTGGGTTTCCTAGTGTGGCCTTGCCGGCGCGGCGCGCAAGGTCGGAAAGGTGGGACTCGTTACGCAGCGACACCATTCCTCCTTCTCGTCGTGATATGCCCGCGTTGTAGCCGGCGGACCTAGTCGCTAAGATTCACCGGCGCATCATAGTGCAGGCGGGCGCGATTCGCGAGTGGAGGACGGTTGCGGGTACTCGGGCTAGTGCTGGGCATCGTAGGGCTAATCACAGTGATCGGTGGCATCGTCGCCGTCGCGACCAGGGACACCGGCTCGACGAGCGGCGTTGCGTCAACCACTGCAACGCCGACAGCAGCGGGAGCAGCCGGCTCCGAGACGACTGCCGCGGCTGGAACCCAACCCGCAAGTAGTTCCGAGCCCGGCGGCGGCGCAACGCCCACATCGGCGCTTGATGGCATCATCCCGACCCAGCAGCCCGCTGTCGCGTCGGTTGATGTCGACGCGCCAGCCTTGGAGTTGCCGACCTTCCCGCTGGCGTCGGTCGAGGTGACGTACACCGAGTCGCACACATTTGGAGCTATCACCGTTAGTTTCCGGCCCGGCGCATACACTGCTGACTATGCCGCCGAGATAGCGCGTCAGACCGAGGCGGCGCGGGTCGAGGCGAACGCGAAGCTTGGCGAAGCCTGGAACGATGATCTGACGGTCTTCCTCGCCGATCAGCTATTCGCCGAGGACTGCCTTGGTTGCCAGGGCTTCACCGAGTCCGACTTTCGCTGGATCTTCATGCTCGACGACGGCAGCGTCGTCGACGATGAGTTCGAGGCGCTGCTGGTACACGAGATGACGCACCTGATCGCGGGCAACACGATCCACCTGCCGTTCGACATCTTCTACGTCGAGGGCCTCGCGACCTGGGTCATGACTGACGACCTCGTCGCCTATGACTACGTCTCGCCACTCCAATCGACCGCCTGGGTCTATGAGGCCGGCGCGCTGCCGCCATTGCAGGCGATCATGGATGACGATTTCGCCGGACGCATGCGCAAGCGTGTCTACTACGACGCCGCCGCGGCGTTCGCGTTCTACGTGATCGACACATACGGCTGGGAGCAATACGTCGCGCTCTACCGGCAACAGCCGCTTGATGCAGTGCTCGGCAAGCCCGTCACCGAGGTTGAGGCGGAGTGGCACGCCTATCTGGATCCGTTCCGGCTGACTCAGGTCAACGGCGTTGGGGCGGCTGCATGGTGGGATGCGACGTCGCAGGTTATCGACGCCTACGGGCGCTTCTACCTGGACCCGAGCGCTTATTCGGCTGAGCAATACGAACTTCTGACGCTTTCACGGCTGGCGATCAACAGGGCTGATCCGGGCAACGCGCTGGCCTTTCTGGCGGCCAGCGGTGTCTAGTGAAGGAGGCGGCAAGATGCGCTTTCGCGGGTTCGGCATTCCAGTTGGAGCGCTGCCGACTGGCCCTGAGAATGCAATCACCGACGTTGCCGGCGTCCGGGTAGGACATGCAACGGTTGTCCACGGCGACCCGTCCGCGGGCGATTCTGTAGCCCGGACCGGCGTCACCGCGATTCACCCGCACGAGGGCTCTGTTTTTCGGGCAATGGTTCCGGCCGCAATCGAGGTGCTGAATGGCTCCGGCGAGATCACCGGGCGTTCACAGGTCGACGAGTACGGCTACATCGAGTCGCCCATCGTCATCACCAACACCTTCTCAGTCGGGGCGGCGCACCAGGCGCTCACCGAGTGGCTCTGCGAGACGGAGCCGACGCTCGGTCGGCAGCACTTCGTTGTCCCGGTCGTCGCGGAGACCTATGACGGCTTCCTCAATGACGTCCGGGCGCAACATGTCGAGCCTGCCCATGTCTATGAGGCGCTGAACAACGCCTCTTCCGGACCAGTCGCTGAAGGGAACGTCGGCGGCGGCACGGGCATGGCATTGTTCCAGTTCAAGGGCGGGATCGGGACCGCGTCGCGACTGGTCGAAGTTGGCGGTGAGAGCTTCACTCTCGGCGTGCTCGTCCAGGCGAACACTGGCCACCGGCATGATCTCAACATCGCAGGTGTGCCGGTTGGCCTGGAGATCACGGATCTGATGCCCGAGCCGGGCCAGTTGGATCCGGATGGCGGCTCGATCATCGTCGTCATTGCGACGGACGCGCCAATTTCCGACCGACAGTGCCGGCGGCTCTGCAAGCGCGGCATGCTTGGTCTGGGCCGAGTCGGGCTGACCGCCGGCAACAGCAGTGGCGACCTGCTTCTGGCCTTTTCGAATGCTGTCGGCGCGCGTCTCGACCGGTTCGCGGACAGCCACATCGTCAACCCGGCGCGCCTCGACGACCGTGCTATGAACCCGTTGTTTCAGGCGACGGTCGAGGCAGTTGCCGAAGCAGTGCTCAACGCGCTGGTGGCGGCGGATACGCTCACCGGCCATCGCGGGAACACGTTGCACGCGATCCCGCTCGACCGCCTGGCCGCGATCTTGGATGAGGCGGCAGCGCGAGTCGTGTGACGCGCGGATGCGTGGCGCGGGCCGGGGCGTGCTAACCTCGTCACATGAACTTCATCAGATGAGGGAGGACGCATGTCCACTGATCGATACGACAGCGCGCGGCTACGGGAACTCGATATCGCACACCACCTGCACCCAGTCTCAAATCTAAAGCAGGTCGCTGCCAACGGCCCGCTGGTGATGGTTCGGGGCGAGGGCAGCACACTCTGGGATGCGGACGGCAAGGAGTACATCGACGCCTTCGCCGGTCTCTGGAACATCAATGTCGGTCACGGCCGCAATGAGCTGGCAGAGGTTGCCGGCCAGCAGATCAACGAGATCGCCTACGGACCGACGTTCTTTGGCCTTGCAACACCTCCGCCAATCGAGCTAGCCGCAAAGCTCGCCGAGATGTATCCGGGCACGATAAACCATTTCCAATTCACCTCAGGCGGCGCTGAGTCCAACGAGACCGCGATGAAGATCGCCCGCTACTACTGGGCGCTCAAGGGGAAACCGGAGAAGGTCACGATCATCTCCCGGATGATGGCTTACCACGGCATTGCTATGGGCGCTTTGTCGGCAACCGGCATTCCCGGCTACTGGGCGAATTTTGGTCCCCGGCCTGGCGGCTTCGTGCATCTGATGGCCCCGTATAGCTACCGCAATGCTGACGATCCCGATGATGAGGAAGCGTTCGTTGACAAGCTCGTCGCAGAGCTCGAGGAGCTGATCGAACGCGAAGGCGCTGACACCATCGCGGCCATGATCGGTGAGCCGGTCCAGGGCGCGGGCGGCGTTGTGCCGCCGCCGCAGTCCTACTGGCAGCGCGTCAAGGA